>NZ_JVKU01000012.1:0-87235 GCF_001072385.1 Streptococcus sp. 343_SSPC | reverse complement strand
GTTTCCAAATGTTGAATCTTGGCAATCAATTTCTTGTTTTCTTCACTTGGTTTGTATTCTGCATGAATGAATGCTTCAATGATATCACACATGAGCAATTCACCGGTTACTTTCCCACCAAAACCAATGACATTAGCATTGAGTTCTTCTTTTGCATAAAGAGCCGTTGTCATGTCGCGTACCAAGGCTGAACGGATTCCAGGGACCTTATTAACCGCGTTGTTAATGCCAACACCCGTTCCACAGATACAAACTCCAAGGTCTGCTTGACCACTAGCTACTGCTTCTCCGACTTTTTTCCCAAAAATTGGATAGTGGGTGCGCGCATGGTCATAGGTTCCGAAGTCAAGGACTTCATAGCCTTTTGATTTCAAAAATTCAGAAACAGCCATTTTTTCATTTGTGACAATATGGTCACATCCAATTGCAATTTTCATTCTTTTACTCCTCCCCTTAGCACATCTTGTTAAGCATATCGACACGGATTTGGTGGCGACCGCCGTCATACTTACCGTTTACAAAACCTTTGGCGATATTTTTGGCCAATTGGTCACCCACGATTTGAGCACCCATGGTGATCATGCGAGAATTGTTGTGGCCACGAGTCATATAGGCAGAACGCTCATCTGAAACTTCTGCTGCAACCATTCCTTTAATTTTAGTAGCGACCATGAATGGACCAGCTCCGTAAGCGTCAATAACAATACCCAGATTATCTTCTGCTTGTTTCACTTCTTTTGCAACAGCTAAGGTCACATCGACAAAGTCTTGCCCTTCTTCTGTCACGTCCACGACTTGGAAACCTTCTGCTTCCAAATATTCTTTGACTACTTCTTTTAAGCGGATACCTGCTGCATCCGCACCAATAATAACTGACATATTATGCTCCTTCTTTTAATTCATTTTTCAATCAAATACAGAAACTTCTATATTCAACAACATTATTTTCTATAAAATTTCGATTTCAAAACTAAGTTCTGCTTCTTGACCTGCTGGCAAAAGTCGAACTTGCTTTTTATATTCCAAATAATCACTCTCTTCAAGGGAAGTGGATAAACCAGACCAAGGCTCTAAAGCGATAAAAGGTCCTTTATTTGGTGTTGTCCAGATAATCAAGTTTGAAAAATCTGGAAAATGAAGGCTTACTCCTTTTTCGTGCTTTTTAGAGCGGAGGATCACCCTTCTTGATTGTAAGCAATCTAAGGTGATGGCATCCTTTTGGAAGAGATCGTAATCGAGATTTAGGATTTTCTCTTGCTGTAAGAAAGGTGTCCGATCAAAGACGTTTAGCAAGCCTGTCTCTGGATAGGATTTAGGAATACTACAGGTCTCTTCTTGTTCGAATTCCAGGTAGTAATCTTCAAATCCTTCATCCGCCAGTAACGGACAATTAAATCCTGGATGGCCACCAACGAAAAAGGGCATGACTCCTTCCTCACCAAGATGGTGAACCCGATAGGTTACTTGAATCTTCTTACCAAGTAATTGATAAGAAATTTCTAATCTGAAATGATAGGGATATTGCTGATACATTTCTTCCGTATCTTCTATCCCAAAAGTCACCCGATCTTCTGTTTGCTCTACCAGCTCAAAGTTTTTCTTGCGAACCAGCCCGTGGCGAGGGATCTTCCCAACACCTTGAGGGCGATACATGGTTGTATCATTTCGAACCGAACCACAGATAGGAAAGAGAACTGGGGCTTGGCCACTCCAATACTGAGCATCACCCTGCCAAAGATATTCGATACCTTCCTGATCCTTGATAGAGGTCAGCTCACCACCTAACTCCTTGAAACAAACTTCCAGATCATTATTTTTTAAAGCTATCCTCATATTTCACTCCTTAGCATGTTATTTTAGAGAAAAAACTAGGCTACCCCTCCATGTCTGGAAAATTGATACCCTAGTTTTATCAAGTTACATATTTAGGAGCGGATTATTTTGCATTTGCTGCGTATTCTTCGTTACGTTTGATCATTTGTTTTCTGTACCATGCAAAGATTCCAACGTAGAATGCTAAGAAGGCAACAACACCAATAATCAATTTAATATCACCAGTTGTTGCATTACCGATTGTCCAACCAAGCAATTTTTCAACAGGTCCTTCAAGAGTTGAGTGAGTGATCAATTGAGCTTTGTCAACTCCTTCTGGAAAGGCTTTTACACTTTTCGCCAATTCAGTAGCGAATGGTGCGATAAGAGTACCTGAAAGAAGGAAGAGTGGCAACAAGAGTGTTCCAAACACGATCATACGGATCAATTTACCACGTGTTACAACCAACAAAGCTGGAGTCACACCCATAGCGATGATCCCTGCAAGTGGCAAGATACCATTTCCGACTTTAGAAAGAAGCACTGCTTCGATCAACATGATTGGTGCAAGTACGTTTGCACAAGCCCAGATTTCTGCACGACCAGCGATAAATGGCCAGTCCAAACCGATATTGAATTTACGTCCTTGAAGACGTTTAGTAGCAACGTTTGTAATACCTTGTGACAATGGTTCTACCGCTGCGATGAACCAAGAACCGATCAATGAGAACAATTCCAAGCAGACACCGGCAGTCAAACCAAGGCTGATCCAACCTTTAATAACCAATTCCCAAGTTTTAGCATCAGCTACATCAGCAACTGGATGTGGAGTACCCATGATACCGATGACGATACCAAGAAGGAAACCGATGAAGAATTTAGATCCCCAGAAACCAATTTTCTTGTTCAATTTAGCTGCGTCAAAGTCGTATTTGTCAAGACCTGGGAAGAATTTGTCAAAGATTTTATCCAAAACCATGATGATTGGGTTCATCATGTAGTTCATGTGAGTTGAAGTCATAGGTGATGAACTTGGTGCATTCAACAAATCGTCAAATGTTGGTTTCATCAAGTCTGAGTTGATGATTTTCATAATCCCTACAAGAACAACTGCAAGAGTGGCAACTAAGAGGGAAACTCCTGCGCTAACTCCATTTTTATCCGCATACCATTTAATCAAAAGACCTGTGATAGACAAGTGCCAGATATCAAAGATATCGACATCAAGTGTATCTGTTTTCTTCATTGCAAGCATGACAATGTTGACAACCAACATAACTAGCAAGAAGTAAAGTGTCCAGGCAGACCCCCAAGTGATGGTCGCAAGTGGTGCCCAACCAACGTCTGTGATATTCAATTGAATACCAGTGTTCTCAACGAATTTTGCAAGAGACGCTGAGAAAGCTCCATTCAACATACCGATGATTGCACCGATACCTGTAAGGGCGATGGCAAGTTTAATACCACCTTCAAGCGCTTTGGAGAATTTCACTCCAAACAAAAGTGCCAATAGAGTTAGGACGATCAACATGATGATCGGTGCACCCATATCTAGAATGGGTTTGAAAAACTTATTGGCAAAATCGATAATGCCATTCATAATAAATCCTCCCGATTTATATTTTTATATTTTACAAAATTAAGAATGTCAGCAATTCCAGGCATAGGAACCGCTTACAAAATACAGATAAACGAATTAGCTTAAACCGTGTTCTTTGATGGCTGCTTCGATATTGTCATATACCGGAGCGCTCATAGCTGGAATACGGAATAAGATTGGACCAGCTTCAACTACTGGAATACCAGGATCAAAGCCTAAATCTGTTGCAGCGATTGGTGTAAAGATATCATAACCTTTAATCAAATCTTCATTCACATCTTTTACCATTACCGCATCACATTGTACATCATATCCACGGTTTGAAAGCTCTTCTTCTAGAGCGCTTTTGATTTGGTGGCTTGAGTTAACCCCTGCACCACAGGCAGCTAAAATTTTAATCATTTGAATGACCTCCATTATAAATATTTTTAATTTTTACTATTAAGCAATCGCTTCTGTGATATAGCGATATAAGTCTTCTTCAGTTTCCAATTTCGACATGTTTTCAAGATTTCCATTTGTCGTAAAGAAATCCATCAAATGCGCCAAAATGTTTGTTTGGCTGGAACTAGAATTGTTAATGATGAAGAATAAAAGAGAAACTTCTACTTCTTTATCAGGTGCGATCATATTGTGGAAGGTTACCGGATTTTTCAATCGAACAACTACAATATTCTCTGTTAGGTTATGGATGATATCCGTATGAGGAATCGCTACATTCGGAAGATCCTTTCCTAGAAATTCCATATCCAAGCCAGTAGGGAACGATTTCTCTCTCTCTTTTAATGCAGCTCGATAAGAATCTGTCACAATCTGACGTTCTTCCAATAAAGTTGCAACCTGGTCAAACAATTCTTCTTGATTCGCAACATCTAGGCAAAAGACTAATTCCCGATTAAACAGTTGATTTAATCCCATCTTTTCACCCCTTCCACTTTTAAAATATCTTTTAATTACATGATAAGTATATCACTATATGAATGCGCTGTCAATTACAATATGTAATTTTTTGTTCTTTTTTGTTTATTTTTTATAGATTTATTTATAACCCCTCCCCTATTAAAGGATATAAAAAAGACCAGAATCTGCTTGAATCCTGGCCGTTTAGCTGTTTCTTTTCTAATTTTTACAAAATTTTTGTATAAGAATTGTATTTTTCTCGCACCTTATTAGAGATAGAATGATCGGTAATCACCGCATCTAAATCATCTAGACGGTAAAAAGCATAGAAAGAATAGCTGTCAAACTTACTGTTATCTGCTACTACATACTTTTCAATGGCATTGTTAAGAATAATTTTATTACCATTTCCTTCTTCTTCGTTTGCAGTCATTGCTGTATGACCGTCGATTCCATTTACCCCGATAAAGGCTTTCGAAACCTTAATTTCCTTTAAGAGCTTATTAGCAAACTGCCCTACAAAGGTCTGTGTCTTGACCCTATAGCGTCCGCCAACTAGAATGATATCACAATTCGGTTGGTCTTTTAATTTTTCAAAAATCGGCAAGGAATTGGTGACAATACTGACATGTTTCCCATCAAGATAATCGCTAATAAAATCTGTAGTGGTCCCTGCTCCAATAAAAATTGTATCGCCTTCATCAATCAAAGCTGCACATTTTTGAGCAATCTCCCTTTTCTCTTCCACGTTCAACATGTTCTTTTCTGTATGGGAAACTTCTGCCAGACTATCTTTGATTTTTCGATGGGCCCCTCCATGAACACGAACCAACAAGCCTTGTTCTTCTAAGTCCATCAAATCTCGTCGAATTGTCATATCGGTTACACCTAAGAGATCGCTCAGATCCTTAACAGAGACTACTTCATTTTTATCCAACTCTTGTAAGATTGCTACGTGTCTACTCTCTTTCATATGACGTCCTACTTTCCTATTTCTGCTTTCATTATACTATAATAGTGAACATTTTCAATAAGAAACAAACATTTTATCGATTTTTTTCTATATTAATCACTTATTTTGTTGGTCATTTTTGTAGAAAAAATTTATTTTTTGTTCATCTTTTTAAAAAAAGTAGATTTTTTTTAGCAAATCTGTTGACAGGACTTATAAAAAGTTGTATTCTTAATATGTTAACAGAATTGATAGCGCTATCACAGAGTGATAGCAAACGTTTTGTTTACGAATTTCGGTCTCCTTATAAATATACAAGGGTAAACATGTGTTTACCCTTGTATTTTTTATTTATCTCCTTTGTTCCGAATCACAAAGCCTGTTTTCTTCTCGCTTGACGTATTGCGAGGTTTTTTATGATCCTTACGGTAACGTTTCTCTTTATCAAAGCGATCCTTTGAACGTCCACCTTTACGATAGTCATCACGACGACCATTGCCACGGCGATCACGATCTCGACGGTCATCACCACGACGTCCACCGCGACCAGACTTGCCTTTTCCGCCAAATCCACCACCAGATGGTTTGAATGGTAATGGTTTCTCACGCGCAATTTCAACTTCTGGAAGACTATCTGGATCCTGAACCGTCAAGCTAAGGATGTACATGGCCAATTCTTCTGGGCTGAATTCTGCAGCCAATTTACGAGCGTCTTTGGCAAATTTGTCGAAGTTACCTCGAATAGCTTCATCCGCAAAGTCACGTTCAATTTTCTTGAGTGCAACCTGTTTCTTAGCTTGGAAGGCTTCTTCTGCACTTGCAGGCTTGAGGCCTTTCATGCGTTTCTTGGTCAAGTTTTCAATGATTTGAAGGTAGCCCATCTCATTTGGTGCTACGAAAGTAATCGATTGACCTGACTTACCAGCACGACCTGTACGGCCGATACGGTGAACATAGCTTTCTGGATCTTGTGGAATATCATAGTTGTAGACATGGGTCACACCTGAGATATCCAAACCACGAGCTGCAACGTCTGTTGCTACGAGGACATCCAGATTGCCATTTTTGAAATCACGAAGGACTCGAAGACGTTTGTTTTGGTCAAGGTCTCCATGAATCCCTTCTGCACGGAAACCACGGATCTTCAGACCACGAGTCAACTCATCTACACGGCGTTTGGTACGACCAAATACGATCGCAAGCTCTGGTTGCTCCACGTCCATGAGACGAGTCATGGTGTCAAATTTTTCTTGTTCCTTAACTCGGATATAGTACTGATCTACTAGTTCGGTTGTCAACTCTTTGGCAGCAATCTTCACATGCTCTGGGTCTTTCATAAATTGAACCCCGATGCGTTTGATAGCTTCAGGCATGGTTGCTGAAAAGAGTAAGGTTTGACGATTTTCTGGGACACGAGAGATGATGGCTTCAATATCCTCAAGGAAGCCCATGTTGAGCATCTCATCTGCTTCGTCCAGGATGAGGGTTTCAATGTCTTGTAATTTCAAGGCCTTGCGTTTGATCAAGTCTAGGAGACGACCAGGCGTTCCAACTACGATATGAGCACCTGATTTAAGTGCCTTGATTTGTTTTTCGATACTTGAACCACCATAAACAGAACGGACTTTTACACCCTTGCTTCGACCAAAGCGGAAGAGCTCTTCCTGACTTTGTACAGCTAGTTCACGAGTTGGCGCGATGACCAAAGCTTGAATGGTCGCTTCTTCTGTACGAATTTTTTCAAGGGTTGGCAAGCCAAAGGCTGCAGTTTTCCCTGTACCAGTCTGAGCTTGACCGATAACATCTTTCCCATCAAGAGCCAAAGGAATGGTTTGCTCTTGGATAGGACTTGCTTCTACAAATCCTGCTTTTTCAATTTCTGCTAACAAATCAGCAGAAAGATTAAATTCATTAAATTTCACGTTATTCTTCTTTCTAAAGATGGTGCGAAGCCATCCTATAGCGCTTAGTTTATACTTTTCTTGTCATGACGTACTTTCATAGCTTTTATGAAAGACCGTGTTGCTTCTTTTCCACTAAAGAAAAGTACTGCTTTCTTTGCAACTTATCTAGTATACCATAGACTAGGGTTAAAAGATAGTAAAACGAAACAGGTTAAAAGGTTTTTATTGCGTAACCCCTTTCAAAAAAGTTCTTTCTACCTTTGGATAATTAGTATAATTTATTTTTTAAATTTGCGATAATATAAAAGACTGTGAAGTCTCTTCTTTACTTTGAATCACCTCATAAAAACAGCGTTACAATAGGCTTTCTAAAAATTTTCACTCACAATAAATCCCCTTTTATTTTGGGATTGTTTCCTTGATTTTTAATATGAAAATATGTATAATGATTCTAGTATCTAGGTTATTTCAGTATCATTAAAATGCTTCATTCATTTAACTGATTCAACGATTCAATCCAATTATAAATTGTTTATAATCCACTCAGTACTTTTAAATCTACTCCTACTATTTCCAAGAAGATTTTGTACAGTCGATCACTTGTATCAAAACTGCCTCTTCTTCTTAGGGGAGGCAGAGTTAAAAATGAAGGATTTTCTGAAATAGCCAAGATACGAAAGAGGTAAGGAATTTCTTCCCTACCTCTCTTTTTTTATCGTTTATGGGCAATCCAGCGCAAGATTCGTGATAACATCAACCACAAGACGAAGCTAGCGACCGAAATATAAATCCAGGCATTGGGATCATTTGTAAACGGCAATGGAACATTCATTCCAAAGAAACCAGTGACAACTGCTAAGACCGCTAACAGAGCTTCTAAGATGGTCAAGGTGGTCAAATTATCATTCAAATTGTTATTTAGGATGTTATTGTAAGAGCTAGACAATTGCTGCAAGACCTGAGAGTTCAACTCCGTCATATACACCAACTGTCTGGCCTCAATCATGGCATCATCAAATTGTTCTTTTTCCACATCATCAAATTGTCGGTAGATTAGGTGAGCCCTGATATGTTCCAGAAGCATGCGATTTTGCTTGGCAGCGGATGCTAGATAGACCATACCTGTTTCCACGTCAGAAAGAGCATAAAGGTTCTTACTAGTTGTCGTTTTTCGTAAGAGACGAGTAATCTCATCCTTGTGCTTATCTAGACGCTCAATAATCGGATAATAAGCATTACTAATCATCTCAAGGCCTGCAAACAAGAGTTTAAAGGTGGATAAACTTTCATGAGCATCAACATAGCGTTCCATTTGTGCAATAATATAGGCGTTGTCTCGGTTACTAATAGTTACAAGACGTGGCCCCTGGACAATGAAAGTCATTGGAATCGTTTCATAATATTCCTTTTCCTTTTCCATGTCCAAGACATTATAAATAAAAGTCACAGTTCCATTTTCACGGTTGTAATCCATGTGGGCACGTTCATTTTTATCCAATGCATATTCAATGGTTTCTTGATCAATACCATACTTTTGGTACAACTGGGATGTTTCTGCAATCAAGTCAGAATCAATATTAATCCAACTCCGACCATCTCCTAACTTTTTTTCAACGAACATTTCGTTTCCTCTTTACCTTATCTACCAGTACTCCTACCGATCATCCAAAATCACTATACGAGTCCTGTCCTCATTCACTTATCAACGCAAAACAGCTGCTGCCAAAGCCTGCTGGATTTCGATGACACTATTATCACTCTTAAATTGGAGTGTTTCTGATGGTTCTACAGCTGATGAGACCCAAATTTTTAATTCAGCATCCAAATCAAAATGACCAGATGTTTCTACTGAAAAACGCGAAATGGAACGATAAGGAAGGGATTTATAAGATGTTTTCTTCCCTGTCATCCCTTGTTTGTCCACCAAAATGAGACGGTACTCCGTAAAGACAATCAAGTCACGAATCAAGCTAAAAGCCAGGGTTACCTGCTCACCTGGAACTAGGATATCCCCTAAATCTTTTTCAACCTTATCGACGTCTTTTTGAGAAGCATTGCCCATCAAACCTGCAAAAATACCCATGATTATTTCCTCCACAACTTGTGCATTTTCTATCTTTATAACTATACCATATTTTTTGCGAGTTAAAAAGTTGCAGGAAGTTTTTTTAGATAGTATAATGTAAGAGTCACAAGAGGAGCATTTGCTGAGATTGGCTAGCTTGGATACCATAGGTGTTCGTTACTGGCCTAAACTCTTACCACCTGATCAGGTTAGGACCTGCGTAGGGATGTGTCTCAAAACAGAATGAAATAGAGAACTTCTATGACGTCGTTTTGGTGTGGCAACAAATGAGCCAATCAAAACGATTGGTATAGGAGGTTTTTTTATGTCGAAAACTACGGTTCGACCAATGATTGAGGTCGCTCTCTTAGCGACCATTGCTTATATCTTGGATTTGGTTACTCAACCCATGTCCTTAGGTCCTTGGATTTCTCTATCCTTTAAAATGGTTCCTATCTTTCTCCTTAGTTTTCGCTGGGGCGTCAAGGCTGGTGCCATGGGGGGATTCATCTGGGGACTCTTGCAAGTCGTAACGGGGGAAGCAGCTGGTGGTTGGTTGACTCCAATCCAAGGTTTCTTAGAATACTTTGTAGCCTTCAGCTTGATTGGTCTGAGTGGAATTGTCAAACCTGCCCTTGATAAGGCTATCCAAGAAAAGAAACGACTTCAGACACTCACTTATATTACTGTCGGAGTCATCTTGGGTGGATTGGCACGCTACCTCATTCACTACATTGCAGGTGTCATCTTCTGGGGAAGCTATGCTCCAGCTGGCCAAAGTGCCTATATTTATTCTCTTGTTGTGAATAGTTCGTCCTTCTTAGGGGAAACCATTGCTAGCCTCATTGTCTTCTTTATCTTACAAGAATTTTTGGGAAGACTCCTTATTACAGAACAATAAAAACCAGCTCGCTTGAGCTGGTTTTTTTAACTAATATATTCTATTCCCAAAGTAAGCCTAAAGAGTGGCTAGCGTCCAACAATTAGGGACTTTAGTTCCAATTGTTGGTGCTGAGTTACATCTTTTCCTCTAACTCGACATCTGGATACTTGTCCGCAAACCAGCGGAGGGCAAAGTCGTTTTCAAAGAGGAAGACAGGCTGGTCAAAGCGGTCTTTGGCCAAGATGTTCCGGCTTGAAGACATGCGCTCATCTAAGTCTTCTGGTTTGATCCAGCGAACGGTCTTTTTACCCATTGGGCTCATGACCACTTCTGCATTGTATTCATTTTCCATGCGGTGCTTAAAGACTTCAAACTGGAGTTGCCCAACTGCACCTAACATGTATTCCCCTGTTTGGTAGTTGGTATAAAGCTGGATGGCCCCTTCTTGCACCAATTGCTCAATCCCCTTGTGGAAGGATTTTTGCTTCATAACGTTCTTAGCAGATACCTTCATGAAGATTTCAGGCGTAAAGGTTGGCAGTGGTTCAAATTCGAACTTGTTTTTTCCAACAGTCAGTGTATCCCCAACTTGATAAGTACCAGTATCGTATACCCCGATGATATCTCCAGCTACGGCATTGGTCACATTTTCACGGCTTTCGGCCATAAACTGGGTGACATTTGATAGCTTAGCGCCCTTACCAGTACGAGGGAGGTTAACATTCATCCCACGCTCAAATTCACCCGATACAATACGGACAAAGGCAATCCGGTCACGGTGACGAGGGTCCATATTGGCCTGGATTTTAAAGACAAAGCCTGAGAAATCCTTGTCATAAGGGTCGACAATCTCTCCATCTGTCTTCTTGTGGCCATGTGGTTCTGGAGCAAACTTCAAGAAGGTTTCCAAGAAAGTCTGCACCCCAAAGTTCGTCAACGCTGATCCGAAGAAGACTGGTGTTAATTCACCCGCAAGGATGGCTTCTTCTGAGAATTCATTCCCAGCTTCTTGCAAGAGTTCGATGTCGTCTTTCACTTGCTCGTAGAAAGGATTGTTAGCAAAAAGCTTGTCCCCATCTTCTAGACTAGCAAAACGCTCATCTCCTTTATAGAGCTCCAAGCGTTGGTTATAAAGGTCATAGAGTCCCTCAAAGGCTTTCCCCATCCCAATCGGCCAGTTCATTGGGTAACTTGCGATGCCCAAGACTTCTTCCAGTTCTTGCAAGAGGTCCAGTGGCTCGCGACCGTCACGGTCCAGCTTGTTCATAAAGGTAAAGACTGGAATGCCACGGTGTTTGACAACCTCAAACAATTTCTTGGTTTGGGCCTCGATACCCTTGGCAGAGTCCACCACCATGACTGCAGCATCTACCGCCATCAAGGTACGGTAGGTATCTTCTGAAAAGTCCTCGTGCCCTGGGGTGTCTAGGATGTTGACCCGTTTTCCATCATAGTCAAACTGCATCACGGATGAAGTTACCGAAATCCCACGTTGTTTCTCGATATCCATCCAGTCAGATTTAGCAAAGTTACCTGTTTTCTTTCCTTTTACCGTACCGGCTTCCCGAATCTCTCCCCCAAAGTAGAGCAACTGCTCTGTAATCGTCGTTTTACCAGCATCCGGGTGGGAGATGATGGCAAAGGTACGGCGTTTTTTAATTTCGTCAGTTATTGTCATTCTTTCTTCCTCAGTTATTTTTTTAAAACGTATTTTTTAGTAGGTAGGATCCTTCTACATTGGTTCTCTCCTTTTACCTTAACTAACCTATTATAGCGGAAATAGAGCCTTTTTTCAATCGTCAGTATAGTTACAATTTAAAAAGCCCGAGTGAGAACTACAATAGTTCTACATCCTAGACTTCATTAAATAACAAGTACTATTAGAAGGCGCCAAATCCTCCTCCTCCTCCACCTCCAGAGAAACCACCGCCGTCAAAGCCACCACTGCCATCTGAAGAGTTAATAGAGAAGTTTGAAACACTATAGGAATTATCTGCATAGGCCATTAAAGTAGAGCCATCTAGAAAGGTATTTGAAGAGGATGTTAGCCAAACAAGAGCATCCCAGTCTTCATATGGTAAGGAAATCTGATGATTTTGGAGTACCTGACTCACTTTTTTAGCTTGACCATACAAGGTCGCGTACACCAAAATACGATTCCATAGGACCACACTCTCAAGTTCTGCTTGGTTGAAATTTGGAATACTTTCGATCATATTTCTAAAAGCCATCCATTGGAATTGCGAATCCAAGTTCTCTAAGGATTGTAGATGATCTTCACGGATTTTCACAACAATATAAAATGGAATGAATAACAGAACCAAAAGTAAAATGATCCAAAAATAGAATGAAGATATGTGTGAACCAAATCCAAATGTTAAGAAACACATGCTCACAAATAAGATCAGTAAGAGCCAAAAGTGTAAGGCACAGCCTGTTTTTGAAAAAGCTTCTTCTTTCTCAGTTAAGTCTCTAAAATAAGAGGGCAATCCTAATTTCGCAATCTCCTTGTCAACACCTTTTGACAATTGCTGGGCATCTTTTTTTAAAAGCGATTGAACATCACTTCCGACCTTTCGAATGCGATCTCGTTGCGCCTCTGTTTTAGCAGCCCGAAAATCTTTTTTTAGAGCTACTTGATTAATTTTATATTTTGAGAATACCTCGCTAATCTTGATTTCAGTTTCTTGATTAAAAAGCATGTCAATAAACTGTAATTCAAAATCAGCCAAGCCTTCATGGTGAAGACAGGTCAACCTTTCCCCGTTTTCATTCCTAGTCAAACGAAGATTTCCTCGGTCAATGAGATCTAACATTGTTGCTTGAATGAGATGGTTAAATTTTAATTGACCTTTCTCTCTAAATATCACCATTTGTTCAAAATCAAGTTGATACAGCGCCTTAGCTAGGACAAAGGGTGGCAAATTCTGTGGTGGTTCGTATAATCGTACACCTTTTGAAATCCGACGAGTTCTGGTACTGATCATATAGCGGATCCAGGGAATGAAAGCTAGGACAAATAAAAGAATGGATACAATTGGAATGACGCTGAGAAATAGTGTCTTGTAGATGACTGTTTTTTGTTGAATGGATTTTTCTTTTTTTAGAAATGTATCCTTTCCCTTTTCCTTTTTAATCTCATTAGATTGGCCTCGACGCAGAGCTTCTGTCATGGGCCAATAAGCGTGGAGTTCCAATTTTCCATTCTTTGGGAAGTTCCTTAACTGAATGTGATAGCCAGTCACAGTCCGTTCAATCTGGGCTGGTGAATTAAAATAACCGGTATGAGCATACAACTCTCCCTCATTGGCATCCAAGCCATCCACATAAAAATCTAATTTCGAGACGTCCTCATCCCCATCTGAAATAGGGAACCAATTGAGCTCGGCTATATCGGAATACAGTTCTAGAATATGATCAATCTTCCATACGACCTTGATGGTAACTTTGCCCCCAACGATTCTTGAATTGTAGATTTTTAATAGACGTCCATCCCCTAGATCCGATTCTTCTACACGGATCTCTCGTTTTTCACCATCCACATAGGCTTCAACTTGAGGATTTTCATGGATTTTGAATCCTTTGGGAAGGGGATCTACACTCCCTAAAGTTACATACTGCCCATTGTAGCCTGTTGAAAAAACATAGCTAATCTCTTGTGTGAATGTCGCTTGGTTATCTTCCCGCAAGTGGAGGTGTCCCACATAGGACTCAATCGAATAACGAACTTCATCATCTGCCTGAGCCGGACTAACCGTACAAAATAAGCCACACAAGATAGCAAGGACTAATAAAAACCTCTTCATTTCAAACTCCTATTAACTAAAAGAAGGCTGAGACTGATTGTCCCACCCTCCTTTTTCTTTTTATCGAACAACTCTTTCTCTAGCAAGTCTACGACTGAAAAATACATTAAAGAGAAGCAAGGCTGCTGCTAAGATACTGGAGACCACGACGTAATTCACCAAGAGGCTGTCCCCTTTGATAATCGGTGGCCGGGCCATGAGTCCATAATTGCCTCCAGTGACTTGGTTGACGCCGACTAGAAACAGATCTAGGACAAAGGTATAAAGAACAATCTCTCGATTTTTTAAGAGGCTCGAATCATAGCATCTCAAGAGATAAATCAAGGAATTGACCAAGAGACAGTAATGCCCTAAGAGGAAAGAAAAGCTCGTAATATGAGGGAAGGTGTAGGGATCAAAGACTGGATAGCCCAAGGCAAAAATCGCTCCACTCACTCCCATCAAGGCAAAGAACTGCTTGCTCTTCCATCGGTCTGGCAACAGCAAGACCGCAAACATGGCCAAACGACAATGGTACAAGGGTAAACTATTGGACCAGGGAAGCTGAAAAGCAAAATACCAGATATAGAGACAGATCAATTGAAAAATTTGTAAGTTTCGAAAGATCTTCCGAAATTGTTCATTTTGATAGTAACGTAATGAAGCCCAAACTGCCATTAGGATTAAAAGAACCATGACCCCATACCAAAGGAGCGGGATAACAGGTGGTGCAGTGGATTCAGTTGTAAAAAAATGATGCATACGATCTCCTTATTAAACGGATTCAGATCTCCTATTTCTTTTCTTACTGGACTTAACGATCACATTGATCAGGATAAGGGTTCCTGTCATCAGGATGGTCACGATCAAATAGTTGAGCACAAGTCCATGATCACCAAGTACAGGAGGACGACGCATAAATCCATAATTTCCACCTGTTACAAGATTCGCAAGCTGAATAATAGCATTAACCCCAAAAGTCATCTGACAGATTTTCCAAGCATCCCTTGCTTCCACCTGGTAGGATTGGACCAGATAGATCAAGCAATTGGCCAAGAGAGCCCAGTGCCCAAAGACATTGTTGATCGAGGATACGTGAGGAAAAGGATAGGGATAAAAGACGGGATGAACCAAAGCCATGATAGAGCCAAAGACTCCTATCAGGGCAAAATACTGCTTGAAACTTCCCTTAGGAGCCAAGAGAATGATCCACATGGCCATCCGGCTATGATAGAAGGGTAGGCTCTCTGAAAAAGGCAAGCATGCTGCAATATACCAAGCGTTGATAATCAGCAACTGGATCAATTGCCCCCAATACCAAAAGTTTTGATAGCCTTTGGAAGAGGCCAATCGAATAGACAGAAGCCCCACCACTACCAATGATGTCGGCAACAAGAAATACCAAGCCCCCAATTGAGGAGGAGCCGTTGGTTGACTGGTGAAAAATAAATCCCAAAGAGTCATGTCTTCCTTACCTCAGCTCAACTAATTTCTATTCCGAACGCGAACCGACAGTCTCTTCAACCATCTTGTATTTGTACTTATAACGTTGGTTGACCAAGAAAATTCCAGCTACCATCACAAAGCTAACCAAGAGGTAGTTTAAGAGAGCACCGTGGTCGCCAATGATTGGTGGACGCCGTAAGAAGCCATAATCTCCTTTCGTCAAAACATTTACCAAGAAAATCAAGGCATTCATGCCAAAAGTGATCTTGAAAATTCTCAAGCTGTCTTGTTTTTCAGATTGATAATGATCCTGTAGGTAAATCAAACTATTGGCAAGCAAGGCCCAGTGGCTAAAAATTAGATTCAACACTGTGATATGAGGGAATGGGAAGGGATCAAAGGCTGGATACACCAAGGCCGCAATCGATCCTAAAACTCCCAAGAGAGCAAAATATTGCTTGATATAGGTCCCTTTAGGGGCAAAGAGAATCACCAACATGGCCAAGCGGCAATGATAAAAAGGCAAATTATCCGTCAAAGGCATGTGGGCGAGAATATACCAAGCATTGATGGTCAGGACTTGGATCAACTGTGCCCAATACCAAAAGCGTTGGTAGCTTTTGGACTGCGCATATCTGATGGAAAAGTAACCAACCACCAACAAAGAAGCTGGCAGAATGAAATACCAGAGACCAAACCCAGGCGGGGCTGATTTTTGGTTTGTAAACAATAAATCCCAAAGTGTCATTTTCACATTCCTTTAATTTATAGATCGTTTTTAATCACAATACAAATCTCGTTTCCCATCATAAACCTCCCAAAGGAAGTTCAATTGTTCTTCTGTATTGCGCTTGGTAGAAAGAGCAGGCATTTTCTCTCTCTCAAAAAAGGCAAGATCGGAAATTTCCTGATTCTGTTGAAAACTTCCATCCAGCAATTCACATTCAAATACCAATTTCACATATTGGCGGCTTTGCAATTGGTAGCGATTGGTATCAAATACTGCCAACAAGCGATTGACACGTGCTAAATAGCCCGTTTCTTCTTGGATTTCCTTTAAAATATTTTCTTTAGGAGAATAGCCAACCTCACCAAAGCCACCCGGCAAAGCCCAGGTCTCTTCTCCCTGACCTTTCACTAAACAAAGTTTGTCATCTTTGACAATCCAGGCCCTTACATCAATCAAGGGAGTGTCGTAATGGTCTGTCGGACGAAACAAATCCGATAATTCTTGTGGATTCAAATCAGTCGCTTCTCTGACAAGATCCTGTAAAATGGCACGAATATCCTGATAGCGCTCTTGATCAAATGGATCTTTTGAAAACGCTAAGCCTGTATTGGTGATTGAAATCAAGCGCTGAATGTTCTTTAGTACATTATTACTCGCCATTCTCCAACTCCTCTACCAATTTGGCTAGATTCATAGAATTGCTTCCCTTGATGAGGATTTGGTCCTGCTCTTTTAAGCTTTCCTTGACTTGTTTGACCAAGTCCTCAAACTGGTCTTCCTCAGCGGTCTTTTTGAAATAATAGACATGTCCGAGCGGGAACATCTGGCTCGCTAATTGAGCCAAGCCCGCAATATCTTGACCGTAGAAAATAACGGTATCCAAGACATCCGGTGACAGGCTGAGGATCATTTGGTTGTGCAAATCAATGGATTGCTCCCCTAGTTCTTTCATATCTGCCAAGACCGCTAGCTTGCGACCATTTGGATTGGCGGGAATGGTCGAGAAGGTTTCTAAAATTAAGCGCATGGCCGTTGGGTTGGCATTGTAGACATCTGATAGGATATCCGCTCCGTTACTTGCCTTCTTCCATTCTGTGCGGTTCTTAGTAAGCTCTAATCCTTTAAAGCTTGCACGGATGGCCTCTTCGCTGACTCCTTCTTGCAAGGCAACATAGGCCGCAATCATGGCATTGGTCGCATTGTATTTGCCTGTGACAGGTAAGTCAATAGCATCTGATAAGAAGTTCGCTTCAAAAGTCAGGCTATCCTTGCGTTCCTCCAACTTGGTAATACTGATATCTGCTCCTTCACCAAAGCGCACAAGCTCTTGTTGACTCGGTAAAAAATCCCCGACAATGGGATCGGCCGGCACTAGAAGCAAGCCACCAGCTGGCATCCCATCCGCAATTTGCAATTTTCCTTTAGCGATTTCTTTGCGATCTTTGAAAAACTCAAGATGAGCTTCCCCAATAAGGGTTACGATTGCTGCTTTTGGATGCGCAATTTCTGAGAGAAGATGGATATCTCCCAGATGGTCCTGCCCCATTTCAAGGACAAGCTTCTCTGTCTCTTCTGGCATATGGAGAACCGTATAAGGAAGGCCAATCTCGTTATTGTAGTTCCCTTGTGTTTTATAGGTTTTGTAGGTAGTTGACAGCAATTGAGCCAACATATCTTTGGTCGTTGTCTTACCGTTTGAACCAGTGACTGCCAAGACATCTACTTGACTTTTCTCCAACACATATTGGGCTAATTTTTGAAAGGCTGCTAGAACATCATCTACCAACAAATACGGGTGGCCTTCTACTTCTTTTTCAGACAAGGTCGCTACAGCCCCATTTTCAAAGGCCGTCTCGATGAAATCATGACCATCACGCGCCCCCTTAAGAGGGACAAAAAGGTCACCAGTCCCAATCAAACGGCTATCGAATTCAGGCTTGGTAAGGGCTACATCTTCAAATTGGCTGATATCATTGCGAGCAGCCAGGACACCTGCTACTTCGTGCAAGGTTAGATTCATAGTATTCTCCTCTAAAAAGGGGGAGCAGGAAGAAAATCGACTCCTCATTGAGTTGATTCCATCCCCCACTCCCACTTGGAACAGATTCTTACAGTAAGTGTGCTTCGCGTTTTTCGAAAGTTGCTTTTGCCAACTCAACCAAACGCTCGATCAAATCAGGATAGGACAAGCCCATGTTGTCCCACAGCAAAGGATACATAGACCATTGGGTAAAGCCAGGCATGGTATTGAGCTCATTCAAGTAGATGCCCCCATCCTCTGTGTAGAAGAAATCACAACGGGAGAGACCTTTCCCACCAATGGCACGGAAGGCCAATTCGGCATTCTGACGCATGGTCGCAGCAACTTCTGCAGGGATTTCAGCTGGAATCGCCATCGTAATCTTATTATCGATGTATTTGGCTTCGTAGTCATAGAAGGCTACATCTTTGACCACCTCACCAGGGAGGGTACTTTTTACATTATAGTTTCCTAATAGTCCCACTTCGATTTCGCGCGCTACGACACCTTGCTCAACCAGAACACGGCTATCGTATTTAAAGGCCAATTCCAAAGATTGACGAAGTTCTGCCTGGTTCTCTGCTTTTGAAATCCCGACACTAGAACCCATGTTCGAAGGCTTGGTGAAGACCGGATAGGTCAATTCTTTTTCGATTAAGGCAATTTTAGCTTCTAGGTCATCTCCTTCAAGGACTGCCACATAAGGAACTTGTGGAATCCCTGCAGATTCTAGGACCCGTTTGGTGGTAATCTTGTCCATCGCCACACTAGAAGAAAGGATATCACAACCCACATATGGGAGTTTCAAGACTTCTAGGAAACCTTGAACCGATCCATCTTCTCCCATTGGTCCGTGAAGGACTGGAAAGACAACCGCTCCTTCTTGGTAGATACTGCTCGGAGATACTTTAGCTTCCCAATCAATGGTCTCGTTGGTCATCAAGCGTTCTGTTTCAGCAGGCTTCTCTTCAAAGCTTTGGGTCTTAATGAAGTCTCCCACCTGAGTAATGAAATAGGTCTCAACAGAATACTTGTCATAATTAATCGCCCGCATGACGCTTTCAGCTGAAAGTACAGACACTTCGCGCTCTGCGCTACGGCCACCATAAAGAAGTACAATTTTTTCTTTTGCCATTGTTTGGTCCTAATCCTTTTTTTAATTTTGTGCTTCCTGATTGACTTGTCAGAAACACACCTCACAACCGAGTTCGTCCCTCTAGTATACCACACTTTAAAAAGAAAGAAAACGAGAGAGAACACCTAAAAAACAAAAAAACCGGAGGGCTTCCTCCAGTTTCTGTAACCGCTTATAACTCGGTTCGATTTTCAATAGCTCGGAGAAGGGTCACTTCGTCCGCATATTCGATATCAGCTCCGACAGCTAATCCACGTGCCAGGCGGGTCACTTTGATGCCAGCTGGTTTGAGGACGCGTGAGATATACATAGAAGTTGCTTCCCCATCTGCAGTTGCATTGGTCGCCACAATCACTTCTTGGACCTCATGATCCATTAATCGTGTGATCAAGGACTTGAGGTTAATATCATCTGGTCCGACCCCATTCATGGGCGAAATCAAGCCATGAAGGACATGGTAGCGACCGTGGTACTCCTGAATATTCTCCATGGCTGACACATCTCGACTATCTTCTACCACTAAGATGGTCGATGGATCGCGCGTCTCGTCTCGACAAATGGCACACTCTTCTTCATCTGTTAAGTTCCCACAGATGGAACAATAGCTTAACTCCCGCTTTGCTGACAAGAGATTCTTGGCAAACTCATTGACATCGTCATCACTCATTCCGATGGTATAAAAGGCCAGACGAGTTGCTGTTTTGATCCCAATACCAGGGAGCTTCGAATAACTTTCAATTAATTTTGCGATAGGTGTTGGATAGAGCATAGCTTCCTTTCTAATTCATAGGATGTTTTTGCTGGTAGAGATTGATAATCTCTCTGGTAATACTGTGACTAACAGTCGCTTGGAGATTGGTATTGTGAGGGAAGACGACTGCCACCGCAATCTGAGGATTTTCAGATGGGGCATAGGCGATGACATTGGTATTTACAGCAGGGGTCCCACCATTTACAAATGTTTCTGCAGTCCCGGTCTTCGCACTGATTGGAACGGCAGCTCCTTCTCCGATAGTTTTACCAGTTGTTAAGCCACTGGTTCCGTATACAACCTGATAAAAACCTTGTTTAATGATAGCTAGATTTTCGGGTGTCAAAGCTACTTGATTGAGTTCTTTTGTTGCAATCTCTTCTTTCAGAGGGCCCAAACCTCCCTTGGCATCATTCTCATAAATTCCTTGGACCAAGTGTGGCGCCACGCGTTTCCCATCGTTGGCAATGGTTGCAACATATTGAGCCAACTGCATAGGGGTATAGTTATCAAACTGACCAAAGGCGTCTGTTAGGTAATTACCAATCGTGAACTCTTTGGGAACATAGCCCGTTGATTCATTTGGAAGGTCAATTCCCGTCTCTGTTCCCAGACCATAAGAGGCAAAGGTCGATCGCAATTTGTTCATTGCTGGATCCAATTGGTCTGTCTTCAAACTCATGTTTGGCTGATAGGGTTGGCCCATCAAATTAAGAGCTATCTGCACCATATAGGTGTTAGAAGAATATTCCAACGCTTGGACCGCATTGATTTCTTGACTTCCAAACTGCGTGAACCAAGAAGTGATAGGAGCTGAACCAGAAAAGGAGATTGGTTGATCCAATAGGACTTGATTCCCAGAAATCACCCCATTTTCCCATCCTGCTGTCAAAGTCGCTGCTTTCACAACCGATCCTGGAACAAAGACGTTGGTCACTGTCCCTAAAGCGTCAGGAGTCAGGTCTTGCGAACCAGCTTCATGTTTCATCCCCGCCATCGCAAGAATTTTACCCGTTTTTGGATCCAAGGCAACAGCATAGACCCCTTCTGAGTAGGTGGCATTGCCAGCGGCCAATTCTGCCTGGAAGGACTTCTTCAAGATGTCTTCCACTCCTCTTTGGAAATCCAAATCAATGGAAAGCTTGATATTGTTTCCCTTGCTTCCTTTGGAGAGGGTTTCGATCTTTTCGACATTGCCATTCTTGTCCAAATGGATTTCTTTTTCAACCCGTTCTCCTTGAAGGACAGACTCATATTGTTTTTCTAGATAAGAAGTTCCGACGCGATCATTTAAGGCATAGCCTTTTTCCAAATAATCATCCACTTCTTCAGCTGGAAGACCTGCTTGCTCTGTCGACACACTACCGACGATGGAAGCCAAGGGGCTATCAACCACTTTTCGATCCCAACTCGTGATCACTTCAAATCCTAGAAATTCTTTTAAATGATCTTTAACCGTCGTTACCTGCTCATCGGACATCGGATCTGTCACAATCGTAGCACTGGCAAAGTTTTCAACGGCATTCATTTGGCTGAAGAGATAGATGGCTTTCTTTTCTTCTTCTGTATAGCCTAATTTTTCAGTCTCAATACTATCAACAGCATGCTGATAGATAGTTGCTTCTGGGAGTGGATTCCCGTCCGTGTCGATACGCTCCTCCTTGGGCAACTTATCCACTACCTCTTTATAGACTTCCGAATTTGCGAGATAAAAGTCGATCTCTTGACGCTTGGTGATTTGGGGATTCGAAACACTTACATAATTCAGAAGAAGCTGAGCTGTTTGACGCATTTCTTCTGCAGTAAACTTATTGCTTCGGGTAAAGGACAAGACCTTCTTGTCAACATTTTCTACCAGAGGCTGACCAGAAGCATCATAGATCTGCCCCCGGAGACTCCCTCTTGTTAAGTGTTTTTTGGTGGCTTTTGCCAATTTTTGTGTATAAAAGCCTTGATGAGTAATCTGCATATACCCTAGTCGAGCAATTAAAATCAAAAAGAGGGTACAGACTATACTGAATAACAAATAAAGTCGTCTAGTAATCCACCGATTATCAAATTTTCTCACCTTAGCATTCGCTTTTTTTGAACGTTTAGATTTTTGCGCCATACCTCTCCTTTCACTGTGATTCTCAGCCCCAGTCCCTAACAATACCTGGTAAAAATAGGATAACTTTAAAGGGAATCTGAGGAATATTTCTATTTTAAACTCAACTTCCATTATAGCACATTTCATCCAGACACGAGTCGCTAGACCAGATAAAATCATCGTTATTCTGAACTCCTTGGCAAGCATTCGTTTATGCATATGCGGGAGGCATAGCTCTTGACTGCAAAATAGCTCCTTCCTCAAATCACAGGAGACAAGTGATAGGAGATTTTTTGGTATAATAGAAACATCGAAAAAGTTAGTAAAGGAAACGATATGAAACTGATCTCATGGAATATTGACTCATTGAATGCCGCCTTGACGAGTGACTCTGCACGCGCAAAACTCTCTCAAGACGTCCTCCTCACCTTGGTTGCAGAGGATGCGGATATCATTGCCATTCAGGAAACAAAATTATCTGCCAAAGGACCAACAAAAAAACACTTAGAGGTCTTAGCAGAACTCTTCCCCGGATATGAAAATACTTGGCGGTCCTCTGTAGAACCAGCCCGCAAAGGCTACGCAGGAACCATGTTCCTCTATAAAAAAGAATTGACACCAAGGGTAACCTTCCCAGAAATCGGTGCTCCTTCTACCATGGACGTTGAAGGTCGGATTATTACCCTAGAATTTGATGACTTCTTTGTGACCCAGGTCTATACTCCGAATGCTGGAGATGGGCTCAAACGCTTGGAAGAACGCCAAATCTGGGATGCCAAATATGCAGACTACTTGGCAGAACTAGACCAGCAAAAGCCTGTTCTGGCAACAGGAGACTACAACGTAGCCCACAAGGAAATCGACTTGGCTAATCCAGCCAGCAACCGTCGTTCCCCAGGCTTTACCGATGAAGAGCGTGCTGGCTTTACTAACTTGCTAGCCAAAGGATTCACTGATACCTTCCGCCACTTGCATGGGGACCTTCCAGATCAATATACTTGGTGGGCACAGCGTAGCAAGACATCTAAAATCAACAACACAGGCTGGAGAATTGACTACTGGCTCACTTCTAACCGCATTGCGAACAAGGTAACTAGATCAGCTATGATTGACTCTGGTGCCCGTCAAGACCATACACCAATTGTCATGGAGATTGATCTCTAAGGAGGAAACAATGGACTATCAAGCTGTCATCCCTGAATTTGTCGTATCGGATATCGAGAAATCGCGTCGCTTCTACTGTGACTTATTGGGATTCTCTATCCAATACGAGCGTCCAGAGGAAAAATTTCTCTTCCTTTCGCTTGAAGACTGCCAGCTGATGCTAGAAGAAGGCAAGGAGGAAGAATTATCCCAACTGACCTATCCTTTCGGTCGGGGTATTAATATTTCCTTTGGCATTAAGGATGTCCCTCAGCTCCACCAAAAACTGCTGGAAGCTAACTATCCCATCCATCGTCCGCTGATAAAAAGAGAATTTCGAGTCGGAGATAACTTTATCTATCCCCAGGAATTTGCGATTTTGGATCCAGATGGTTATTTCTTAAGATTTAGTGAATAAGAAAAAGGAGGCTATGAACTGCACCTCAAAAGTTAGACAGAAAAAATCTAACTTTTGAGGTGCAGTTCATCTTTAATCTTTTTCTTTTACTAGAGAAAATTTAAAAAACTCAAGAATAGCATTAAATCAGTATTTCCAAAAGTTTTCACTATATGGTGGAATATCTCTATTAGGGCAATTTAAAAATTAGAGATTCATTCTTAGTTTACCGTGCCCGATTTTTTTATAAACACTCTACTTTAACCAAAGATGTTCCTTGAGGAGTGTTTATGATAAAATAAGGATTATGGACAAACCATCCAGCTGCAAAAACTATCATTACAGAAAAATGAGAAACTATATTCGATAAATAAACAGTGTCTTCAAAGACAAGTTAAAGAGAAAATATGACTGATTTTTTTCTAGGATGAAAGGATCAATAGTTTCAGAAGGGAGAAATATGCTAAATATCTTTGTATTAGAAGATGATTTTCTACAACAAACACGTATTGAAACAGCAATCAAGAAATGTATGACAGATCATCATCTAAAGTATAAATACTTAGAGGTATTTGGGAAGCCAACACAATTGTTAGAGGCCATCAAAGAGACAGGAAATCACCAATTCTTTTTTTTAGATATTGAAATTAAAGGGGAAGAAAGAAAAGGAATGGAAATTGCGCGTGAGATTCGTGAAAAAGATCCTAGCGCTTCAATCGTATTCGTAACGACTCACTCAGAATTCATGCCCGTTACCTATCGTTATCGCGTCTCCGCTTTGGATTTTATTGATAAAGGATTAAATGATCAGGATTATCAGGAAGCGATCTCATCTGTTTTGATACATGCTGCTGAGAACGTCAATAAAACAATAGGGGAGGATTCCTTCAGCTTTAAATCCGAGCATTCCCAGATTCAAGTCCCTTTCTCAGATATTCTATATTTTGAGACATCTTCGACCGTTCATAAGGTCGTTTTAACAACTAAAAAAGGACACATGGAATTTTATGGTAAAGTCTCAGATATTGCTAAAACCGACAAGCGACTTTACCAAAGTCATCGAGCTTACGTTGTAAATCCAGAGAATGTCGTTCGTATTGATAAAGCAAATCATATTGTTTATTTTGAAAACGATGAATCATGCTTTGTATCACGTTTAAAACTAAAAGGGCTAGTTGAAAAGGTAGATAAAAAATGACTCTAGAGTTTGAAGGTGTGTTTTTTGTTAGTTGGTTAATAAGGTTAGTTATTTTTCAACAAATTAGTTATTCAAAATTTAAATTACCATATTTGTTTTTAATACCTGCCCTACTGACATTGATTGAATACTATTATTATGATGTTGTCTTTTGGGGAGAAATATTATTTTTACCTTCCATCACTTTCTTTCTAAAATCTCGAGAAAGATGGAATTGGTTACAATACATATTCTACTGTTTTTTTACTTTAACAATTTTTGATATGTTGAGCAGTCTATCATCTATCTATTTCCAGTTTTTATTTAGAGTATCAGAGGAGGTTTTAGATAAAAATATATGGATGGATTGGATACCAATACTATTAACCTTTCCTGTATACATTATATTTTTTAAAATATTTCGAATTAATATCGAGTTACTTTCACAAGAGGTTAGAAATAATAAATTTTCAATGGTAGTAAAGATTTTTAGTATAACGATGATAATCTATTACCTCTTAAGTTATATACTCTCAAGTATACCTACACTTGAATATGCTGGTTTATTTCCTACCCATATAGACGATATATACTACAAAAGAATAGTTATCTTCAGTTACGTCCCTATCTTTTTAGGTTTTCTATTTTATATCCAACACATTATTAAAGAAAATATCAATATAGAAATTCAAAAGATGAAAGATTCACAGATAGATTCAATAAGTAAATATAGCAATCACATTGAAGCTCTTTACAAAGAAGTGAGAAGTTTTCGTCATGATTATACAAATATATTAGTCAGCTTAAATGAATCGATAAAGAAAAGAGATATAGATGGGGTAGAGAGGATCTATAATGCTGTACTAAAAGACTCTGATAAATCCTTTTACAATAGTCAATACGACATTGCTAAACTTGTTCATTTAAAAAACCTAGCAATGAAATCGGTTGTATCTGCAAAATTGATTGAGGCACAAAATCGAGGAATTGATGTCTCTGTAGAAATAGCTGAACCTATCGGAACTCCTCAAATAGATTTAGTCGATTTTATTACGATACTATCTGTCTTTTTAGATAATGCCATAGAAGCTGCAGTTAACGCAGAAGCTCCAAGAATTAGTTTTACTTATTTTCAAGAGAATGAAAATAAAATTTTAGTTATCTATAATACCACTGCTGACTATAAGATCCATACTAAAAATATTTTCCAATATGGAGTCTCAACCAAAGGAGAGGGACGAGGTATCGGTCTTTCCAATGTCAAACAAATCCTTTCCAAATATCCTAAAGTCACTTTAGAAACAAAAAGTATAGATCATGAATTTACTCATGAATTAAAGATGTACGAAGGATAACTTTAAAATTAGAATAAATGGTCTGTTTTTTATAATTCCATTCATTATAAAAAACAGACCATTTATTAGATTGATCATTTCTTTTATTAAATTTGAAATATACTGTTGTGTGTAAGAACTTAGAAAACGAAAACCGAGTTACAATTGTTTAGTGAACTCACCCACATTCTGTTTATGATTATAGTTAGGAGAACTAGCCCATGTTTAATAGATTAACAAGCTCTGTATTTCAGTCTATCTTGAAAAGGAGAGATACGAAGATCTTCTTATCCTTTTGTCTATTACCTATCCTTGTTCCATTTTTGGCAGGAAATATGGAAGATATGAAAACCGACTATACGAATATTTTTTTATCTTTCTTTGATATCACTCTTTTAACACAGTATCGTTTAACAATCCCAGTACTCATTTTTTCCATATTGATTTCTTCCGTTTTTAGAGATGAAATTGATAGCAAGATCATGTTTTTATACAAAGATATTAAGCGTTCTAAAATTTTCAACGCAAAAATACTCGGACTATTTTTAGTTTATATCCTCTATTTATTTGGAACTTTTTTTGCAACTTTCATTACTTATTATGGCATTATGTTACCTAGATTTGGAGTTGATTCTAACTTCTTACCTTCAAGCTCGATTTTAGTAGAGAAATCTATATTGTCAATTCTTTCTGTGGTTTTACTTAATCTTATAACAACCATCATGGTTGCGATGGTTTCCATTAAATCTAAGACCTTAGTGGCTGTTTTAGTAGGAATCTTCTTCACTTTATTTGCCTTCACAGCTCCCTTACTGATTGGAGTAAAGTATGTGATTCCAACCACTTATGCAAATGCTTTACAAGCAGGTGAGTTCGGTTTAACGTTGTTAATCATCATTGGCTTGTCTTGCATTTACTTCTTACCTAGCTATTTCTCAGCTAGAAAGAATTTTGAAAGAATCGAGTTTTAAAAAGAGCAAGCTGACTCATTTATTATTTATAAAAATTGAAAGGAAACTAGATATGCTAAAAATTGAAAGTATTTCAAAAAAATTTGTTGGAAATGACTTTTATTCACTCAAAGACGTCAATATGGAAATCAATAAGGGGGAGATTGTCGGTTTGATTGGTAGAAATGGTGCGGGTAAATCGACACTCATGAAGTTGATGGCAAAATCACTAAAACCAACTTCTGGACTTATTACCTATAATGGGATCGATATTCATAGTAAAGACAATGTATTAACAGACTTTGGTATTATGATCGATCCAGTATTCTACCCAGAAATGTCCGTTATTGATAACTTAAAATTTTATCTACGTTTACATGGGAAAGAGGAGCTTTTTTCAAATATTGAACCAACTCTGAAATTGGTAGAACTATGGGAAGCTAGAAATAGAAAACCAAAAGGATTTTCTTTTGGTATGAAGCAAAGGACAGCCTTGGCAATTGCTTTGGTTGCCGAACCAGACTTCCTTATTCTAGATGAACCATTCGTTGGACTAGATCCGATTGGTGTTCAGAAATTAATTGATATTTTGAAAAAATGGTCTGATGAGAGACAAATTTCAATGCTTATTTCTAGCCACCAATTAGGAGAGCTAGAAGCCTTGTGTGAACGTTATGTCTATATTGAGGCAGGGCAATTAGCAGACGCTTTTGACGGGGCAGCTTCTCCTAGTTTGCTTGTGTACTTGAAGGAGACTAAGAATCTTGAAGGGATTCAGTCTTTATTAAGTGATGATGTCATTCTAGAAGGCAGCGTTTTAGACATTTCGACAAACATATCCTCTGAACAGATTAATGAGATTTTTAAAATATTAGGAAATCATACCTTGATTGAGAAGATAGAGGTGAAAGAGAACCACCTAAAAGAGATCTTTACGAAAGGACAGTAACATATGAAACAAATCTTACCTGCCATTTTCACAGCTGTCTGGAAGCGTAAAGAAACCAAGATTTACCTGCTGTTCGTTTTATTTCCAGTTATCTTTCTTCTAGCTTCCTTTTTTGGAAAATCTAATTTCATGCAAATTTCCGTAATAGGAGATAATAGAGTAAGTGGGATAGCCTTTCTAGATATGATGATCAGTTCAGCAGATTCATTTATCTTACCTACTCTTGCAATCTATTTCTTGACAATTTCTGTCTTTAGACGAGAGATAGATGATCATACTATGTTCCTATATAGAGATTTAAGCCGTAAGAACATATTTTTTTCAAAATATCTTAGTTTACTCTCAATCTTGGTACTATTTTATATTCTATTTACTTGTGTTTCTACAACAGTCTATTTTATCAGGGTCGTTCAGTTTCCTTTTGCGTCGAATACCTTTTTTGATAACGATTTATCTATTACTTTATCAACTCTAGAGGATATTTTTGGAATCTTTTTAAAAGACATTTTTTCAGTAACTGTCGCCTCTGTGTTATGCCTTTATTTAAAAACAGGCTCAACCATAGTGGTAGCTATTATTTTAACAATTGCGAGCATGATGACTTCCATGATTGGCGGAGGCATTGCAATGCTTTTCCCGAATGGATATAACAGATTGCTTAATGACGACATTTTATCCACTCCACAAGCATTCTTGGGAGCACTGGGCATTACCCTCGTCTATGCCTTTATTCTCCTAATCATTGGTTCTAAAAAGTTTCAAAATTTGGAGTTTTGATGTGACAGGACTTGGCCTGCTACCTATAATCTAATGACGTATACCTTGTCTACAATGTACGATTGAAAGATACACGTTTCTCTTTATCATCAAAAATAGATTGGAACTGAACTGCACCCCAAAAATTAGACAGAAAAAATCTAACTTTTGGGGTGTTTTTATTATGAAATTAACTTATAAAGATAAAGTTCAGATCTATGAACTTAGAACAAGTGGAAGCTATGTTAAACCAAGCCTTCAGTGAGGATCATTACACAAATACTATTCTCCATAGTGATCAAAGATGGCAGTATCAACATCAGTATTATCATCATTTTTTAGAGGTTAAAGGAATCCAACCGTCCATGTCACGTAAAGGAAACAGTCCAGATAATGGCATGATGGAATCCTTCTTTGGCATTCTTAAGTCTGAGATGTTTTATGGTTATGAGAAGACCTTTCACTCACTTGAGCAATTGGAGCAAGCTATTGTAGACTATATTGATTATTACAACAACAAACGCATTAAGATAAAACTAAAAGGACTCCGTCCTGTGCAATACAGAACTAAATCCTTTGGATAAATTAATTGTCTAACTTTTTGGGGTCAGTATACATCAGACCTCGCTTTTAAATGTCTTTAAAGTTATAGAGCTGCGGATAGTGATCACACTCAGGATTTTTTGGATGGCAGATAGCCCGTCCAAAATAGATCATGGCCTGATGAGCTGGGAGCCAGCGCTCAGGGGGAAGAACATCCATCACTCGTTTTTCCACTTCTAATGGTGTTGCCGACTTCTTGACAATATCATGGTGCTTGCAGATGCGCTCCACATGGGTATCAACAGCAAAGGCAGGAATGCCAAATCCTACACTCATGACCACATTGGCTGTCTTTCGTCCCACTCCAGCTAAGCTCTCTAATTCCTCACGTGTCTGTGGGACTTGGCCATCAAAGTTATCAAGCAACTGTTGGGCACATTTTTTGAGAAATTTAGCCTTATTGCGATAGAGGCCTAATTTGGAAATATGCTTGGCAATGTCGGCTTCACCGGCGACCGCCATGTCTTGAGGAGTTGGGAAAGCTTCAAACAAAGCGGGCGTTGCCTTATTGACCGCAGCGTCCGTCGTCTGGGCAGAGAGCATGACTGCCACTAATAATTCAAAATGGTTGCGAAAATCCAAACTTGGCTGGGCATCTGGAAAGAGGGCGATAATTTCTTCAATCACATGACGTGCCCGTTTTTTTGATAAAACCATAACGTCTCCTTTGCATTACTAGACTTTATTATAGCATGAAGTCCGTCTATTTCTGAAGGAATTAGCTTTAGAAAAGGAAGTAGGACAGAATGAAATTTAAATGATATTCATTCTGTCCCACTTCCTATTTATATTAGAGGCGCCTTAACTCTATTGTTTTTTTATACTAATCTCTTCAAGAAAGTCATCAAGGTTTGAGCAGAGCGCTCACCAGCCTCTACGATAAATTCATCAAAAGAGATATTGGCCGCGTTATCTGCCGTATCACTCATAGCCCGAATGACCATGAAAGGACGCCCAGCTGCATGAGCGGCTTGGGCAATAGCTGCTCCTTCCATCTCAACTGCCAATACTTCTGGGAAATGTTCCCGAATTGCTGCGACTTTTTCTTCACTCGCGATAAAGCTATCTCCTGTTGTAATCAAGCCAACATGAGTTGGTGTTTGTTCCTCAGCTAGCACTTTTTTCATCTCTGATACAAAATAGCGGCTGGATTCAAAGTAAAGTGGTTGTCCCGCCATTTGACCATACTTATAGCCAAACGCTGTCACATCTACATCATGATAAGCCAATTTGTCTGCAAGGACAATATCTCCAACAGCCATCCCTGGTGCAACGGCACCTGCAGAACCCGTGTTGATAATGGCTTCCACCTTAAAATCGTTGGCCAATACAGCCACACTCATAGCAGACATGACTTTTCCGATACCACTTTCAACCAAGACCACTTCATGGCGACCAATCGATCCTGTATAGTAGACTTTTCCTAATCGAAGGTGTTTCTCTTCGTTCTGCAAAGCTTCCACTAAGATTTTTAACTCTTGTGGCATGGCCGCAATGATTCCAATTTTCATAATCGTCACTCCTTTGGTAGACGCTCCTTATAAGCGCCAAATTGCAAGAATTAACAAGATGAGGAGCAGGATGACCCAAAATAAAATCTTATTTAATTTTGATTGAAAAACCTCATCCTTTTGGTTTTCAATCCGACGGCTCTTGGTCACTGTAGGTTGGACTCTGATTGGAATGGTCTCCTGAGGATAGGAGGCTCCTCGTCCACCATCTCCTTCCCTTGAGGTCACCGGCCGTTCATAACCAAAGCCTCTGTTTCCTGTCGGGAGAATTTTTGTCTCTTCCTCATCAAAGAGCGGGGGACCAGAGATTGCTTCTCCCCGGTTTGCCCGCTCAATCATTTCATCGGTTAATAAAGGTTTGCCCATCGGTTTCTCCTCTATTCTTTATTTGTTTTGTAGGTGTTTCCAGTATTGAACTGCCATAATGGTTTTAGCATCGCAGATATCACCTCTTTGGATGAGCTCCTCAGCTTCTGATAAAGTCACCTCAAAGAGCTCCAAAGTCTCATCTGCATCTTGAGGGCGAGGATTTTCCACTTTTTTCAAATTGGTCGCAAGATAGAGTTTGATCCGCTCGTTGCAAAATCCAATGGCTGAATAAAAATCATACAACAACTCTAAATCCGCTGTGTAACCAATTTCTTCTTCCAATTCACGCAGAGCAGCTGCTTGAGGATCCGCATTTTCACCCTTTTCCAACTTGCCTGCTGGGATCTCTACAGAAGTTCTCTCGATCGCCTTGCGGTACTGCTTGACCAAAATGGTCTTGCCCTCATCTGTGATCGGTAAAACCGCTACTGCTCCATTATGAAAAATCAAATCACGCTGTGCTTGACCTTTTCCATCGGGTAGTTCCACTTGATCTGTAACTACTTGGAAAATCGGTCCTTGGTAAATCTCCTTGCGTTCAATGGTTTTTTCTTCAAATTGCATGAAAATCTCCTATTTATTTTTAGGATGGTGAGGAAGGCGAGTCGCGTACTCATCCTTATTGACTTGACGGCCACGACCAATCGCAATCGCATCAGCTGGCACATCTTTGGTAATGGTGGATCCAGCACCGACTAAGGAATTGTCGCCTAATTCAACTGGTGCAATGATGGTCGAATTTGAGCCAATAAAGACATTGTTGCCAATAAGGGTCTTGTATTTATTCTTTCCATCATAGTTGACAGTGATGGTTCCTGCACCAAAGTTAACGTTGTTGCCGACTTGGCAGTTACCAATATAGGTCAAATGACCGGCTTTGGTATTTTCGCCAATAGACGAACCTTTGACTTCGACAAAGTTTCCGATATGGACATCTTTGGCAAGGCTAGAACCTGGACGAATATGGGCGTAAGGTCCTACTGTCACGCCATCGGCTACGGTGCTTTCTTCAATCATAGAGTTGGTGATGACAGCACCTTCCCCAATTTCACTGTCCACAATATAGGTTCCATTGGTTAAGACTGTCTCAGCCCCAATTTTTGTATGGCCTTTTAGGGTAACATTGGCTTCAATTTGCACTTCTGGTGCGATCTCAACATCGACATCGATATAGGCCGCATCTGGATTGACAAAGCTCACTCCATTGACCATGTGGGCTTGGTTAATGCGCCGACGCATGATGCCTTCTGCTGTCGCAAGGGCCACGCGGTCGTTAACCCCGAGACTTTCATCAAAATCTTTGAGCGTATAGGCCCCGACTTTTTCGCCAGCTTCTCGGAAAATCCCAATCACATCTGTGATATAGTATTCTCCTTGGGCATTGTTAGTATTGATATTCTTTAAAGCTTCAAAGAGACGCGCATTGTCAAAGACATAAGTCCCTGTATTGATTTCCTTGATTTGTTGCTCGTATTCTGTCGCATCTTTTTGCTCGACGATTCGAAGCACTTCCGCATTATCATTACGGACAATCCGACCATAGCCAAATGGATTAGCCGCTTCGGCTGTTAAAATCGTTGCCACATTCTTGTGATTGATATGGAAGTCGATCAAGTGTTTGAGGCTTTCACCCGTAATCAAAGGAGTATCTCCTGCAATGACAAGAGTATGGCCTTCAAGACCTTCCAAAACTGGCTCCGCCATCATAACCGCATGACCAGTTCCTAACTGCTCCGTTTGCTTAACAAAGTCTGTTTGTCCCGCTAAGACTTGCTCTACCAATTCCGCCTTGTGGCCCACAACCGTTACAGTCTTTTCAGGTGAGATGGCTCCAACACTACGGAAGACATGCTCCAACATGGAGATCCCTGCAACCTTGTGAAGAACTTTAGGCAAATCTGATTTCATACGGGTACCTTTTCCCGCTGCTAAAATAATGGCATAATTTGGCATAACATTTCTCTTTTCTGTACAATATCGCTTACATTATACCATTTTTTAGCTGATTTGAAAAATTGACGTAGATCAAAAAACTCTCCTATAAGGAGAGTCAGATTATGATCATATCTTCGTTGAGACTTTCCTTAGATGAGTACGGACATCAGCGAACTTCCACGAAGTTCCATGATTTAGTTTTGAACCTAAAGTTTCAAAACTCCCGAGCGCTTGAAACTTTAGGTTTCAAGCGCTTTTCTCACAGCGGAAAGTCTCAAAAAATCTTTTAATAGTTCTAAGAACTGAGCAGTATTTTTAGCTTGTCACAATCACTAGGCCTATTTTGTATAAAAACAGTTATTCTTTTTTCTGATTTTCTAAAAGGAGAGCGTATCTATAATGGGTAAACCTTGCGAAATTCTTCTAAAACCACCTTGCTATCAGGTGTAAACGTCAGACCTGCTTCTTCTAGACAGGCTTTGAAAAAGTCTTCATGAACCTGACGCCAATAAGCTAAGGATTTGTCTCCTTCACCTTCCTTATAGGCATGATCTGCTGACACTTGATGGAAAGGTTGAACAGAAACTTTTGTAACTTCGACAATGCAGACGGCCTGGTTTTGACTGTCTAAAATGACATCGAAAGTCCCTTCTTGGGGAAGGGGTTCGTCCTCTACTGAGTAAAGATCGTAAGCTGAGGCAGTTGCTGTTTTTTCGCCTGTAAACACCAAATCCGCTAAAAGGTCTGGGTCCAATCCAAAGGCCCAGGCGTCTATCTCATCTCCGATAGAGGGGTTGATTTGCTTGTAGGCATTCCACATTTCTTTCGGTGTCATGGGTTCTCCTTTGTAATTTTTTACTTTCTTCTTTTATATGTTTAAGATGGTCTGGATGGTCAATTTCTAAATCAAAAATCTCTGGAATAGAGCTGTAATGGAGAATACATTCGATACCCATCTGATTCATTTTTTGTATGAAAGAAGTATTCAGATAGCCTGCTACAGCAAAATCAATCTTGTTCTTCCTTGCTTTATCCTGCATCTGTTTCAACATATCTAACATAATTGGACTTTCCATATCATGCCATTGACTGTTTCTCACAGTCGCAAAAATAAAAGAAGTTAAATCATTCATTCCAACTACAATCTTTGAAATACCAGTTTCCAGTATCCTGTCCAAGTCGAAATAAGCTGATGGTAATTCAATCATCGTGCCGACTTTCCCGGTAAAACCATACTGACGCAATACTGTAATAGCTTGTTTTAATTGTTCGGCATCATTGACAAAAGGAAAAATAACAGACAGATTGGGATTGGTTTGAAAAACTTCTGTAACAACATTTGTCTCAACCTGAAATTCATCTGGACACGCCAACAAACGCCTGATACCTCTGTATCCAAATAAGGGGTGGCGTTCGTCAAAATACTCTTTAGTCCCGTCTAGAATATTTGCTTCTGCATTTGTTAACTCTGAAAAGCGATACCAGACTTCTTCATCTGAGTACAAATGACAAATAGTGTCTAGATAATCTTTCACAAATTGCTGACAATTTGGTAATAGTATGTTTTGGTTTAGTTCTCTCAACAAGTATTCCCCACGAATCAAGCCGACGTGGTGCAATAAATGGGGATAAACTTTTTCAACAATTTTTTCGCCACTAAGAGCTAGTTGATTTTGCATGTTCATTCACCTCGTCTTAAAAGATACAATATCAGATATCATTATACGACACTTTCCTCTAGTTCAAAAGCTTCATAAGGTTCAACTAATTCGTATCCTAAAAATTCTGCTACTTTTTTAGAAGCCTCGTTATGAGCATCCCAAAGTGGGAACATTCCTCTATTTAAACTCTCTAGAATCATTGCAGCACCAAGTTTTTTAGCAAATCCATTTCCTTGTTTGTCTGGTCTAGTTGCAACTTCCACTTCAACTGCTCCGTGGTAAACTAACCCTGAGGAAATCCCAGCAATCACTTCATTATTTTTAAGAATAACAAAGCCAAATCCACCTTTTAAAGCAAAATCCTGGTAGGACTCAAAATCCCCCTGTAAATCTTGTGACCATTCTTCCTCAGAAAGGCTGTTATAAATACGATTATCAATAGGCACAATATTGTAACCTTCCTCTATATGAGTAACTAGATCATTTAGAAGTTCAACTTGAAAATTTGCCTTATCCTTAAAAGAATAGCGAGTAAAAGAAATTAACCCACCTTGCCGATGCAGAAAATCTTGCCACTTAGTGTCTTCTGAAATAATAATCTTATAATCTAAACCATATTGCCTAACAAAATCTTCCCAAAATCTGGAATCCAACTCCCCTGCTAGGTATAGAAAATTTCCAATATCATAAAAGCTCGTTGTCCTATCACTGTTTCGATAGACAGTTCCGATTTGAGATTTAAGTCCATAGAGAACCATATATTTCTTCCATGTTTTAAATAGTTCCATTATCCCTCTATTTTACCTTCCAATTCCAATAGCTTGTCAGTTCTAATTCTGGAAATCCTCGTAACTCTGCCTTCACCTTCAATACTAAGGGTGAGGCATTTTCTTGGGTCATCTGCTCAATAGGGACCCAAATTGCATTTGCTGAATCATTGCTTCCATCATGAACCTCCTGAGGAAGGGATTGTTGAGAGCTCTCGAAATCGAGTACGATATCATAAAAGGCCATGATATGGTGCACAGCGAAGTCTTGCCCTTCTTCTTGAACCAGCACATCATACATCCTAGGATTTGAATACTCGCTAAGCGTATAGCCTGTCTCCTCCAGAACTTCTCTCTTGAGAGTTTCTGTCAGCCCTTCCCCTGGTTCTTGACTACCACCCGGTAAATCAAAACAATGCTGATAAGGTCCTCTCGTTTTTTCAATGCAAAGCAATTTCCCGTCTTGAAGACAGATTCCATATACACCAAAGTGATTTTTGATTTCCATATTCCATTCTTTCTATAAGTCAAAGATCGCTAGCTCACCTTATCCCTTAAAAGGAAAGAGGCTATAGATTTCATGCTCTTTGATATACTTCTTCAGTATCTCCATATTCTCTTCGATTTTTGCCTTGATATCAGTCTCTTCACAAGTCGACTCAGTAATAAAGAGGTAAATTTTCAGTAGATCTGTTAAGTATAGCAGACGACGTTCCATTTCCGATTCAGGACTTGAAGCTTGCTCGATTTTTGCAAGCTTTTGCTCCAAGCTATCACCATTCAAAAATCTCTGATGAACTCTCCTTCTTATGTTTTGAGTGGATTCCTCCCCTTGGTCTAACGGAGATAAAAGGAGTTTTTTATAGACGAATACTTGATTTTCTGCCTCTCTTTCCAGATAGACCAATAAAACCAGAGAGCTAGCAACAAAGGTCCAAGTGTTATAATTCCCTTCAAATGGAACTTGTATGATCCTATCTAATAATTCCTTAGCCATTTCCTCTTGACCATCCAGATAAAGTAGATAGGCCAGATGATTTAGCGATTCGAGATAGCTAGCTTGAGTTTTCTTATTCTTTTTGGGAACCTGGTTTAAATACGATACTAACTCAGCATCATTTTCAACCTCTTCGATTAGTTCTTTCACTTTCATTTCTTTTCTCCTATCCAGTTCACTTTTTGTTATTGAGAAAGGCTTTTCTCAGGTCAATCTTACCGAAATAGATATTCTTTCGCTGTTGTTTGGACATCCGGGGAAAGGTAGCGCTCTATCAAGTCACCTGTCCCTGCAATATATTCCTCCAGAGGGACATCTTCTCTTTGCCCCCAGAAATTTGAAAAAGCAAAATAGAACTCAAAAAACTCCGTCAAACTTGCGCTGAGTTTATAGAAGTTAGGATCTCCAGGACTGCCTGCGTAAACTGGAGAACTGTCATCTTTCATATCACAGAAAAGAATATCGTCTGTATCTGTAGTAGCGAATATTTGGTATTGCCCTTCACAAAATTGAAGAACATCTTGTAAGGCCCAGCATTCAACTGTCCTTGCGGGAGAATCTAATGGCAACAAAACGATATTAAAATTTTGATTAGCAAAAAATAAATCCTCTTTGAACACTATGTGTTGATAGTAATCAAGCAATTCTCCTGTCAAATTTGAGGATTGGATTCTCAATTTTTCATCTGAAAAACTCACCGATTGGGCAATAAACGTTGTTTCCTCATAGAGTTTAATGATCTTTTTTAATACAGTAACTACTGCCATTTTTTTCTCCTTGGTCATTCTTCTTACATCTCCCTTAAGAATTCCTGCCATATCTTCACTTCTGGATTTATCTCATGCGCTACCTCAGCATGCTTCCTATAATCCATAGCCAAGTAGCCTTGTTCATTCCGGAAAATAATACCTTGTTCATAACATACTTTAAAGGTTGTGAGCATAGATTTCAATGACCGGTATTCGACCTGAGCCTCTTCTTCAAATACATAAAAACCAAGTATTTGCCCCTGAGCTTCTGGAGCCAGGATCATGGCATAAAAATCTCCCCCTCCGCTAGCAAAAATTGGGAACCAAGACTTCTCCCAAGTATCCGTTTCTATTAGTTCCAAGTAGGTCTGGATACTTTCTTCCAGAGACATCAAATAAAAACCAGGAAAAAATGCCTGCTCACCGAGTGTGACTCCCTCACTGTCTTTTGATCCATTTCTCCAAGCATAAAGGGCATGCAAGTCTTGGTTTGGTTGCAATGGGATTTCCTCAAACAATTCTTGAATTTTTAAAGAAGTTATTCCCGGATTTAGATGGTCTACACAAGGATGATTTAGCTGTTGGATACTTTCTTCAATCTCATTTAATAATTGGATGATCGTTTCCATTTGTTCTCCTTACCTTGTATTTCAGTTCCTTCATCCCTATAATAGGATCTCCCCATTATTCAATCCCATCCTCTTTGTTATACTCTATCATGCATTTGACTGCATATTCTACCCATTCCCAAAAATCGTTAAACTCTTTTCGTTGCTCCCAGCCTTCTGTAGTAAAGTCATGAATGAGTTGGACTTTATTGCCCTTTCCTATTTCAAAACAAGCGGTATCATCACAATCTCCTCTTTTAGCAAATGGAATCAACTTTCGGGTTGGGTACCTTTCCTGCAATCCCTCATACAAAAACAGGGCCCATTCTGAATCCAACAGATACCAACAATCAAAATCAACTAAATTGAGTTCGATCAATTTTTTGAACGATTCAGGATACTGAAATATCCTTTCGTCCAGTAAATAGTTCTTCATTTCTTATTTCCTTTTTGGTACAAGATTGACATAGAATGCCAGCTCTAGATTATTATCAAGGTCTTAGACTTGTTCATTAAGATTTATATATTTTCTCCTACCAGTTCTTTTGTCAGGATGTTGACTAATAAATCCTCACTTTCACTCCACTCTAATAAGTAGTTTTGATTATTTCTCCCGAACGAATATAGGTTTTAAAGAAGTTTTTAGGAACAGAGGCAATCTTAGGTGTAATGGATAAGCCATAGTTTGCAAAATCTAAAGCTAGCTTCTTAGAATCGATTGCATCATAATACTCAACATACAATCTGCATAAGTTCACTTTGGTAATAGAGAATTGTTTTAACAACCAATCCTTCTCAAGATCCTTCTCGGGATCTATGCTCGAAAATACGGTAGGATACGACGCATACTGAGCAGTAAAATCGATGGCCTCTTGGACAGCCTTTTCCAATTCAGCTTGATCCATGCCATTTCTATGATCGATAGAACCTAATCGCGTTCTTAAAGCACAATCCACTTCTTCTAACAGTCCCGCGTCCAGAAAGAGAGGATGAAGGCCAACATTTACGAAATAGGCACTACCATCTGATTTTCGTTGAAAATAGATGACTGTGTAAAAATCATGATCGATTTTATAATAGTTATTGGTTCGCTTTAGTCGCGAAAAGCCATTTTTTAGGAAGAGTTCTTTGGCCTCTTTCATTTCTTTACCTCTGTTTCTAGCAGGATGTGGAGAGTTCCTCATTGCTTTTTCCTAGGAATCTAAATGGATATAGGTTATCCCTATAATTCCATCCGAATGCATGGGTTATTGACAATTTCCATCTATTCTACCCAACTACTCTAAGATTGTGCCAAGTATCATTTTATTTTGCTCGGATATCTGAAAGTCATCCATGAAATAGGGCAAAAAGTCATCAAGCAAGGGATGCCTAATTCCATCTATTGAGAGAGCTTTTTTCTGACGTTCTTTTAATAAAACCAAGATTTCAATTGGGAAATATTGCCATAGTAAGGTATTGAAGTCTACTAAATGACTATCTCTGGTGTTTGCTAAATGATAATCACACATGGATAAAATTGTTTCTCTAAAAACATCATCATCCTCTGAAAAAATAGTTTCCATAACCTGTTTATAGGCATCATTCACATTCTGATAAGGATTAGAGTCCAAGGGTTGATATTTGGCATCACAAGCATTCTCCAGCAGGTTAGCGAGTCGATCATCCTTACCATTTCCATAAAGAAAAACGACTAAAGGCAATAAACTCTTTGCTGAAAAGAAAATAATTTTTTTCCCTTTTTCAACTTGGGCTTCTTTAAAATAGGCTAATTTATCAATTAAAAACTCTACATAAGTATCATCTAGATAGGCAAGGGCAAATAAGATACTTAAACAAATATCTGTATCAAAGTTTGAGCCCCCTTTAGCCAAGTATTTAGCAGAAGCCATATCGGCCATTACAGAACAAAAACAGCCATTTAGCAAAGATTGATAGGTTTCAGATGTCTTGTTTTCTATAAAATTAGAGACTAGAGGATAAGGACTTATAGAATCAATCATATCTAAGTGATCATACAGGTATGATCTTACCTCACCATTTTCTTCGTAGTTAACTTTAACGCTTTTCTTATCAGATTTTAGAGCTGTTAAAATGGCTTCAGTATTAGATAGTTTTTCTGCCTCTAAGTGAAAATCTCTCGCCTTCAGTATTTGATTTCTAATGGTTGTTAATTTTCTTTTTTGAGTTGAAAGTGTTTTATTCATATTGACCTCTAAAATTTCATTACTTACACTTAGACTACCACTGTCTTTTGAAACACATTTCTTCCTGTCTTCCTACATTCTTCAGTATATCACAAGGAAGAATTGATCCACTTCCCATCACCAAGCCATTCTTTCTTATCAATCCACCATCGTCCTTCTTGAAACACCATTCGAAAACGATAGAGAGTTTCTAAACCAGAACGATTCTCCTTGATATAGAAGTAAGTTTGATTCCCGTCATACTCTTCATCGACGATGGGATGCGTTTCTAATTTATAGTCAAATGGAAATCGAACAGATAAAGATACTTCCCTTTCTCTGAGTGTTTTTTTAGATCTACAAAACTGATCAAATATAGCAGCTAATTCATCCTTCAACATCTCTTTATCGGCTTGCTTTCTTAGGCTTCTAGTGGCTTTTCTCTCCCAAGAATACATGGCCTGCATAAACTGGAGGAAGGTTTCTTTTGCTAGATTCGTATAGCTCATATTTCCTCCTACTTAAACAACGGGACTAATAGTTTATTCTGAAAACATAGGTTATAAAAAGCTGTATTGAAGTCGTTTTTAACCCTCTCGCATGCAAACATGTGGTAACTCGCTTCTAAGAAGATCCCTTTGCTTTTGATTTGTTCTTCCCGTTGTTAAAAATCGAAGATGTTTCAGACTCTTCAGGTAGCTAACTGTTGATGCGTAGTTAAAAATAGACGTATCGACAAAATCTAAAAAACGGAGCTCACTAGATGGATGGATAAAATCCAATTCTGGTAATTTTTTATTTGACGTAAATGAAAGATAGAGTAACTGATTTAAATCCCTTATAAAATCAAAGTCCGGAAACTTTACACCATAATCAAAGTGCAGATAACGCATGCCAGTATGAAAAGAAATGTTCTCTATTGTTTCCAAATTTGTCATGGAAGATATCCCTAGAGCTTTCACACAATCATTCTGGGGTAAGATGATCTTTCTTACTTTTCTAGCCCCAACTATTAAAATCTTTTCTACTTGTTCATATTTTGAAAAGTCTAGCACATCAGATTTACTTCCCATCAAGTAAATCACCCTCGTATTGCTAGGTAAAGAAAGCTGGTTAAAATCTACATCTTTTAGCATATCCTCTGGGTTTTCGACAATGTATTTTTGTCTTAATAAGCGATTGATATTGATGAATTCTTTATAAGTCAATGTTTCATCCAATAATGGTGCAATCTCTTCAATAGAATGCAGAGGCTCCATTGCCATTAGATTCTCTCTTTCGGAAAATCCTTTTTTAATGATCTCTAAATATTTATCTAAACTGGTCATCATTCACCTCTTTGCATGAATAAAATGCTTCGTTTTCTATTTTCAACCTAAATCATTTTACAATGACACCCTGACTAGAAGACTAAATCATCGCTTGTCGCCAAAAGGTTAAAATCACGAATCTTCAGAGTATTTTTTCTAAATAAACTATATCCTGCTTGCTCAATCTCGATCAAAAATGACCTTGACTCTGGCTCTACCCGAAGCGTCTAGATATTGCTCTAGTTTCGTAATAGACTCCTCTGAATCAGACAATTGAACAAACAAATCCCCATTGATGGTCATGACATCCTTTGTCGGTAAAAGCATGAGATTTTCAACACTTGGATCATTCACTATCATTAAGGAAGGGGAATAAATACAGCTTCTGGAGAGGTCTAGATTTCCAAATCGTTCCCTAGCAGAAACAAAAATAGATTCCATCCCACCTTGGGCTTTCAGAACAAATTCCCTCTCAAAAAACGCTTCAAAACTGTCGTAGATCTCGATAACATCCATAGTAATCCCATCTAAATAATAAACTTGATGACTTTGAATGTTCCCATCCTTCAATCTATAAGCGAATTGATCTCCAATTGCAGACATACCAAAAAAATAGTAGTCTGATACATAATCTCTCCAGACGTCTTTCCATACCTCATCCGAATTCCAGGAATCTAGCGTAATAGCTTGAGTAGAATCCGTCCCAAACAAGCGATAATAGCCACCATAAAACTCCAAGCCATTGGTCATGGAGAGCAAATCCAGGTGAGCTTGAGGAAACTGTCTGGCTTTGAGTTTTTCTAGTTCAAAAGCTGAGGCCCCACTTTCTTGTATGACCAGATCCTCACAACATTTTAAAAAATTCTTCATTTTCATTTGCTTCTCATCTCTTCATCTTTGGCTTTAGCCAAGCATAAATTCAATAAAGTCTTTTCGATAGGCTTCAGGAAGTTGCTCCTCGATAATAGCCATGATTCCTGTTAAAAAACCTTCTTTATAGTCCGACAAGTCCTCATCAATGTAGATGTCATTCTCAAACTTGGTGATTTCTAGCTTTTTCATCTGACTATAAGTAGACAAGAAAGTAGATAAAGAGGGGCTTAAGCAATAGAGCTTGGAATTCCCAGGAATCTTGCCAAATACAGGACTAAGCTCGCTAGTTAGATCACAAAAAATTGGCTCATCCCCCATCATGTGAGCAAAAACCACATAACTCTCTTTCCAGCTAGCATCCTGCCATCCTTCTGATGCAGCTTCACATAGAGGGAGAGGAATTAGAGCAAGATCATAGGGAGCTCCTCTAAAATAAGCTTCTTCCTCAAAGCTCAAATGTTGGTAGAACTCTTTCAATTGACCAGACAAATCTGGCTTTTCGACATGGAGACAGTCACTAGTAAATACAAGCTCTCCTAAGCCCTTGTTTCTATGATAGACTTCTACGAATTCCTTTAACAAATTGAGTATCATTATTGGACTCCTCTCACATTTTTGGGATTATATTTGGCTATTTTCAACTGACGATTACGTATCATTCTGACCGCTAGCGACAGCCTGAGCCCATATTCGTTCAAATTCCTCTTGACTAATCTTGATGGAGTCTGATAGATCCAACTCATCTTTCCGACCATCATAGAGTAGAAACCCTACTTCTGGAACATAATCCTGTAGGCAAGAGGAAGCATAAGAGTGCCCATTCAAAACGTTAATTTGTCGACTTGCACGCTGACCAGTAAACTCTGTATAAATAACTCCTAGGCCTGTCATAAACTCACTATTGCCATAATAATAATATTCTTTTTCACACATTAGAATCTTCCTTTACCATTTGTCTCTCCAAGAATGGCATTCTTTCCTCTCTGTCTCTTTCATCGACTAATTCTATGTTCATTTTCAATTTATAGAATTTACCGGTTCTTAGCCTTATTCTCCAAGACTCTCACTTCTACTTTATCCTCCGCTAAATGGAGATCCAATACTTTTTCCTGGTCTTTAAAGAATAGCGTCAAGTCTCTGGTAGAAATTTCACTAAAATAAGAGGGCAAAAATTCATCCAGAGACTCCATTTGAAACAAGACATAAATCGGTGAAAATTCCCAAAAAACTAGGATAAACTGCCTGCTATTGCCAACTAGACTTTGAATTAACCTACTTAAATCTTGAGTAGTGTGGGCAACAGGAAACTCATAAAGGCAAGGAAGTGGAGAGTCTATAGGATTCAACTCCCCAGCATACCAAGCAATTTCTTTAGGTTTATCGGTCAGAAAATGGACATCCTTTATCCCCTTCAAACTCTTGATTCGTCTTTTCACTTTTAACAAGGATAATTTCTTTTTTAAGTCACTCATTGTTTGTGCTCCATCATTCTGAAACAAAAATTTTGCTCACAACCTCATTCTCTTTATCCAGCAGATACAGGAAGTTACTTTTTGCTTCCAGTTTACCAAGCTTAGCCCCATAATCCATCTCATGAGCAGCGCAGGATTGAATCAACTGACGGATTCTCTTATCCTTTTGCTCTATCTTCCAAAACAAATCCACCTTATCCAGCTGATGCTCCACTTGAATGGAAAAGATCGTGGATTGGATCTTCTTCCTTTTCCACTCCCAGCTATTTTCATAATCGTTTTTCTCTATTTCATTGACTACATCATCTATCAAGGAGTATGGAATAGAGAGCTCCTGAAACACGCGCTTTACCCCTTTTACCAAGGCCTCTAAGAGCAGCTTTTTCTGTTCCAATGGACTCGAGCTTTCATAGCTAGAAAAATCAAATAAGACCTGAACAGTATAGACGCCAAGTAGGTTCATGATAGCTGGATTGCTAATCGTATCTACACATTCTACGATGATTTTCCAACAATCCTGGGTTATAACTGGTTTGAAAAGCCGTTCTACCATAGAGGTCATACATTTGGATTCATATACGAACGCTCTTCGAAGGTCTTTCCAATTCTGTCGATAGTCCTTAATTCTAGCTTCCTCGTAAGTTAGCCCAGCTGAGTCCATCAGCTCCTCAATCCTCTGTTGATTTTCCACATAGGGCTTATCTAATTCAAAATACTGTAACTTCATATTCGTGGTCTCGTAGTTTTTTTCTTGTAGAAAGGTCTAGCCTTAGGTCAAGGTCTAATATTTGTGCTCTTCCTTCACTTTTTCCCATAGTCGTGGTGTCCCTCCTAGCAATGGAGGATTGTTTGATCATCCAGAATCTCCGCAAATAAGCTAAGAATACATCTTTAAGTATCAATCTTCACAGGACCAATCTCAGCAATTCTAACTAGGTCAGAAGAACCCGATAACATCACATCATTTTGGTTTATAAAATTGAATTCAACCTTATTCTCTAAAAAGAGCAGTTCCAGTTGTCCCTTAACCTTATGAATCCCCTTAGAATAAAAATGGATTTCATCTAAATTAAAAAACTCTAAATTAATTTTTATGGCATTAAATGCACTTTTCTGCCACTTTTCAGGGAAGTCAGTTGGTAAATCATATACATAAAGGACAAGATCTAATTTGTAATCGTAACATAATACAGTATCAAGAAATACATTATTCAAGTCCAAATCACCATCAAACAAATGAATAATCTTTTCCTTCCCCACTACTTTTTCAAACCATTTCACAGTATGAACTCCTTTTTAAAAATGAATATAAGTCTTCTTTTTAAGATTCATTGTTTCCCTCTTTAAGGAAGTGACAGTTTCTCTCTTTAAGTAGATTTTAGAATAGACTAACTCTTCTGCCGTCCTTTCCTTTTGTAACGTCATTGATTAAGTCCTTGACGATAGATATATCGAACTGACGAGAAAAGTCAACAATTTTCTGACGATTCTGTTCTGGATAAAGATATGATGCAGCCAAAATAAATAAAAATGGATTTGTGACTTGACCAATATGCTCAAGGTATTTAGGCTGAGTCACATGAGACATAATTTTGTTAAAATCGTCATCTTTCAGAACAATCTTTCTCTGATATATCGCTGCACAAGCTCCTGCAGCTTGAGATGAGTTATTCGATTCCAAAGACTCATAGACAAAAGATAAGTTCTCTGTTTCTAAATTTTCTAGATAAGCAATCGCTACTGCTAGAGAGCGATAGGTTACAGGGGTTGGAATGTCTCTCAGCAGTAATGACTTCAGATAGGGGACTTCTTCTGTGCAATCCGTTGCAGCCATGGCGTAGAGCAAGTACATTTGTGATTCCCACGATCTAGTCTTTTCCATCTCCCCTTCCAAGGCCTGATGCAAGAATGGTCCATATCCTTTTAGTCTGCCCTTTAAAATTTTTTTCGCTGCCTTTTTTACCAAGGGCGTTCGTCCTGAAGTCAACTCATCTACATAGTCCATCTCAAACTCCTTTATTTCCTCTGCTTGCCAGTTCTTCTTCCAAGATTCTGTTATAAACTATACTTCCGACACAGGCTTCCCAGTCCAGCTCCTCAACTTCTTCCCTAGAAAAAATCTTAGGTTCCCGCCTACCATCTAGCCAGACCTTCCCAAAGTGAAGACCATTTGGGTCTCCCCACTTAAAGGCTAAATCTTTAAAAGGGCTTGGATCAAAATCCGCTTGGTGACCAATTATCTGCCAAGACCATACTGGACTTCGATCAAACAAGGTGTAGGAATCTGCAATGATGGGCTTACCCATAAATTGAGCACGAATTAGCTCCTCAACTGTTATAGTAGGCCTTGCTTGAAAGATATCGAAAAATTGAATGACATGACCAACGTTCACTTTTCCAAGGATTTGACCAAATACAAACATTTCCTCCGAAAATTGATAGCAAAAAATATCACCAATTTTAATAAATCGAAGTTTTGTTCGTGGCTTTTCATTCCACTCTCGAATCTTTATCTGGGGCAATCTTTTCTCCATAATTAATTCCTACTGCTCTTTATTTAAGATATGAAAGAGATCATCTCTTAGAACGATTCCATCATCTTCTATCAAATAGGCCATGTGCTCCCAGAAGGGCAATTCTTGTTCAAGGGACTTTTCCAAGGCAAGTACTTGAGCCTTCAAGTTTGCTGCAATCTCTTCGACTTCATCTTGCTCAATCTCATAAAACTTTGCTTTCAAAAGGAAGATGCTTGATAGAAAGAGCGAATAAGAGGAAACAAAAGTATGCAAGGAAGAATTGACATAAACCCTCGATTCTTGAAAAACTTCCCTTCCTTCTTGATTGCAAAGTAAGAAGACTTGCTTCTCTTCTCCAATTACAAAGGCACCTAAAAAACACTGGCCAACAAGCCTATAGCTCTCCTGATTTTTCCTTAGTTCGACTAGTTCGTCACCTGCTTTAACAAAAGAAAATCCCATTTTAGAATAATCCTCTAAATATGCCAAAAGGTTGAAACGGACCTCATCAAGACGAAATGGTTTCTCCTTTGTAGGCACCACACAAAAACCAAGCTCCTTCACTAATTCATTGATATTGACTGTCATTTCTCTATCCTTTCTTCTGCTGACTATCTCTGATGCTATTCACATAAGAGCTAGTCAAGTGCCCAGTCCAGTTCCAAACACTTAGCAACATCCTCAAAATAATCATCCCAGGCCCATTGGCAATCCTTCCGACTCAACAGATAATCCATCTACTTTTTATTTGACCTCCATATTACAGGTCCCTTTTAGGCTATCATACCATAAGATTCCCTTTCCATAAAGCTAAAACAGAAAATGAGCCTAGCGGTTTTACTAGACTCATTTTATCCTTATTATTTCACTTTATTATTTTCCCTTTTCAACCCATACTGATCGCTCAATCAACCGTCTTAGACAGAAGTCTTGTCCTGGATCTGTGGGAAAGTCACACGAAAGAGACTTCCTTTTCCTTCTTCAGAGATGATTTTCACCTCTGCTCGATGGAGGTCTGCAATGTCCTTAATAAAGGACAACCCAAGTCCGATACCACTATTGAGGCCCTTGTTCCGAGAATCCTCCACCTGATAGAAGCGATCCCAAATCTTGCCCAAATGGTCTGGCGCAATCCCAATACCATCATCCGCTACCTTGAGAACAGCACCAGCTGGACTAGCCACCAAGTGGATGGCAACCTTGGTCTTGGTAAATTTCACTGCATTGCTCAATAGATTATCCAGCATCCGAGTGACCAAAACAGCATCCCCCTGAATCCAGAGGTCCGGCTGAATGCTCACTTCAAAGGCTATGGGGCTTTCGCCCCACTTTCTTTCCTGTCCCTGACAATAATCTGACACCAGGGTTGATAGACAAACGGGTTTTAAATCCGACCACTGCAGGTGTTGGGTCTTGGATATTTCCAAGATCTGCTCGGTCATCGATTTCATTAATTTAGCCTGCCGATGAATGACCGTCAAAGATTCCTTGGTCTCCTCTAGGTTATCTGCATATTTGGAGCCAAACTCACTCTCCGAAACGATGACTGACAGAGGGGTCCGCAACTCATGGGATACATTTTGGTTGAATTGCTTTTCTTTCTCAAAAGTCGACTGAACAGAAGAAATCAAATTATTAAAGACCTTGGTAAGACGAGACGTTTCTACATAATCCTTCTGATGCTCGGTCGACACGCGCTTACTGTAGTCTCCGCTCTCTGCAATTTCCTCTGCCATTTGGGTCACCTCTCTGATCGGCAGAAAGGCCTTACGAAGGATCCGACGTCCACCCCAGGCCATCCCAAGGATGGACAGAGGAGCTAGAATGGCCAAGGAAAGAAGAAAGATACTTAATTCTCTTCCTAGACCAGAAGCAAGGCGCACGCCCCGTATCCATTTGCCCTCACTTTCATTATAGACATCAAAATAATAATAGGTTGCTTGGGAAGAGGTATACGTCGACAATTTCCCAGACTCAAAGCCAGCATTGATATCAAAGCCACTTGGCAGAGCACCCTGCTCCAACTTCATGTTTTGATTGTAGAGTGCAAAATAATTGCCGTCATCAAAGGGCTCAAATTCCTCAAGGTCTGAAGCTACTTCCATGGTCTTCTGCTCCAGTTCCCCACGTGAGCTATAGCTGGACCAGGCTCCGGAAATGATAAAAGAAGCACAAAACATAAGAACAAAGAGAAAAGAAACAAAGAGGGTATACCACAATGTCACCTTAGAAACGATGGAGGGAGACTTAGAGTCCTTCTTCATTTTTGAAAACATAGCCCATCCCCCTTTTTGTCTGAATAATCGATGGATTACCTAATTTTTTGCGGATATTCTTGACTAAAACATCAATGATATTAGACTCTCCAACATAATCAAAATCCCAAATATGCTCACGAATCTGTTCCCGACTTAAAACCACATTGGGATGGCGCACCAGACACTCTAGTAACTCATACTCCTTGGAAGTCAGGTCAACCAAAACACCCTTGTGTTGGATGGTCTTTTTTGCCAGGTCTAAGGAATAGTCACCAAATTGGACCAGGTTGGTCAAGTTTTCTCGATTATTTCGTCTCAGCATGACGCGAATCCGAGCCAGTAATTCATCAAATTCAAAGGGTTTGACCAAGTAGTCGTCTGCACCAGCATCCAGTCCTGTTACCTTGTCTTCTAGGCTATCTTTAGCCGTTAGCATCAGAACTGGGGTCTTAATCTGATGATTTCTCAAGTAGCTCAATACCCCCAAACCATCTAGCTGCGGCATCATAATATCTGAAATAATCACGTCATACTGGGACACACGAATGTAGTCCAAGGCCTCCTGACCATCATAGGCCGCATCAACACTATACTGCTGGGTTTTCAGTAATTTAACGATGCTACGATTCAAATCTACTTCGTCTTCAATCACTAATACTTTCATAGCCACTTACTCCAAATTTCTTCCCTTATTATACCATGCTTCCATAAAAAATCTCGGCTAGGAAAAGCCTAGTCGAGATCTTACTCTAGTTAATCGTGATCCAGCTCCACATCTTCTTCCAATACGGTACCTGTATTGGCATCTAACTCTAACTCAATTTTTTGATTGCCTTCTCGCAAGCTAACGCTATAGACAAGTTTACCATCTTCTACATCTAACTCTACTTTTTCGATACTAGCATTCGAGTATTTTGATTTCAGCTGGCTCTCTACCTTAGCCAAGTCCAACTGAACACTTGCTCCGATTAATTGCTGATCTTCACGATCCTGACTCAGATCCTTAGTTTTTGACTTCAAGATAGCACCAGACTGGCCATCGATCTTATATTCTTTTTCATTTTTTCCATCCAAGATGGTCACTTCATACACTGCTTTTCCATGTTTTTCTTCTTGCTCGTAGCCAATCACTTTTCCACCCTTAGCTTCTTTCAGAGCTTTTTCTTGAGCTTGTGCAAGGGTGACAGATGCAGTCACTGTTGAAGAAGTAGTCTTTTTACTTGTTCCAGTATTGGCAAAGGCTACTACAGAGCCTAGAGCGGCAGTTGATAGAGAGAAGATTGCGAGACTTGCAACGGCTTTTTGTTTAATTGATTTTTTCATGTTAGTTTCCAACTTTCTTTTTTTCTTATCAAGTTCTTCTTGATGATTCTATTTTATCTAAGAAAGATGAATCCAAAATGAATGAGAAAAGATTTTTTAAAAAATTTTTTAAAAAAGACTGAGTAAATCGACTAGCTATTTGCAACTCGATTTCTCAGTCTCCTTTCTATGTTCTATCTTACTCCTCCTGCAAGATCTGATTAATAAAGTCTGCAATTGATTCAGCTACCTTTTGCATTTCGAGAGAACCTAGCGCACCTAGATCATTTTCATAAATGCTATCGTCCCCATTCTTTTTGAGGAAATAGGCCAGATCCCCATCTTGACCGATCATAAAGAAATCTGGTTCATCCTCATCAATCTGGTAGGTTTGATTGCGTTCGGTAAGATCCTCTTTAGCATAGAGGTAAATACCTGTCTCACCAATGTCATAACCTGGCTGATCCCCTAAGTCATCAAGAAATGCCTGATATCCTTTCGGCAAGGAAAAACCAAAATCATATTCGTGCATGCTTTAACCTCCTGCTTTCTCAGTTCTCTATTTCAAACTCCAGCCACCATCAATCGTCAGGATTTGTCCCTGCATGGCAGAGGCCTTCCCACTAGCCAAAAAGAGACTGACTTCTGCCACTTCCTCTGGCTCAATCCAGCGTTTGATAGGCGTTTCACTGGCTACCCAGTCTGCTAAACCTCCTGGTTCAAAATCCGCTGCGGTCATGCCTGTTTTAACGGCCCCAGGAGCAATGCCAAAGACTTGAATGCCAGATTCTGCATAATCCAACGCCAGCTGTTTGGTAAAGCCTGCTAGAGCATGCTTGGAGGAGGTATAAGCGTGACCACCGCCTCCCGCTAGGTTAGAAGCAATGGAGCACATGTTGATGATGATTCCTTGCTTCTTATCCAACATTTGAGTCAGATAATGCCGTGTCAGCTCTACCGGAGTCACATAGTTGATCTCAAAGCTCTCCTGAATCTCTTGAGCGCTTTGCTCAAGGAGCGGTTTGTAGTCATCCAAGACCCCAGCCGTATTGCACAAGACGTCGACCTCAGGACACCAGTCAAAAATCGGCGTCAAATCAAGAGTTAAGTCCCGCTGCAAGAAGTGAAAATCACCAGCCAATTGGGGATCAGCTCCCTGATCCACGCCATAAACCTGGTAGCCCTTTTCTAGAAAGAGGCGAGCTTGAGCCAGACCGATCCCGGAACTCACGCCCGTAATCAAGACCTGTCTAGTCATGGACTTCCACCCAATCTGTCGCTAAGACATCACAAGGAGTTGGACTCCACATGGAAAAGCCTTCGCCCTCACCAGAAACGTTAATGAGGAAATAAGGGGTCACTTCCAGAGCCACTCCATTTTGCTCGATGGTATCAAAGAGTTGGACATAGTTCTCAGCACCACCCCAACCAGTACGTACATACTTCTTTTTTGCCTTTAGTCCAGGCAAGATTTCTTCAAATGTCATGATCTTCTCCTTTGATTCATACTCCCTTTCATTATAACAAAAATCAAGCTTGCTCGTTGCTTTTCAACAGCAAAAAGGAGGAGCTTCCTCCCCCTTTTCACTCTATTCTGCATGTTCTGTCTTGTTCTTTTTCAAGGCACGAATCGTGAACCAATAGTAAATCATCAATCCTATAACGATGATCACCGTCGGCAAAATGATGGTCATGCTAGAATTCTGAATCCCTTGGGCCAAAGTCCAACGATGCAAGAATCCCACAACTAAGAAGGCCAGAATAGGAAAGATGAAGGCACGAGCAAACTCCTCTTTCCACTGCCAGAGGATAAGTCCTGCACTAGCCCCTGTCATGATGAAGGTATCCCATGGACTAGGTACCGTCAACCAACCTAGAGTTGGCAAGAAACGGACCCCTACTATTTCACTGATGAAATAGATCCCAAGGACGAGAACGACTGCCACATAGAGTGCTTTTTTTAACTTTTCTTCTGCAAAAATAAGGCGACGTAGGAGATAAAATAGTAACCCAACGGCTAAAAGTCCCAAAATACTATCCGTTAGATAGACGAGGGGCTTAAGAACCAGGACTGCTTGCGAGGCAAACTCACTTAAAAGGCGATAAAAAATCACAATTCCCGAGACAATCGCCCCATACTTCAGAACAGACCGCGTAGATTCTTTAGGCATATTCTCAATGATTAGGTCTGCCATTCCCTTAGGATCCTGTCCAAAATAGTCCTTGGCCGTCAATCCATCTCCACTTGCTTGCGCAAAATCAAGCGCTAGATTATAGACCTGCTCTCTTAAAGCTTTTTCCTCATATAAGAAGCCAGCAAAATTGAAATAATCCCAGAGATCTTGGAAATAAGCTTGGTCCTCCAGGCTAAAAGTTTGAACCAAAGCCTGCGTTTCTTCATAATAAATAGCTGATGTCATGATGTTTCCCCCTTTCTTTGGAGACGAAATACAATGAAGGACAAGACTAGTCCTATCAGAGGGAGTAGCCAGCGTAATAAATTAGCAGTTCCTGGATTCACAAAGCGAACACAGCATCCAGTTACAAAGAAAGTCACTCCCATGACCAGTAGGCTAACAGCAAGCCGTCCCTGATTTCTATAGGTCATGATCGTAAATCCAAGAAGAACCAGAAAAGCCAGAACAATCGCCCAACCATCTGGCAAAAGGATACTTCGATTCAGACTCAAATGGTCAGAAAACACGCGCTCTATCCTAGGAGACAGGATCAAACTAATCACACTGATAACAAGAGCCCAAGGCCACTTGATTTCCCCATAGCTCTGCTTGGACCAAAGCCACATCATAAATTGACTGTACACAAAGAAAATAAGTAGATCTAGCAGGTATGTTAAGGGAGCAATCACTAGTGGCAGCATCCAGGCAAAATCCATTACAAACCGCATGCCAACGAAAATCGTTCCAAGAATCAAGAATAACCCCACATAAGAACCTAGCCTGCGTCTAGGTAACTCCGAGAGAACTTGGTCCATCATGGCCCTTGGATCCTTTCCAAAATAATCCACTGCCCGATTGCCCTCTTTCTCAGCAACTTTTAAATCGCAAACCATATTGTAGAGCTGTTCACCCAGTAGCTCATCATCATAAAAATAGGACTTCACTCCAATATAAGCTATCATTTTTTTCATATAGGATTGATTGTCCTTATTTAGGTTCATCAATTCGGCTGACATTTTTTCTGTATAATCTTCGATCATGCTTCCCCCTCCTTTTTCACGCGTTCTACTTTAATGACCAGATCCTGCCACTGGTACCAAAATTCCTCTAGGCGCTCTCTTCCTTCCATGGTTAGAGAGAAATATTTGCGATCAGGTCCACCCGGAGAGGGCCTCATCTCTCCTACGATGACTCCCTGCTTCTCTAGCTTCTGAAGCAAGGGATAAACGGTCCCCGCAACTATCTTATCGAAGCCGGTTTCCTTGAGACTTTGGATCAATTCATAGCCATAAATAGATTTTTTTGAAATAATTTCTAAAACACAACCTTCCAGGACACCCTTGAGCAATTGCGACTCTTTCATCCTGCTCCCCCTTCTATACCGCCTCTTTTTGGCTAGTTTGTTTTACATACTAGTCCTTTCATTATTAGTATACTCCTCCTTAGCTAGTTTGTAAAGCATAATAGTTAAAAATACTGCATGAAACTCTATAAAAACGAACATTATGACTAAATATACAATTAATTTCAAAAAAAATTTGCTTTTTATAAAAAAAGGTGTATAATAATACAAAATCTTTATTAAAGGAGATAAGTGATGAAAAAATCTAAACTAGCTTTCCTTGCAGGTGTCACGGCTGCTTCAGCCCTGTTCCTTGCTTCTTGTGGATCATCTGCAAAGTCTTCTCAGACGAACACTTTTTCATACGTGTATAGCACTGATCCAGACTCTTTGAACTACCTCCTTTCAAACCGTTCAACAACAAGTGATGTCACAACTAATTTAGTAGATGGACTTTTTGAAAACGACCAATACGGTAACTTGGTCCCTGCCCTAGCAGAAGATTGGTCTGTTTCTAAGGATGGATTGACTTATACTTACAAACTTCGTAAAGATGCAAAATGGTATGACTCAGAAGGGAACGAATATGCAGATGTCACTGCACAGGACTTCGTCACTTCTCTGAAATACGTAGCGGACAACAAATCAGATGCCCTCTACTTGGTTCAAAACTCAGTAGCCGGCCTGGATGACTATGTCACCGGTAAAAATACGGACTTCTCTAAAGTTGGAGTCAAAGCTGTTGACGACCATACCCTCCAATACACTTTGGCTCAACCTGAATCTTTCTGGAATTCTAAATTGACAACTTCGACCATGATGCCCGTCAATGAAAAATTCCTTAAGTCTGCAGGTAAAGACTTTGGTAGCGTCAAACCTTCTGGAATCCTCTACAACGGTCCTTACTACTTGAAATCCTTCACTTCAAAATCGTTGATGGAGTTCACCAAGAACGAGAACTACTACGACAAAGACAATGTGAAGATCGATGATATCAAATTGACCTACTTCGATGGTTCTGACCAAGACTACCTGGCTCGTAACTTCTCTGATGGAAACTTGACCACTGCGCGTCTCTTCCCAACGAGCTCAACCTTCAGTACCATTGAGAAAAAATTCAAGGACAATATCGTTTATTCACCACAAGATGCGACTGTCTACTATGTCTACTTCAACGTAAACCGTCAAAACTACGGTCATACTGAGAAAACAACAGACGACCAGAAGAACCAAACCAAAACAGCTCTTCAAAACAAAAACTTCCGTCAAGCCATCAACTTTGCCCTTGATCGTACTTCACTAAGTGCCCAATCAAACGGGAAAGATGGTGCTAGCAAAACCCTTCGTACGCTTCTTGTACCTCCAACATTTGTGCAAGTGGACAACAAAGACTTCGGTACTGTTGTTGAAGAAAAACTTGCTGCAACAGGAGATGATTGGAAGGATGTCAGCCTAGCTGATGCGCAAGATAGCATGTTCAATGCGGACAAGGCTAAAGCACAATTTGCTAAAGCCAAAGAAGAGCTCCAAGCACAAGGTGTTCAATTCCCAATCCACATCGACTATGTGGTTGACCAGTCTTCTGCTAGCATTGTGCAACAAGCTGATTCAATGAAAGACTCCATCGAAAAAACATTAGGAAAAGAAAATGTTGTCGTGGATGTTCAGAAATTGTCTACGGAAGATGCGGACAATGCAACCTACTTCGCTCAAAGTCCTGATCAAAAAGACTTTGATATGGATATCGCTGGTTGGGGACCTGACTTCCAAGATCCATCAACTTACTTGGATATCTTCAATCCAGTCGATGGTTCAGCCTTAGCAGGTATGGGAATCAATCCGGCAACTGACCAAGCCCTAATTGAAAAACTAGGTTTGAACGAGTACAAACAACTATTGGATGATGCCAATGCAGAACAATTGGATACCAAAACTCGTTATGAAAAATATGCTGTTGCTCAAGCTTGGTTGACAGACAATGCCTTTGCACTTCCTGTCTACTCTAAAGGTGCTGTTCCTTCTATCACGAAGATCAAACCATTTACAAAAGCCTTCTCCTTGATTGGTATCAAAGACGGGGCTAGCTACTACAAGTACATGGAATTACAAAGTGATACAGTCACAACGGCTGACTACGACAAAGCTTATAAGAATTGGTTGAAAGAAAAAGAAGAAACCAATAAAAAAGCACAAGAAGAACTTGCAAAACACGTCAAATAATGGTTGACGTCAAAACACCGAGGATCAAATCCTCGGTGTTTTTTGTTCAGCAACTTGTCTCATTTTTCAATCCTTGACAGAGACATCGCTATCGCACGACAATCTTCCGATAACTTCTAGAAGTTAGAAGAAAGACGAGGACATAAGAGATGAAAAAGACAGCGCAGATAGAAAGAGTTGTTTGAAGGACCAAGCCCGCATTGGTCGCTCCTAAGATGGCTACGATCTTCGCGATCATCTTGTAGGCTACTCCTAGGTATAGGAAGGAGAAGAATAGAGGAAGGAAAAAGACGGTGAGAATCTGTTTGCGAATGGTGGTGCCGGTTTGCTTTTGGTCCAATCCTACTTGTTGCAAGATCACAAAATTATCCCGATCCTCATGACCCTCTGAAATCTGTTTGTAGTAAATGACGAGTACTGTAGCTAATAGAAAGATGACTGATAGGAAAATCCCGATAAAGAGGAGAGTCCCTGCTGTTTCACGCCACTCCTTCTCTATACTGTATCGTTCATATCCACCAAAATAAGTCGCACCATATTGACTCATTTTGTCTGTCGAATACAGCTCTTTGGTCACGCCACCAGTAAAATCTTTGTTGTCTTTATTTTTGGCATTAATAGAGAATTCTAAATTCTTATCAACTTTTAGACCCAGTTGGTTCAAGTCAGGAAGAACAAGGTACAAGCCCATTTGGTGTTGAAACAGGGCGTTTTGTGGGATCTTCCCTTGGATAAAGTTGGAGTCTAGTTTTTGTTTAATCGTGAAGGTCTTCCCATTGATTTCTAATTGTGCGTCTAATCTTCCAGGATACTGATACCCATAGGCTAGGATTTCATTTTCCCCAAGCTCAACTTTTTGACCCGTTAGTTGCTCGTAAGTTGCCTGATCAAAAAAGTAGACTGTTCCCTCTGTCTTCATCTCCTGATCAGCTTCTTGATAGGACTGCTCAAACACCTCTAAGCTCCTTCCATCAATCTTTCGAATTTCAGCAGACCAGTATGTTGTCTGTGCCACCTGATAATCTGATAGATGTGTCACATCGGCTGTTTTCTTAATTTGGGCTTGAACATCCTCAATAACCGTTTCTGTCTCAGCATCTGAAGGCATATGCCCCACACTAATCATGTAATCAGAAGGGTAAACAGTATCTAGGTAATTCTGCCCTCCAATAAAGATATTGAGCGACCCGGTTAAGGTGACCAAGACCATGGTGGAAAGAATACTAATGGTCGCGAGGCCCGCTGCATTTTTTCGCATCCGAGCTATTAAGTTAGAGACGGATATAAAATTCTCTGGCTTGTAATAATAGGATTTCCGACCTTTGAGAAATCTTAAGAAGGTAATGGATCCTGCATTGAATAAGAGATAAGTCGCCAGAATGACCAAAATGACAGCAATAAAGAATCCTTGAACAGCCGCTACCGGACGCTCAACGGTTAGCGCTATATAAAAAGCAATTCCTAAGAGCCCAAGTCCTAACAGAGTTTGGACCAGCAAGAAGCGTCCCTTCTTCTCTCCTGCTTTTTTCTGTTGCATGAGGTGGAGGGAACTGTAGCGCAAGAGACGGAAAGAATTCAACAAAAGAATGAGACCAAAAGCTAAGGCTAACCCAAGTAAAGTGTTAAGAACAGCCTCTATCTGGAAGGTTGATTGAATGACGACTGGTAGCCCCATACATTTTAGGAGCAAGGCAAAAATCAAGCGATCAAACAAGAGTCCCAAGCCCAGTCCTACTCCAACTGTGAGAACATAGAAGGAGAGCAGTTCCCATAAGGTCATGACGAGAAGGTGCTTCTTCTCCATCCCCAAAACACTGTACAGTCCCAATTCTTTGGAACGATTTTTCATGACATAGCCATTGGCATAAGCCACTAAAATGATGACGACTAATTGGACAACGAAACTACCAAAACCAAGAACAGTTCTCGCCGCTCCCCCTCCGTAAGAATCCTCTAAATGAGGGGTCGATGACAAGGCGATAAAACTATAAAGGATCATAGTCGTTAAAATAACAGCCAAGGCAAAGGGATAATAGAGCTTGCGATTTTGTTTGAGGTTGGAAAGAGCTAATTTACTTGTTAATTTAAACATCACGATCCTCCTTTCCCGCCATGACCGTCAAGGTATCTGAGATTTCTTGGAACATCTGACGCTCTGTTTTTTCCCCACGGAAAATCTGGTTGTAAAGGATCCCATCCTTGATGAAGAGCACGCGCTTAGCCCTCGCTGCCGCTGCAGTTGAGTGGGTCACCATGAGGATAGTTTGGCCCATGCTATTGATATCTTCAAAGACATCTAGCAAAGCAGCTGAAGACTTAGAATCCAGCGCCCCTGTTGGCTCATCAGCGAGAAGGATTTCAGGTGAGGTGATAATGGCCCGTGCTACAGCCACCCGTTGCTTTTGCCCACCAGAGATCTCGTAAGGGTATTTTTCTAAGAGCTGGTGAATGCCCAACTCCCGACTGACGCTATCGACCTTACTCATCATTTCCTTGACCGGTCTGCGTGAGAGGACTAGAGGGAGAAGGATATTGTCCTTGACGGACAAGGTATCCAGCAGGTTGAAGTCTTGAAAGACAAAGCCTAGTTTTTCCCGACGGAAGCTTGAAGCATCCTTGTTCTTGATGGTTGAGGTGTCAGTCCCGTTGAGGTAGACCCGCCCTTCGGTCGGCTGGTCCAGCATGGCTAGGATATTGAGAAGGGTCGATTTCCCGGAGCCTGATTCCCCCATGATGGCGACGTACTCCCCTTTTTCCACGGTGAAGTGAATATCTTTCAATGCTTCGACCTGCGTCCCTTGAAAGCGGGTTTTGTAGATTTTTTTCACATGTTGTACATCTAATAAGGCCATTTTTATTCTCCATTTCCATCTAGTTATACGATTGACTTCCATAAAACTTTTTACACCTCTATTGTAACCATTTGGAGAGAGATCTACAATAAGCTAACCTTTCATTTTTACCCTGATTTCTTACATTTCTGTAAGGTATTAAAAAACTAGCTTCCTTGCGGGAGCTAGTTTCTTCTTATAAAGCTGTGATGGCTGTGATCAAACCAAAGATGATCCCTGGTGCATTGGCTGCAGCAAGTGGGATATCGCGTTCTTTTTTGAAGAGTCCATAATAGACCCAAAGGCTACAGTTGATAGCGGCAACTAAAGGTTGGACAAAGTTTCCTTTGTGACCAGCGAGGTTATCCATGATTTGTGGGAAGTAAGACACATACATCATCACAGACATAAAGGTTGCAACCCAACCAAGAATTTTCATTTGTTTTTCATTCATTTTCAAAATACCTTTCATTTTTTAAGTACGCACTATTCTAACGCTTGTCCTCTTAAAATTCAAGTACTTTTTTCAACTGTTACCGAACTGTAAAGTGTCACAATCTTGTGATTTTGCAGGAAGATGGATTTCTTTTTGAGTGAATTTTCTCTCTAGTTGCCATTTTTTGACACTTTGTCTAATTCTTTTACAAATGTGATCGTTTTCATTTTGCGTAGCATGCAAATTAATTGCATTTTCTTCCTACTTATGCTATTTTGATACACAGAGGTAAAATTTTATGAATAAACAAAAAATCAACCAAATCGTTGGCTCGATCGGTGCCTTTATTGGGATTATCGTTTTCATTGCCTACATCCCACAAATTATTGCTAATTTACAGGGAAATAAGGCCCAACCTTTCCAACCCTTGTCAGCTGCTATTTCTTGCTTGATCTGGGTCATTTATGGTTGGACAAAGGAACCTAAAAAAGACTGGATTTTGATCATTCCGAATTCGGCAGGTGTCATCCTAGGGGGATTGACTTTCCTTACATCACTTTAATAGAAAGTGAACAAAGACTGAACTCTACGGGTTCAGTCTTTTTTGTGTATCCCTTTGAAAAACAAAAACAATCGCAGTCGGTTTTCGTACAAAAAAGCCCGCTATGAGCAAGCTAAAAAAATTGACAATTCTTTTCTTTGAATAACCTATGCTGGATTATTGTGCAAAAATATCCAAATAATATCTGATTATTATTAGAGTATATTGAAACTTTCCGCTGTGAGAAAAGTGCCTGAAATAATTATGTTTCAGGCACTCGGAATTATTGAGACCTTAGGCTCAATAATTAGTCATGGAACTTCTTCGAAGTTCGCTGACGTCCGTACTCACCTAAGGAAAGTTTCCAATATGATTTGAGCTTCTCTTTTCCTAAATCTGCACAATCTTACGGTAACTCCGAGAGGTGATCCAAAAGACGATCAGGTAGGTGACGAGAAAGACGGCACAGACACTGAGGGTCACGATGAGGACTTGGCCACTATTGATGACACCGAGCACTTTGAGAATGAGACGAATCATATGATAGGCAAAGGCCAGGTGGACAAAGGCAAAGATGAGGGGAAGGAAGAAGACGGTCCGCACTTGACGGTTGATAGTCCGTTTGACCTCGTTTTCATCAAGCCCCACCTGTTGGAGGATGACGAAGCGGTCACGGTCTTCATAACCTTCCGAGATTTGCTTGTAGTAGATGACGATGACCGTTCCGACCATAAAGATCAGTGACAAGAAAATCCCGATAAAGAAGATGCCACCAAAGAGGCTATTCAACTCTGCCACATCATTGGCTCGGTTACCTCCATAGACAAATGTTCCTTGGCCCTGTTGACTGCTCAATTCATCGATCATCTTATCATAGCTAGCTGCCAGCTTGAGTTGCTGGTCTTCACCGACATTGACATTGAATCCACCATAGATATTGGTATAGATGGCAAGATTTGGAAATTGGGCGATAAAGGCTGAGAGATCTGGAACGATTAGGTAATTGAAATCCTCCGTCAGCATGTTATACATGTTGGGCAAGTGATCTGTGATAAAATCCTTGGTCACTTCTTCCTTTACTTGGAAGTCTTGGCCATTGATAGTAAACTGCTTTTGGCCTTTGAGAGCCTCGTTATGAGCAAAGAGGATAACTTGGTTGCCAGTCAGATCGGCCTCTTCTCCTGTCATCTGCTCATAGCTAGCTGCGTCAAAGACCATAAAGACGGTTTTGGGAGTGACGCTGCGTTCGTCAGCTGGATAGACCGTAAAGTCTGTGCCCTTTTGGGATTTGATTCCAAAGTTGGCATAGGTCATCAGGTCACGATTCTTGATTTCAAGCTGGTGCTCAGAAGCAAATTCATCAAATTTCTGATTGATTTGCTCCAGGTCTACCCCTTTTCCTTGGACAGAGAAATCATGAGGAGCCATAATTTTCTTGACCATTTCGCCACCAACATAGATGTTGGTCGCAGCAGAGATGGTCACTAGCACCATGGTTGAGAGGATGGCAATAGTCGCAAGTCCCACTGCATTTTTCTTCATGCGATAGATGAGGTTAGAGACCGAGATCATATTGTTGGGTTGGTAATAATAGCCCTTCTTTTTCTTAAGCAGATGCAAGAAGACGGTGATCCCAGCATTAAAGAGCAGGTAGGTTCCGATCATGACCAAGACAACCGCTAGAAAGAAAATCACAATCGCAGACAATGGGTCTTTGACTGACAAAGCCAGGTAGTAGCCAAAACTAAGAGAAACTAAACCCAGGATGGTTTGGGGCCACAAGAAGCGGGATTTCTTTTCACCACTAGCCTTCTCACGCGTCAACTGCAGGGCATTCAAACGGAGAATTCGCCAAGCATTGAGAAAAACTAGGAGGCCAAAGATGAGACCAAAGGTGACAAAGACCAAGATGACAATCCCAGGTTGGAAGGTGGATACCAGCTGGACCTTCATCTTCATGAGTTTCAAGAGAAAGGCAAAGATCAGCTTGTCAAAGAGAGCCCCGATCAACACTCCGCTTGAGATAGTCAAAAAGCCAAAGATCAAGAGTTCCTTGAAAATCATGCTGATGAGATGGCGCTTCTCAAGGCCCAGCATGCTGTAGATCCCCAGTTCCTTGGAGCGGTTTTTCATGACGAAGCTATTGGCATAGAGCACAATGATGGCCCCCGCAGCGTTGACCACAAACAGTCCCAAGCCTAGGGTGAAGAGCATGGGAGATCCCCCTCGAAGTTTTGAAATATGGGGATTAAAGGTCAGGGAGTCAAAGAGGTAGGCGATGGTCACTGCGAGAATGACTGCAATCGCAAAGGGATAATAAAGCTTGCGGTTCTTGATCAGATTAGAGCAAGCTAATTTAGTGGTTAATCGAAACATCTACTCCACCTCACTTGCCATGACCGTTAGGGTATCCGAGATTTCTTGGAACATCTGACGCTCTGTCTTTTCCCCGCGGAAGATCTGGTTGTAGAGAATCCCGTCCTTGATAAAGAGCACGCGCTTGGCCCGAGCTGCCGCTGCGGTTGAGTGGGTCACCATAAGAATGGTTTGCCCCATGGTATTGATATCTTCAAAGACATCTAGTAAAGCAGCCGAAGACTTGGAATCCAGCGCCCCTGTTGGCTCATCAGCAAGGAGAATTTCAGGTGAGGTGATGATGGCCCGTGCTACAGCCACCCGTTGTTTTTGCCCACCAGAAATTTCGTAAGGATATTTCTCTAGAAGTTGGTGAATGCCCAACTCTCGACTCACGCTATCAACCTTGCTCATCATTTCCTTGACGGGTCTGCGAGAAAGGACCAAAGGTAAGAGGATATTGTCCTTGACGGACAAGGTGTCGAGCAGGTTGAAGTCTTGAAAGACAAAGCCTAGTTTTTCCCGACGGAAGCTCGAAGCGTCCTTGTTCTTGATGGTCGAGGTATCGGTGCCATTGAGGTAGACTCGTCCTTCCGTCGGCTGGTCCAGCATGGCTAAGATATTGAGGAGGGTCGATTTCCCAGATCCTGATTCCCCCATGATGGCGACATACTCCCCTTTTTCAACAGTGAAGTGAATATCCTTTAAGGCTTCAACCTGCGTCCCTTGAAAGCGGGTTTTGTAGATTTTTTTGATATGTTGAACGTCTAGTAATGACATACTTTTCTCCTTATACTAGTAGATCAAGAAAAATTCTTGGGTTTGTTGTAGGACTTGGCGACCAAATTCCGCCTTTTCCAAATCGGTTTTCTTATTTGGTTTCTTAATCTTTTTGGGTTCTTTCATCCATTTCAAGAGTTTCATTTTCTTGACCTCCTTTATTTGATGAGACTATTGTATAAAAAATAAAAGGCGGTCACCATAACCTAACCTTTCATTTTTAAAATTAAATCTTACATTTTTGTCATTTTCAAATAAAAGAGAAGCTTAGGGAGAGAATCATTAGGTACCGACGAATTCTCCTAATCCATGACCAACTTCTTCTCTTCAAAACGTATAGCAACAGTCGTCCCTTGGCCGACTTGAGACGTCATCTGGAGTTGGTGCCCTAGCTGATCGGCAATCTTTTTAGACAGATAGAGGCCTAGTCCAGAAGATTGCTGGGTCAAATGCCCATTGTAGCCGGAGAATCCCCGCTCAAAGACACGGAGTATATCGCTATCCTTTATTCCAATCCCACTATCTTTCATATAAAGGGTCTGGTCTTTGAAATAGATCTCAATCCCGCCAGTGCTGGTATACTTAAGGCTATTAGACAGCAATTGCTCGATGATGACCAAGAGCCACTTGCGATCGGTAATGACGGCGACATCTAAGTCATGCAGATCCACCGTCAAGCCCTTTTGAATAAAGAAGATGGCATACTTTCGCACGACTTCTTTGACCAGCTCTTCGAGTGGAACACGCTTAAGAACCAAATCATCGTGAAAGCTTTCGAGTCTCAGATACTGGAGGACCACATTGGCATAGGAATCAATCTTAAAGAGCTCCTGCTCCATTTGTTGTCTCAGCTCGCTGTCTTCTATATTTTTAACTAAGAGTTGGCTGGCCGCAATGGGCGTCTTAATCTGGTGGACCCAGAGGGTATAGTAATCCATCAGGTCATTGTAGGTCTCTAGACTCACCGTTGTCTGCTCACGTTGGGCTTGCTGACTGGTTGCTAGTTTCTGACTCAAGACCAATTCTAGAGGGGTCTCAGGTAGTCCCTCCCCATAGAGCACTTCCTTCCGACAGGCCTGATACCCAGCTACAGCATCCCAAATGACCAGAAGAAGACTCAAAAAAGCCAAAATTCCTGTCAGGTAAAGGAGAAAATTGCGGTAGCCTTCGAATATATAGGCAAACAAGACCAGGGATGAAAGGAGTAACCCAATTAAATAGAGATAGCGACGGTGAGAAATCAGATAATGTTTGACAAATAAGAATCGATTATCCATTGCTCAACCCGTATCCTATACCTTTTTTCGTTTCGATAAAATGTTCCAGTCCTGCTTCTTCGAGTTTCTTCCGAAGTCTAGCTACATTGACCGAGAGGGTGTTATCATCAATAAAGAAATCACTGTTCCACAATTCCTTCATTAGATCATCCCGAGCCACTACACTTCCAGCTTTTTCAAAAAGGATGCGAAGAATTTGAAATTCATTTTTGGTCAAATTAACCACCTCTCCCTCGTAGACCAGATCCATGGATTTGAGATTGAGGATAGCGCCCCGGTGTTCTAACAAATCTTGATCAGTTCCAAACTCATAAGAGCGGCGAAGGAGACCCTGAATTTTTGCCAGAAGGACATTGGGATCAAATGGCTTGGTCACATAGTCATCGCCTCCCATATTGATAGCCATGACGATGTCCATAGCTTGATCTCGTGAGGATAAAAACATGATAGGGACCTTAGACACCTTACGAATTTCCTGGCACCAATGGTAGCCATTATAAAGAGGAAGGCCAATATCCATCAGAATCAGATGAGGATTGGTCTGGACGAAGGTCCCCAATACATCCATAAAGTCATCAACTGCAATAACTTCAAAGCCCCACTGCTCCATGATTTTCTTCACTTGTTGGCGAATGGTTTCATCATCTTCGACAAGAAGAATTTTGTGCATGCTCTTTCCTTCTCTTTCTTACTAGAGTATTACCCTTTCATTATATCAAATTATCCAAGGAGCATACATATTTTTCGCCATCTCAACTTACAGGTAACTCCTTTCGTCAATTTCCTATTTTTACTGAGGGGCTTTTCAGGTATTTTATGCTATACTGAACATACAGATACAAAGGAGAATCTCATGTCCACGATTTTTGATTATCTAGACTATGTCGCCTATGATTCCATCTACGATCGCCCTTTTAAGGAACTCGATGTCCTGGCACTGACAGAGCTGACCTATCTTCCTTTTGATCGGATCGTGCCTCAAGGGGATACGACCAATATTGAAGTCCGCTTATCTGATGCAGTAGAGCTAGTCGATCGAACCACAGATTTCATCGTGACAGACAAACACCTGCAATTAGTCGATATCCTAGCTACATCCAAACGCTTTAAGAATGTCAAACTTCTTAACTATGTCGACGAATATGACCCCGATGTTCAGAAGCAGTTTGCGGCTATGACCTATCGTCTTACCATGGATGTTTATTTAGTTGTCTTCAGAGGGACGGATGATACCTTGATCGGCTGGAAGGAAGACTTCCACATGACCTATATGGACCATGTCCCATCTCAGAGGCGTGCAGCCAGCTACCTACAACATGTCATGAAGGAATTTCCTAAAGGACGCTTTATGGTAGCCGGCCACTCCAAAGGGGGCAATCTCGCAGCCTACGCCTGCTCTTACCTTCCAGATCATCTGATTGAAAAGGTCGACGCCATCTACTGTTACGACGCGCCTGGCCTCAACAAGGCCATTATCGAAACGGAGGGCTATCAACGAATCGCACACCTCATTCATCGCTTCGTCCCACAAGGATCCATTGTTGGCATGATGCTGGAAGTCCCAGAGCCTGCTACGATTGTTAAAAGTCGAGCTTTTGGTGGATTTGCCCAGCATGACGCCTTTACTTGGATGGTTGAAAAGGATGGATTTGTGACACTGGATCAAACCAGTCCCGATAGTCAACAGATGGACCAAACCTTAAAACAGTGGGTACAAGAAGTCCCTGATAGCCAACTCAAGAAATTTTTCGATACCTTCTTTGGCCTCTTCTTGGATGCAGGCATTACTTCAATAAACGATTTGATGAACTTGAAAAATTTCTCCAAGATCAAAGATATCTTTCAAAATGCTCAGGACCTAGACCCCACCGAGCGGGAAATGCTGGAACGTCTAGCCAAGCAACTCATCGACACCCGTGTCCAAGCATGGAAAAAATGGCAAATAGTTCCTCGTATCCTGGTTCAAATGGCTGCATTTTTCAAACGAAAACAAGCAATCGAATCCACCTCCCCACTGCTCCTTGAGCATAAAGAGTAAGTTTAAAGAGACAGGTTGAAGTAAGAAATAATCAACTCCTTCAGCACTTAGTGATAAACAATTGAAGCAAAACAAAAACCCAGGAAATTGAATTTCCTGGGTTTTAAATGTAGACGTACTCTCGCTTTACATAAAACAGCTGGATGATTTTCAAAAAATGACTTTTATTCTTTAGTCATTTAAGAAGATGAAAAACTTTTCGCCGTGAGAAAAGTGCCTGAAACACAGTTGTTTCAGGCACTCGGAATTATTGAGACCTTAGGCTCAATAATTAGTCATGGAACTTCGAAGAAGTTCGCTGACGTCCGTACTTACCTAAGGAAAGTTTTAAAAATGACTCTTTCTTCAATCTTATTGGCGATAGAAGTATTGATCCGCTGGATAGTTCCCAGCTGATTGGGTAACAACCAAGCGAGGTTTGCTCTTATCTGACTGGTCTCCATCAGGATTTTCAAAACCAATCTTAAAGAGTCCAACTGCCACTCCTGTTTCTCCCACATGTAGATCTACATAAGGAACTTTACTTGTCTTATCCGAGTTCGGCACTGCTTTTAATCTTCCTTGGCCCTTTACAGTTCCATCTTCTTGGATGACCATCTCCTGGCCTTTAGCATTGCGCCATGTCCCTGCCAGACTTGAAAAGTCTCCACTATTGATGGCCGCAATATCAAGGTCTGCGTCCTTCTTAGGCTCTGGGTAGGCTTCCCACCATTTGTCTTGGTAAGCTTGGAAGGAGGCTTGATGGTAGAAGATGCGTCTCAAAGGCGACACGACACCATCAGGACCTTGAACATTTTCAGGAATCAAGGTGACAATCAATTCCTGACCAGGAGTTTCTCCACTTGTACCAGCTTGAACAAAGTAAACCTGATAGGTCGATCCAGCTTTCTTCGGTTTCTTATCTTTATTGAGGACAAATTGGACATTGCTAGCTCCACTCCAGAAGCTCCATCCCTTATCCTGATCAGTGTAGATAGAAGGAAAGACAGTAGTTCGGTGATTGTAATAATCTTCTGGACTATAGCCATACAACTTAAAGCCAGAATCTGCAATCTGCTTTTCAATCGATTCGTTGGAATAGCTTCCCGCGAAAGTTGTCAAATCCCCATCCAATACCGCATCATCTGGATTCGTCGACTTGAAGAAATCCTTCCGATTGGCAAAGACCATCTCATGATCGGGATCTTTATCTGACATGGTTACCGTAATGAGGGGATCCTTATCTGATTGGTATTTAAAGATACGCACAGTGACGGTGAAATCAGTATTTCCATCTGACTTTTTCATCTGGCTAGTAGAAACTTTATTGGCACCTTCAACTTTGAAATCTGTTGAGAAAGTTGCTGATACAGGACCATCTTCTGTCTCATAATCAATCTTCCAAGATTTCCCATCTTTTTGAATCTTGGCCTTATCACGCGCACTAGAGACATATTCACCAGACAGATCGATGGCTTTTTCCTTAGATGAAGACGAGGTCTTCGAAGTCTGGTTGAACTCTTTTTGATGATCCGGTTGAATATTGGAGCTAGAGTAGAGATAGACTCCTCCGATTAGAACCACTGCACTCACAAAAGCGATGATCATCCAAAGATATTTCTTATCTAACTTTTTGATCATTTCAATACCTCCTTGAAATGGTAGTTACCTAATAGTATACCTTAAATTCTATTTAAAGCAAATTTTGACTGAAATTCATAAATTTTTTATCGTTTTTCGATACTTTTTTATTGACTTATTTTTTATAAGGAGTATACTATAAGTGAAAAATAAAAAAATTTAAGGAGGCTTGCGATGAAAAACTCAAAAACCTTAAAAAATGTCATTGAAGTCTTAACGGCTTTCATTTACTTCTGTGGCTTTATGACTCTGGCTGCACTGGTCGTCCACCTGCTTTCCCGGATGGGAGTGTTTAAGGATCTCATTCAATCTGGACGTTTGTCCTTTGAGGTAAATGGCATCCAGCTCTTCCCCAAACATCTGCAACCCCTCTGGCAGTTGCTCTTCCCACTAGCCTCAAGCGCTATCTATATTTACCTTCTCATCACCATTCGCAGCTTCCTCCAAAATCTCTACCAAGAAAAGATCTTTTCTCACTCCAACATTGATCTTTGCAACCGAGCTTGGAAGATTCTCTTGGTCTTGTCTTTTATGTCTGGCACACTTGAAACCAGTGGCGATGCTTATCTCCTGCCCTTCACTTTCCAATTTACCTTTAACACAGGGCTTCTCCTTGCCGTTCCAATCGTTTGGGTCCTTGGCAAGATTTTAGAGAGAGGGATTGAAATCGCTGAAGAAAATGAGCTAACCATTTAAGGAGGATGCCATGATTATCGTCAATCTAGATGTCATGCTGGCCAAGCGAAAGATGAAATCCAACGAGCTAGCCGACAAAATCGGCATCACCACAGCCAACCTCTCCATCCTCAAAACCGGCAAGGCCAAAGCCATCCGCTTCACCACACTTGAAGCCATCTGCAAAGAACTCGACTGCCAGCCAGGAGATATCCTGGAATACCGGCCAGATGAATAGGAACTATATTCGGAGACTTTCCTTAGGTGAGGACGGACGGTATGGAATCCCTTTGGGATTCCATACCTAAGATTTGAGCCCACTGTCTCAAATCTTCCGAGAGTCTGAAACGAAAATGTTTCAGACTCTTTTCTCACTGCGGAAGTCTCCATTAACATTCATTACTAATAGGACGAATCTACCATCCGTGTAAAACTCAATGATGGGAACTATATCGATACAAGAAAAGCACTCCCGAGGAGTGCTTGAGAGCATAGACAATCTGATCTTCCTTACAAATCAAATAAATTCTATAAAAATTAAAAAATTTATTCGTAAGAATTATTCAATCATCTACTGAAACTTTCCGCCGTGAGAAAAGTGCTAGAAACACAATTGTTTCTAGCACTCGGGAGTTTTGGAACCTAGGGTCCAAAACTAAGTCATGGAACTTCTTCGAAGTTCGCTGACGTCCGTACTCACCTAAGGAAAGTTTTTTAGATGATTTTTTCTTTGTCTATCGTTTAGCCGATGATGCTTCCATTTGGAACAGATGGATCAACAGTTAAGACTGTTAATTGATCTCCGTGTTCCGCGGAAAGAATCATGCCTTGGCTGACATATTTCTTCATCATCTTACGTGGTTTGAGGTTGGCCACGATTTGAAGTTTCTTACCGACCAATTCTTGTTCATTTGGATAGAATTTCGCGATACCAGAGAGGATTTGACGATCTTCACCGTCACCAGCGTCAAGACGGAAGCGAAGCAATTTATCTGATCCTTCGACGCGTTCCACTTCTTTGACTTCTGCGACACGGATTTCAACCTTGTCAAAGTCTTCAAATTTGATCTCATCTTTTTCAGACTTGAGTTCCACTTCTTCTGGAATCCATTCTTTTTCTTGTGGTTTTCCAGCAGTCATTTGAGATTGGATGTAGGCAATTTCTTCTTCCATGTCGAGACGTGGGAAGATTGGAGTTCCTTTGGCAACCACTGTGACATTTTCAGGGAAGCCTGCTAAAGTCAAGTTTTCAAGATCGAAGTCCAAGCCCAAGCCAAGTTGTTCCATGATGGCATTTGAGGTGTTCATCATGAATGGTTGGATCAAGTGAGCCACAACACGAAGGCTAGCTGCCAAGTGAGCCATGACCGCTGCCAATTGTTCCTTGTCACCGTCTTCTTTAGCGAGGACCCAAGGAGCTGTCTCATCGATGTACTTGTTGGTACGAGAGATGATGTTCCATACGGCTTCCAATGCGCGTGGGTAATCAACCCCGTTCATTTGCTTGTGGTATTCAGCGATGTTTTCTTCAACCACCTTAGCCAAATCAGCATCAAATGCGGTAACATTTTCGACATAAGCAGGAACTTGACCACCAAAGTATTTATTGATCATGGCTACCGTCCGGTTGAGGAGGTTTCCAAGGTCATTGGCCAATTCATAGTTGATACGAGCCACGTAGTCTTCTGGTGTGAAGGTCCCATCTGAACCAACTGGCAAACTGCGCATGAGGTAGTAACGAAGCGGATCCAAGCCGAAGCGTTCCACCAACATTTCTGGGTAGATGACATTTCCTTTAGACTTAGACATCTTGCCGTCTTTCATGACAAACCAACCATGGGCAATCAAACGTTCTGGCAATTTGATATCCAACATCATGAGAAGGATTGGCCAGTAGATGGAGTGGAAACGAAGGATGTCTTTTCCGACCATATGGAAGACGGTTCCGTTCCAGAACTTGCCAAAGTTTTCATGATCTTCTTGACCGTAGCCAAGAGCCGTCACATAGTTAAGAAGGGCATCAATCCATACATAGACCACGTGTTTTGGATTAGATGGGACAGGAACTCCCCAGGTAAAGGTGGTCCGAGATACTGCCAAATCTTCCAAACCTGGCTCAATGAAGTTTTTCAACATTTCATTGAGACGGCCATCTGGTGTGATGAAATCTGGTTGGGATTTGAAAAATTCAACCAAGCGGTCTTGGTATTTGCTGAGGCGAAGGAAGTAAGATTCTTCAGATACCCATTCTACTTCGTGGCCTGATGGGGCTACCCCACCAATGACCTTGCCATTCTCATCACGGTATACCTCAGCCAATTGGCTTTCTGTAAAGAACTCTTCATCAGAGACTGAATACCAACCAGAGTATTCACCAAGGTAGATGTCGTCTTGTGCCAGCAAGCGTTCAAAGACTTGCGCCACCACTTTTTCATGGTAATCGTCTGTCGTACGGATGAATTTATCATATGAGATATCGAGTAATTGCCAGAGTTCTTTCACTCCAACCGCCATCCCATCTACATAAGCTTGCGGTGTAATGCCAGCTTCTTCTGCTTTCTGCTGGATCTTTTGCCCGTGCTCATCGAGACCAGTCAGGTAGAAAACATCGTAGTTCATCATGCGTTTGTAACGCGCCAAGACGTCACAGGCGATGGTTGTGTAAGCTGAACCAATATGCAATTTACCAGATGGGTAATAGATAGGGGTTGTGATGTAGAATGATTTTGTCATTTTCTTTTCCTTTCAAGGCTAATGAAACCTTATGTAATAACACTTCATTATATCATTTTTAGGAGTCCCTGAAAACCAAAAAACAGCTAGGTCTGCGACGGACAAACAAAAAAGCTGACTGAAGTCAGCTTTCTATGATTGATAACGAATCCTGCTATCTTACTTTCCAAGATAGTATTCTTTAACAACGTTCAATTTTTCGTCAAATTCGAATACCAATGGTGGGAAGTTAGGGATTTCCACATCCATGATTTCGTCGTCTGACAATTGTTTGATGTGTTTTACAAGAGCACGGATTGAGTTACCGTGTGCTCCTACGAATACGTTTTTACCATCTTTAAGAGCTGGAGCGATTTTATCTTCCCAGAATGGAAGAGCGCGTTCCAAAGTCACTTTCAAGTTTTCAGCATCTGGAATCACTGAGTCGTCAAGTGAAGCGTAACGACGGTCAGTGTGTGCTGAGTGCTCATCATCGCGATCCATGTTTGGAGGCAATACATCGTATGAACGACGCCAGATGTGTACTTGCTCATCACCAAATTGTTCAGCAGCTTCAGCCTTGTTTTTACCAGTCAAACCACCGTAGTGACGTTCGTTCAAGCGCCATGATTTTTCAACTGGAACCCACAATTGGTCAGAAGCTTCAAGAGCCAAGTTAGTTGTTTTGATCGCACGTTTCAATACTGAAGTGTAAGCTTGGTCAAATTCGATACCAGCTTCTTTGATCAATTTACCAGCGTCGATCGCTTGTTGTGTACCTTTTTCAGACAAATCAACATCAGCCCAACCAGTGAAAAGGTTAGCTTTGTTCCATTCAGACTCACCGTGGCGAGCAAAAACCAATTTTACCATTAGATGGATCTCCTTTTATTTTCCGAGGTTACCCTCGTTTATCTATTCTATTCTACTAGATTTTGAGGGAAAAATCTAGTCTTAACAGAGCTAGATCGAAGATTTCGTGAAAATTTTATCAATTCTTTTTCATGGACATTTACAAGTCGCTCTCACCAGGTTCTAAATCCTGCCTCTTCCACCCTCTTTCCACAAACAAGACTAAACAAAAAAACCTCTAAAAAGAGGTTTGCCTACAATTGCTTCTGGCATTCCGGACAAAGGCCATAAACTGTGGTTTGGCACTTGGTAATGACGTAGCCACTTTTTTCTCTCGCTTCTGCTCTCACGTCTGGAACTTCGATATCAATATCATCAATCTTCCCACAAGACTCACAAATCAAATTCAAATGATCGTGTCCCATAAAGTCAAAGTAGGTCGTGGTATCATTACGAACTTTAATTTCAGAGACAAAACCTTCTTCAATGAGGACCTTGAGATTGTTATAAACGGTTGCCAGGCTCATATTGGGAAAGGCTGGTTTCAAGTCCTGATAGATGGCATCCGCACTTGGATGTTCCTGACTTTTGACAAGATAGGAAAGGACTGCCCGACGCGTCTCTGTAATCCGTACAGATTTTTCACGCAGGTGTTGCAATACATCTTCCACTTTTTCTTGTTGAACGGAATCGAGTGTTAAACAAGCTAGCATGGTCTTTCCCCTTTCTGTCTCTTCTTTAAATCTATTATATCACGAATACCACATTTTGCCTAATTAGAATGTTTGTAAATAAGGAAAAGTGTAGGATTAAATCAGCTCGAATCAAGCTCCTTTACTCCCACACTTTTTTATATCTAATCTTAACTACCCCAACTAAGGATCCATCTCATGGTTCCTAGTAAAATTTTGACAAAGAGGAACATAAAGAAGAGTTCCGCAATAAACCAGAGACCTTTCAATAGATAAAGAATTGGCTTAATCATGAGCAGAACAAAGATTCCAACAATCCATCTCATGGTCCACCCTCCATTTCTCACTTTTTTCTATTATACTCCTATTTATAGGCCCTGTCTAGAAACTACTCCAAAGCAAAAAGTTCCTTCTAGCAAGCTAGAAGGAACCTTTGTAATCACAATTATTTAACTGCGTCTTTAAGAGCTTTACCAGCTTTGAATGCTGGAACTTTAGAAGCAGCGATTTTGATTTCTTTACCAGTTTGTGGGTTGCGACCTTTACGAGCTGCACGTTCACGAACTTCAAAGTTACCGAAACCGATCAATTGAACTTTTTCACCTTTTGAAAGGTATTCTGAAACAGCTGCAAATACAGCGTCAACTGCTGCTGCTGAGTCTTTTTTAGTCAATTCTGTAGCTTCTGCCACTTTTGCGATCAAATCTTGTTTGTTAGCCATTTAACAAATCCTCCAAATTTTTTTAGGTTTTACCCTTAACATCTCTATCATATCTAAAAAATGCTTTTAGGTCAAGTACTAAACTTGTTTTTATCAACATTTATCTAGGAATAAATTCCTTTATTGACGGGCTTCTATGCAAATCGGACAAGAACTGCCCAGGCATCTTCCCCAGTGTGAGTTTGAATGATCGAACCTGTCTCCAAAACAGAGATTGGAGTTGCAACCAAAGGCTGTAATTGTGCCTTCATTTGGTTAGCAAAGTCAGGTCCACCAGCATAGGAGATCCCTATCTCAGCGATTTCTTTACCAGATAAGTCTTGTATCAACTCGTCCAACCATTTTTTAAAGGTCTTCTGTCCGCGTCCTTTGACAATTGGTTGCAGTTCATCGTTCTTCATTTCCATGACAACCCGAATATTCAAAAGAGAACTCAATAAACCAGTTACGCGGCCAATCCGGCCTCCTTTCACCAGATTTTCCAGAGTAGAAACCCCTATGTAGAGTCTAGATTTTTGCTTGACCTCCTCAATGTGGGCTACAATTTCCTCTACGCTAGCTCCTTCTTGAGCCAGTTTCGCTGCTTCCACCACTTGGAACTTCATGGCTTGGTCCGTAAAGCTACTATCGATCACCGTGACATCTGCATTGGCTAAGGTAGCACCTTGACGTGCAGCTTCCACTGTACCAGATAAGGCATGAGACATATGGATCGCAATAATTTGCGCCCCTTCTGCAGCCAAACCTTCGAAGGCTTCCGCAAACACACCTACTGGAGGTTGACTGGTCTTTGGAAGGTTCTTACTGGACTTCATCAACTGAAGGAATTGTCCTTCTGTTAATTCCGCATCTGAATAGAGGACACCGTCCACCATAACAGAGAGGGGAACGATGGTAATTCCGTATTTTTCAACAACTTCAGGCTCAATCGTTACGGATGAGTCTGTAACAATTTTTACTTGTGACATAACATTCCTACAATCTTTTCTTAGATATATCCACTCTATTATATCAAATTTTCTAGGCTTTTGTGGGACAAAGTCCTTTTTACTTAATCATCGATAGCTGCAAAGCCATCATTGACCAAAGCAACATCGGCCTTCATTCCACTTTCATCAAAGAGAATGCCATGGAGGACGCCACCATAAACAGCCCCGCCATCCATGCCAATCTTCCCATCTTCGGTCACCCAGAGCTCCTTGGTTCCAATCTTTTGATCCAAGAGATAGTGAACTGGAGTATGGCCAAAAACAATGGTCTTTCCTGTCTGATTGGTCGCTTCATGGAAGGGCTGGCGAATCCAGACTTTCTGATAATCCGTCGTTTCGTGCCAATCAGGCAAGGTCAAGTCAAGGCCAGCATGCACAAAAATATAGTGTGCTGTTTCATAGACAAAAGGAAGCGAACGGATGAAAGCGACGAGGTCCCCACAAGTCTCTTGCACGCGCCGAGCATCCGCCACGCCATCTACTGGAGCTGTGAGGGGACGACCAAGTAGAGAGTTGATGGTCGTGTCACCACCATTTCGTCGGTAATGGTCGTAGCGCTCTGTTGGGTTATCGATCCAGGCTAGAAACATGTATTCGTGGTTCCCAGAGAGGCAGATGGCCCCTTGCTGTTCGACAACATCTTTGACCAGTTCGATAACCTTACGACTATCTTCCCCACGGTCTATCAGATCTCCGAGAAAAACCAGCTGGGACTGACCATCCCAATGGGTCATCAGTTCCTCTAGCATACCGGCTTTTCCATGAATGTCTCCCACTACGAAATAGCTTTCCATATCGGTTCCTTTCTTCTTAGGACGGCCGTTTTAACAATTGCTCTGCCTGCATGCGGGCTGCTTCTGTCACATCTTCACCAGCTAGCATCTTAGCGACTTCTTCGACCCGTTCTTCATGACTGAGCAAGCGAACGGTCGAAACTGTTGAAAACTCATCGCTCACCTTTTCGATAAAGAACTGGTAATCGGCTACTGCAATGACCTGAGGCAAATGAGAGATGGCTAGCACCTGACCATAACGTCCAATCTTATAAATCTTCGAAGCAATGGCTTGCGCCACCCGACCAGATACCCCTGTATCCACCTCGTCAAAGACAATACTGGTCTTACCTTCTTTCCGTGAAAAGGCTGACTTGATGGCCAACATAAGACGGGACAATTCTCCACCTGAGGCGACTTTTACTAAAGGCTTAAAGTCCTCTCCAGGGTTGGTCGAAATATAAAACTCAACCGTTTCGTTTCCTTCCCGATTAAACTTAGATGGGGTAAAACGCACTTGGAAACGAGCTTTTTCCATATAGAGATCCGCCAATTCCTGCTGGATCTCTGCTTCCAGCTCTTGGGCCAAGGCATGACGCCCTTGACTCAATTCTTTAGCCAAGGCAACCAACTGTCCTTCCATAGACTTGAGTTCTTTTTCCAAGTCTTCAGAAGAGGTTCCCCCTCCTGTTAATAGGCTATATTCCTTGCTGATTTGCTCTAGGTAATCAAGGACATCCTTTACCTGACCACCGTACTTACGAGTAATTGAATGGATCAGGTCTAGTCGAGCTTCCACTTGCATCAAACGGTTACCATCAAAGTCCAATCCATCTACCAGATCCTCCAAGCGCTTGGTCAAATCCTCCAGAGTATAGTAGGTCTCAGCCAGTTGATCAGACAAGGTCTTGTATTCTGCATCATACTCTTCAATGCTTTGCAGATCATTCATGGCCGACCGCACATTGCTAAGACTGGAGAAATCTTCTGCATCCAGCATGGCATAAGCATTGCTTAGGGTATCTGCAATCATCTTATGGTTGAGCAGGCGTTGCCGTTCTTGCTCTAACTGGACATCTTCATCCAGGGACAGGGCTGCCGCCTCGATTTCTGAAATTTGGTATTCCAGCATCTCAATTCGAGCTTGGTTTTCCTGGTTATTTTTTTGGATCTGCAAGACCTGCTTGCGCAAGGCCTTGTAATTCTCGAAGGTCTCTCTATAGGCCTTCTTAGTCGCAAAAAAAGTATCCTCCCCAAAGCTATCCAGCATAGCGATATGCAAGGGAGCCCGCATCAGTTCTTCCTGATCGTGCTGGCCATGAATATCCACCAAATGCTGGCCAACAGCCTTGAGAACGGAGAGGTTGACCATCTGCCCATTGATCCGGCTGACACTCCGACCATTCTGGAAAATTTCCCTGCGAATAATCAACTCCTCTGCCCATTCTAAGCCCTGCTCTTCAAATAACTGCTGAAGGGCAGGGTTTTCGTCAATGGCAAAGAGGCCTTCAATCTCAGCCTTAGGAGCACCGTGACGGATGACATCAGTCGTCGCCCGACTCCCCAGCATCATATTCATAGCATCGATAATAATGGATTTTCCGGCTCCAGTTTCACCGGTTAAAACCGTCATCCCCGTTTCAAAATTCAGAGCAATTTCTTCAATGATGGCAAAGTTCTTAATTGAAATTTCTAATAGCATCTCTCTCCTACCATTCCATCAATCGTTGTTCGATAAACTGAGCCTTTTCTTCCGAGCGGGCCACAATCAAAATACTATTGTCGTCTGAAATCATGCTAAAGATGATATCATCAAAATCTTCTTGTAGATGCCGCTTGACTAGATAGGCTGTCCCTGGGACAAGCTTGAGGGTCAGAAAACTCCCCATGCGTTCAAAGGATTGAAGATTATTTTCTGCTAACTTTCCACTATGTTGGACGCGTGGCAATTCGTAGACATAGGCTGAACCTTTTAAAGGCGTTTTAATAATCCCCAACTCTTTGATATCGCGGGAAACAGTCGCTTGAGTCGCAGAAATTCCAGCTTCTCTTAGATGTTCGACAATAGCATCCTGAGTACCCACTTTATTTTCTCGGATAAAGCGGCGTATTTTTTCTAATCGGTTTTGTTTACTATTCATGTTTAAAGTCAGTATGGGCTTTTTCGACAACTGCCGCAAACTCTTGCAGTTGAAGACGATCTTGCCCAGTATTTTTTTCTAGATAAAGTAAAAATTCAATATTGCCATGGCCCCCTTGGATCGGTGAATAATCCACTCCCAAGACGGAGAAGCCATGTTCTAAGGCAAAGCCTTGAACCTGTTCCAAGACGGACAAGTGGACCTTGGCATCCTTGATAATCCCATTTTTCCCAATCTGCTCCCGACCAGCTTCAAACTGGGGTTTGACAAGGGCGACCATCTGGCCTCCCTCTTGTAAAATCCCATGGAGGGCTGGCAAGATGAGGTTGAGGGAAATAAAGCTAACATCAATGCTAGCAAAGCTTGGAGTTTGCTCAAAATCCTCAGACGTCGCATAGCGGAAGTTGAACTGCTCCATCGAGATGACCCGAGGATCCTGACGAAGCTTCCATGCCAACTGATTGGTCCCCACATCCACTGCATAGACCAAGGCGGCTCCATTTTGGAGCATGACATCCGTAAAGCCTCCAGTAGAAGCCCCAATATCCAGCGTGACCTTATCCTTCAGGTCAATCTCAAAAAGGTCCAAAGCCTTTTCTAACTTGAGACCACCACGACTGACATATTTGAGTTTTTCACCCTTGAGTTTTAATTCTGTCGCTTCATCAATTTTTTCGCCTGGTTTATCGAAGCGCTCGCCATTATGGACCGCAACGACCAAACCAGCCATCACACCGCGTTTGGCCTGCTCCCGGGTTTCAAAAAGTCCCTGCTTGTAGGCCAGTACGTCAACTCTTTCCTTCGCCATGAATTCTAAGTCTTTCTATAATCTTTTTGATTCCAGTCCCATCGAAGTCTACCTGCTGTGAGATGCGATCGAGCAAGTCCTCACAGGCATCCAACTCCCGGTCCAAATAAGCCTGAGCTCCATCTAGACCAAGGAGGGCAGGATAGGTCGATTTTTCAGCTTGCAAGTCCTTCTGAGGGGTTTTCCCTAAGGAGGCAAAATCAGCAGTCACATCCAAAATATCATCCCGAATCTGGAAAGCCAAGCCTAAATGGAGGCCAATTTCCTCTAAGAGAGTCGCAACAGCTGGCTCAAGCTCTAAGAGGATCCCCGCAGCTTGGAAAGGATATGCTAGCAGTCGTCCCGTCTTATTGGCATGGATGACTTGCAACTGGTCCAAGGTCAGGCTCGCTCCTTCCCCTTCCATATCCAAGACTTGGCCTGCCACCATCCCAGCTGTCCCTGAAGCATCCGATAATAAGGCGATCAGTTGCACCCGGATAGAAGCTGGAAGGTCTGCCTCTGCCACACAGCCAAAGGCATCTAAGAAGAGCGAGTCTCCTGCTAAGATGGCTAGGTCTTCCCCAAACTTTTTATGGTTGGTCAATTGACCACGACGATAATCATCATTATCCATGGCTGGTAAATCATCATGGATCAAGCTTCCCGTATGGATCATTTCTAGAGCGGCCGCCACTTGAAAATGAGCCTCAAGGATGGGAGCATGAAAGGCTTCCAGCAATTCCAATAAGAGCAAGGGCCGAATCCGTTTGCCCCCTGCATGGACCGAATAAAGGATGGATTCTACCAAGCGGGGAGCGATTTGTTTAGCCTCGTAGAACCCTTCAATCGCTTTTTCGACCCCTTGCAGTTTTTCTTCTAGAATCATACTAGTTCCGTTTCTGAGCCATCTGCTTGCATCACCTTGACCAAGGTCTTTTCAGCCTGATCAAGCGTTTCTTGCAAGTCTTTTGATAGCTTCATTCCTTTCTGAAACTCTGAGATGGCCTCTTCGAGGGGCACTTGCCCACTTTCCAACTTTTGGACAATAGCTTCCAAATCAGCTAAATTTTCTTCAAATTTCTTTTCTTTCGACATGCTTTACCTCTACTTCTACTTGCCCATCCCGCATGACTAGCGTCAAGGCATCCTTTTCTTTGATCGTATCTACGCTATCCAAAACCTGATCTCCAGCCTGTACCAAGGCGTAGCCTCTAGCCACGATGCGACTGGTATCCAACATCAAGAGAGCTTCCGATAGGCGCTTGGCATCTGCTGCTTTTGTCTGGTAGAGCTCCTTGATTTTCAAGGTCAGCAATCGCTCCATCTGGAGAATCTGGTCTCGATAGCGCTCGAGCTGATGCTGGGGCGCTTGGGAGGCCAATCGATGACGGAGTTCTTGTAACTGGCGGCTATTTCTGGTAACCGACTCTGACACAGCCTGTTTCAGTCGCAACTGAATCTGATCTATTTTTTGCAGATAAGAATCATACAGCCGCTCTGGTTGACGGAAGATGACCGATTGGCTCAGTTTTTGCAGGCGTTCTCGATGATAGACCAGGCGGTTGCGCATAGCGGTTGCCATCCGCCCTTCCTGCTTCTGCAAATGATTGAGCAGGTCCAACTTGGTCACAGGCGTTGCCAACTCAGCCGCAGCTGTAGGAGTTGCTGCCCGACGATCTGCGACAAAGTCTGCCAGAGTGGTGTCTGTCTCATGCCCTACACTGGAAATAATGGGAATTCTAGACTCAAAAATAGCCCGCACAACTGGCTCTTCATTAAAGGCCCATAGGTCCTCGATGGAGCCACCACCACGACCGATGATCAAGACATCTAGGTCCGCCCGATCATTGGCCTTTTGGATATTGGCGACAATTTCTTGAGCCGCTCCCTCTCCTTGTACCTTGGTTGGAAAAAGGAGAATCTCCACGCCAGGAAAGCGTCGCGAAACAGTGGTGATAATGTCGCGAATAACGGCCCCACTCTGACTGGTAATAACCCCAATTTTCTTGGAGAACTGGGGGATAGCCTGTTTGAACTTCTCTTGAAAAAGGCCTTCTTCCTGGAGTTTCTTTTTCAACTGCTCAAACTGTATGGCTAAAGCACCGACGCCATCTGGCTCTGCCTTTTCGATGACAATAGAATAACTGCCACTTGGCTCATAGAGTTGGATCCGACCGATGACATTGATCTTCATGCCTTCTTCGAGCTCAAAGCCGAAACTCTTATAAATCCCAGCCCAGACAGTCGCCTGGATCACAGCTTTTTCATCCTTAAGAGAAAAATACTGGTGATTGGGACGCTTACGGAAATTCGAGACCTGACCCGTCAAATAGACCCGCTCCAGATAGGGGTCCTTATCAAATTTTAACTTGAGGTATTTGGTCAGACTGGATACCGATAAATACTCTGACATAGTTCCCCTTTCACACGGAAAATCTTAGTATAAATTATACCAAAAATAAGCCGAAAAAGCTGATTCTACCTACGGAAAAAGCCCCAGATTTCATCATCTGAGACTTGATTGTTTATTGGCAGTTGGAAAGGCAAATTCCCCTCATCCATTTTGGAATTTCTCGACTAATCGCGGTCGGTAAAACCACGTAGGCATTCTTGCTCAAATCGTCTGCAATGGCCGAATGAAGGTGACTGGCAACTACCACGCGCTCATAGAGACCAACTTGCGGAAATTGACCCGCAAAACCTGCAATCATGCCTGCCAAGGTATCACCCATTCCTCCAGTTGCCTGGTAGGGCCCTCCAACGGTTAGTTGGTAATAATCGGCTTGCCCTTGTTGCCAAATCTTGGTCTGGGGACCCTTTTGGACCAGAATACTTGCTGGAGGAAGTTGGGACAGAGACTGCCTTGTTGCTTCTTCCCCTTGGTCTCCAATTGCTAGACCTGACATAGCCTCCCATTCTTTTTGATGAGGGGTAAAGACCAGTTGAGCTGGAGGAAGAGAAAGTCCTAAGCGAGTATAGAGGCTAATGGCTCCACCATCTAGAATGAGCACTTGATGAGGTTGAACTCTTTCGCAAACTAGCTCTACAAGGTGTGCCCCTAGCTCATTGCCCTTAAGACCCGGCCCCAACAAAATAACGCCTGCTTTTGCGATTTGCTCAGTCAATAACTCTTGGTCAGTCACAGCAAATGCCATAGCTTCAGGTAGCTGACTATGGAGAGCAGGGATATTCTCCTGGTCTGTCGCAACCGTGACAAGACCCGCTCCACTATGAACAGCTGCTATGGCTGCCATTATAATAGCTCCTCCGTAAGGGTAGGTCCCTCCCATCAAGAGAAGACGACCATAGTCTCCCTTATGACTAGAACGAGGACGCTCGATAATAACTTTTTTCAAAAGAGCTTGATCAATCTCTTTCATACACTACTCCTTCAACTTATCCTTACCATGTAGTACTTGATTAACCTTAGTATTCCAAGCCTGTAACCCTTCTCCCTCATAGTCTAGGTAAATCACTCTATCTTGTAATTGACAAGGAATCAAGCCTTCAAAACAAGACTTATCTTTTGAGGGAATAACACACAAATGAAGAAAGGTATCCAAATCTAAACTATCTCTTACCTTCGCAACATGATAGCCATCAAACATATAACCTGGTGCTTGAATTAATTCTTCATACAGAAAATGAAAACTAACGCCAGGAATGAACTTTTCTTGCAATTCCTCCTCAGACGGTGCCCGTCCTAACAAACGCTCCATAGCGAGTCGGTAACCCGAAGTCGTATTAGACCATCCGAACATGATATAGTCAAAATAGTCTGCTGGATCAGAAGCTGCATTACGACTATCTGTAACTAGCTCAGCCCCACTTTTACCAAATACTTTTACTGCCGACATGAGTTTTCCAGTCTGAAAAATAGCCTTAGCCACCTCAACTGTACAAGTATGACTACAATAATTTGAAGTAACCAACTTCCTCTGGATATCATAGGTAGAAGCTACAAGGCGATGACTTGGTCTGTACGGAGGAAAATAGCTATGCTCTTGCAAGTAATCATGAATTTGTATATTTAATTCATGATTCTCACATTCCACATTGGTCTGACGATGATGGTCGCGCTCATAAGCAATAAACTTTGCTAGCTTCTCCAATTCCCATTCTTTAATCTGAGGATAGCTTTCAAGGGCAAATTGATAAATTCCATCCCACTGGAGACTATAATCTGAATTACAAACTTTTACAATCATATAATAACCTCTACTTCATTATACTACAAAAAGATAGAATTAAACTTCAATTGACAAAACAGGGTTTATAATAAATAAAAAGGTCGAGAAATTACTATCTCAACCATTTTTCATCATAAACTTAATTTTTATCCAAACTACGCACTGCAGCCTCATAGGTCTGAGACATGAGCATGGTAATCGTCATAGGACCAACACCACCTGGAACCGGAGTGATGTGACTAGCCAGAGGAGCTACTTGTTCATAGTCGACGTCTCCACAGAGCTTGCCATTTTCATCACGGTTCATCCCGACATCGATAACGACTGCTCCCTCTTTAACAAAGTCAGCTGTAACAAATTTGGCACGACCGATCGCCACCACTAAGATATCGGCTTTTCTAGCAATTTTTGCCAAATGATGAGTCCGCGAATGGGTCAAAGTCACCGTTGCATTTTTTGCTAGGAGAAGCTGGGCCATCGGTTTTCCAACGATGTTTGAACGGCCAATGACGACTGCATTTTTCCCTTCGACATCGATATCATATTCCCGGAACATTTCCATAATCCCTGCTGGTGTAGAGGGAACCATGACTGGATTTCCTGCCCAAAGATGTCCCATATTGAGAGGATGGAAGCCGTCGACATCCTTATTAGGATCAATGGCTAACAAAACTGCCTCATCGTCGATATGGGCTGGTAGAGGCAACTGGACTAAAATACCATGCCAGAGTGGATCCTGATTGTAGCGGTCAATGAGGGCCAACAAGTCCTCCTGGGAAATGCTTTCTGGCACTCGAACCACTTCACTTCGAAATCCTGCTGCCAAAGCTGACCGTTCTTTATTGCGGACATAGACCTGGCTAGCTGGGTTTTCTCCCACCAAAATCACTACCAAGCCTGGGACCTGACCAGTCTCAGCCTTTAAGCGAGCGGTTTTTTCTGCTAATTCCCCCTGCAATTTTACTGCCAAGGCCTTCCCATCAATTACATGTGTCATCTCAATCTCTTTTCTATTCAATATCTTCTCTATTATATCAGATTTGTGAACCTGCTCCTAACACTTCTTGATTAGACAAGGTTATAAGAAGAAACTATAACTATTTTCTTCCAACAAAAAAGAGACTAGATGCTCTAGACTCTTGATTGATACTTCTTAGTACAACAATTCGTAGATTTCCATTGCGATTAAGTCAATGCTATCGAATGTATAGGTCTCACGCGCTTCTACATCACGAAGAGTAAATACTGATCCATTTTCTTCATCATAGTTGTAAGCTACTTCAGCAACTACAACCCCTTCACGTTCAAAATTACGTTTTAAGTTTCCACCGTCTTTCGTCATCGCTTCCAAACGGCTGATAATTCGTACCAAATGTGATTCCATTTTGATTCTCCTATTTACTTTCTACTCTCCTATTTTATCATAAAAGAAGGAGGAAATTCCAATAAAAATCAACTTTTCCGCTATTTTCCTCTTTATTCCATGCCTAAAACCGGACTTCATACTAAATTCTTGCAAACTTTTAGAATACTGCTATAATGAAACTATAAAAGTTTGACTATTTCTGACCAATAGTTTTTACACTTTTTACCCTAGAGAAAGAGGTAAGAGAATGCTTTGTCAAAACTGTAAAATCAATGATTCAACCATTCATCTTTATACGAACGTGAATGGCCACCAACAACAAGTAGACCTTTGCCAGAACTGCTATCAAATTATGAAAACGGATCCTAACAATAGTCTGCTCGCAGGATTAAACCAACAAAATCGCGGAGGACGGGATCCTTTTGAAGATTTCTTCAATCAACTAGGAAACTTCCAGGCTCCGCAAGAACCCCAAACCCCTCCGACCCAATCTGGGGGAGGCTATGGTGGTGGAAATGGCTATGGTTCTAATGGAAACGGTCGTTCTTCAGGACCCAACAGACCCCAAGCCAAACAACAACCAAAGGGCCTTCTAGAAGAATTTGGAATTAACGTTACTGAAATTGCTCGTCGTGGGGATATCGATCCGGTCATCGGCCGTGACGATGAAATTCTTCGCGTCATTGAAATCCTCAACCGTCGGACCAAGAACAACCCTGTCCTGATTGGGGAACCCGGTGTCGGAAAAACAGCTGTCGTAGAAGGGCTAGCGCAAAAGATTGTCGATGGAGATGTTCCTCACAAATTGCAAGGCAAGGAAGTCATTCGCTTAGACGTTGTCAGCTTGGTTCAAGGAACTGGGATCCGAGGCCAATTTGAAGAGCGCATGCAACAATTGATGGAGGAAATCCGTCGCCGGGAAGATGTGATTTTATTTATCGATGAGATCCATGAAATTGTCGGTGCTGGATCTGCTGGAGACGGCAATATGGATGCTGGAAATATCCTCAAACCAGCCCTCGCTCGTGGTGAATTGCAATTAGTCGGTGCGACAACCCTCAACGAGTATCGTATTATCGAAAAGGATGCAGCCCTTGAACGCCGGATGCAACCCGTTAAGGTCGACGAACCTACAGTGGAAGAAACCATCACCATCCTCAAAGGCATTCAAAAGAAATACGAGGACTACCACCACGTCCACTACACCGATGGTGCGATCGAGGCTGCGGCTCTCCTTTCTAATCGCTATATCCAAGACCGCTTCTTGCCAGACAAGGCCATTGACCTCTTGGACGAAGCAGGCTCTAAGATGAACTTAACCCTCAATTTTGTCGATCCCAAAGTCATCGACCAACGCTTAATTGAAGCCGAAAATCTCAAGGCTCAAGCGACGCGCGATGAGGACTTTGAAAAAGCTGCCTACTTCCGCGACCAAATCGCTAAGTACAAAGAAATGCAAGGGCAACAGGTCACTGATCAAGATACGCCAGTCATTAGCGAAAAGACCATCGAACACATCGTCGAGCAAAAGACCAATATTCCAGTTGGCGATTTGAAAGAAAAAGAACAATCCCAATTGATCAACTTGGCAGCTGACTTGAAGGCTCATGTCATCGGTCAAGATGAGGCTGTTGAAAAAATTGCTAAGGCCATCCGTCGCAACCGGGTAGGGCTTGGAACACCAAACCGTCCAATTGGTAGCTTCCTCTTTGTTGGACCAACTGGTGTCGGGAAGACCGAGTTGTCCAAGCAATTGGCCATCGAACTCTTTGGTTCTGCTGACAGTATGATTCGCTTTGATATGAGTGAGTATATGGAGAAACATGCCGTTGCCAAATTGGTCGGTGCTCCTCCAGGCTACGTCGGCTATGAAGAAGCAGGCCAGCTGACTGAAAAGGTGCGTCGCAACCCTTACTCTCTCATCCTCTTGGATGAGGTCGAAAAGGCCCACCCAGATGTCATGCATATGTTCCTCCAAGTCTTAGACGATGGGCGCTTGACAGATGGACAAGGCCGAACGGTGAGCTTCAAAGATACCATTATCATCATGACTTCCAATGCGGGAACTGGAAAAGCGGAGGCTAATGTCGGCTTTGGGGCGGCTCGTGAAGGTCGTACCAATTCTATCCTAGGTGAACTGGGAAACTTCTTTAGTCCAGAATTCATGAACCGCTTTGACGGCATCATTGAATTCAAAGCCTTGTCTAAGGAAAACCTCCTTCAAATCGTCACTCTCATGTTAGACGATGTCAACCAACGCTTAGCCCACAATGATATCCACCTGGATGTTACCGATAAGGTCAAGGAGAAACTGGTTGACCTAGGCTACGATCCGAAAATGGGGGCACGTCCTCTTCGTCGCACCATTCAAGACTATATTGAAGATGCCATTACAGATTACTACCTAGAAAATCCTAGTGAGAAAGATCTGAAGGCTGTCATGACCAGCAATGGGAAGATTAGCATCAAAGGAAAGAGCAAACCTGCGAACGAAGCAGAAAAAGTAACTGAATAATCGCATTCCAAAGAGGCTGGGACAAAAGTCCTAGCCTCTCAATTATTTTTGGATTGTTGAGCAAGACGCAGTGGTTGAGTGGGCTCTACTACGCTGATTTCATCAGCTTTTACAGCCCTACTCAACTGTGCGGAGGTGGGACGACGAAATCGAATTCTAACGAATTACCGATTTCTGTCCCACTCTCTTATTTTCATCTCCTACTGCTTTTTATGTCCATCTATGTTATAATGATAAAAAAATAAGAAGCGAGTATCATTATGACTGTTGCAACTTTTGGAACAAAAGAAGAAAATGTTGACTATGTCAATCGTTATGGAGTCTATGCGGTGATTCCAAATTCAGCAAAGGACAAAATCATCCTAGTCCAAGCTCCAAATGGGGCTTGGTTCTTACCAGGTGGTGAAATCGAGGCAGGAGAAGATCATTTATTGGCACTCGAGCGCGAACTGATCGAAGAGCTGGGCTTCACTGCGACCATCGGCGAGTATTATGGACAAGCAGATGAGTACTTCTACTCCAGTCACCGCGACACTCACTACTACAATCCTGCTTATATCTATGAAGTAACTGACTTTGTAGAAGCTCAAAAGCCGCTAGAGGACTTCAATAACCTGGCCTGGTTCCCCATTGACGAAGCCATTGAAAAGTTAAAAAGAGGAAGCCATAAATGGGGAATCAAAATGTGGAAATCTGCCCAAAAATTGTAAGCGACTTCTTTCACAAAATAAAAAAAAGTGCTATAATAAATGGAGAAAGAGCTTAGGAGGATCTCACATGAAGCTTATGAATACAACAAATAGTCATGCTAATTTGGTCAAAAGTCAATTAGAAAGTACCGATGCTACCCTTGTTGAGGTCTATTCAGCTGGTAACACCGATGTTATCTTTACCAAAGCTCCTACTCATTACGAATTGCTGATTAGTAACAAACACCGTGCCATTCGTGAAACAGAAGTTGAAAAAATTCGTGAGTTCTTTTTAAAACGCAAGATTGATCTTAAACTCATCGACCAATCCGCTATTAAAACGCTCTACTCCGACAAACTGATCGAAATTTCTTTCCCAATCAATTAGTAAGGCCAATCCGCCTTACTTTTTTTATTGCCTTAACGATGGACACGATTCACTATTCTAGCCACCAAAAAAGAAGTTCCAAATCGGAGCTTCTTTCAGATTGAAGATAAAGTAATTTTAGAAACTTTCCTTAGGTGAGTACGGACCGGACGTCATGGAACTTCTACGAAGTTCCATGACTAATTAAGATACGAAGGGCGTTTGCGGATAAAGTCAAAATAGGAAGTTTG
>NZ_JVKU01000011.1:0-86190 GCF_001072385.1 Streptococcus sp. 343_SSPC | reverse complement strand
CTGTAAAAGCTGATGAAATCAGCGTAGTAGAGCCCACTCAACCACTGCGTCTTGCTCGACAATTCAAAGATAATTGAGAGGCTAGGACTTTTGTCCCAGCCTCTTTCTGATTGAAGATAAAGTCTTCTGAAAAACTTTCCTTAGGTGAGTACGGACGTCAGCGAACTTCTAAGAAGTTCCATGACTAATTATTGAGCCTAAGGTCTCAATAATTCCGAGTACCTGAAACATAATTGTTTCAGGTACTTCTCTCACAGCGGAAAGTTTTTCATCTTCTTAAATGACTAAAAATAAAAGTCATTTTTTTGAAAATCATCTAGCTGTTTTATGTAAAACAATAGTTTGTCTACATTTAAAAAGAAAAGTGGAGTAGGTGATAGTAAAATCAGGCATTGAATTCTTCACAATTCTTTGTCTTTTTTTTCTATTTTAGAGGGGATATGATATAATAAAGGGATAAACATAAGGTGGTAAATATGGCAAAATTAATTCCTGGGAAAATCCGTACAGAAGGAATCCTTCTCTATGAAAACGGGAAAGTATCCCTACAGGAAATGAAGAATCAGTACCTCTATTTCAGAATTGACAATGAGTCCCTCCGCTATAGTCTAGATGATCAAGCGATTTTTTGTAGTTGTGAGTTTTTCCAGAAGAAAAAATTCTGTGTGCATTTAGCTGCAGGAGAAGCCTTTTTAAAAAATGATGAAGAAGGGAAGGAACTCTTGCTTGGTTTGGAGCAAGATGCAACAGAAAGTCAAGAAACAAAGGAAAAAGTATCTTTTGGAAGTTTGTTTTTAGATCAAGTCCTACCAAAAATTGAAAGCAAAGAAGTCCGTTTTGGTCTCTCAGCAACCGGTCATGTAGACGACTATTCCGGTCAGTTTTTGTGGACCCTTCGTATCTATCGCAGACCGGATGAGAGATCTTATGTGGTGCGGGATGTTGTAGCTTTTTTGCAAGCCATCAGAAAACAGTCCCATTTTGCGATTGGAAAAAGTTATTACGAGCCGATTTCCTACGCAGCATTTGACCCTGAAAGTCGTGCCTTAATTCGATTCTTAGAAGGCTTGTTATCGGGAGATACGGTGCATGATGCCCTCTTCTTTCCAAATGGGGGTCGTCATCTTTACTTTCCAATGAGTTTCTTTGAAGAAGCTGTGCAATTATTGATGGACCTACCGTCCTTTACCCTTGAAGTCGGACTGGATACCTATCAGGAAGTATTCTTTCAAGAACTCCAGGAAGATTCAGGCTTGTTTTTTTTCCAAGTAGTGGAAATGAAGGAGTTTATCGAACTACAGGTCCAAGTGGCTTCCTATAAAATGGTGGAAGGTCGCTTTCTTTTGGCAAATGGCCATTTTTATCAAATATCACCGCTTCAAAAGATTTTGATTGAGGCTGTGCAGAGTTTACCCCTCTCCAGTGATCAGAAAAGACATGTTCAATTTGATTTGTCTGATCAGACCAAATTAACCTATAGCTTAGAGCAATTTAGGAAAATTGGTGAGGTGAAAGCACCAAGTAATTTCTATATTCACGATTTTCAACCTCACTTTGCTTTTGATTTATCGGAGCAAGGAGAAGTGTTGCTGGATCTAGTTTTTGTCTACGAGGACCGCATCGTTCGCTCTGAGAAAGAACTTAAGGATCTGCCTTATTCCAGTAATTTTGATAAGGAACGTTTGGTTTTTGAAACCATCTTGACAGCTGGCTTTACCAATCAATTTCAAACCAAACGAGCTCCTCTCCTTCCCAAGCAGCTCTATCCCTTCTTTCATCAGACCCTTCCTTTGTTTGAAGAACTGGGAGAGGTCGAAGTTTCGGACAAGTTGTTAGACCTGTATCAGGTTGAAAAGCCAAAGATTGCCATTCAAACCAGTGGTCGTCTCCTTGAGATTGGTTTTGAATTTGACTCCATTGATCCCTCTGAGGTTGAGCAAGTGATGAGTGCCTTGGTTGAGAAGAATGACTATTATATCAGTCAATCAGGAAAGGTTCTAATCTTTGATGAAGAAAGCAAGCGGATCAGTCAGACTTTATTGAATCTTCGTGCAAAGAAGACAAAAACAGGTCAGTTACAAACCAATCGCATTGCAGCCTTCCAGCTCTCCCAGTTATTTGAGTCAGCTGACAATGTCCAATTTTCTGAAGAGTTTCGTCACTTGGCTCATGATTTGATTCATCCAGAGCAATTTCCATTAGGTAAGCTACAAGTAACTGCTAAACTTCGAGATTATCAGGAAGTCGGAGTCCGCTGGCTATCCATGCTCAATCACTATGGTTTTGGGGGGATTTTGGCAGATGATATGGGGCTTGGAAAGACCCTCCAGACCATTGCCTTTCTCTCAAGTGTTGCGATGGCGGATTCTAAGATTTTGATCTTAGCTCCATCTAGTCTAATCTATAATTGGAAAGAGGAGTTCGAAAAGTTTGCTCCACAAATGGAAGTGGAGGTTATCTATGGCCTCAAAGCAAGTCGAGACGAGGTGATTGCAAGCAACCCTCAGGTAGCGATTACCAGTTACGCTTCCTTCCGCCAGGACGTAGAGCAATACGAAAAAAATCAGTACCAATATTTAATCTTGGATGAAGCCCAGGTCATGAAAAATTCCCAAACCAAGATTGCCCAATATTTACGGAAATTCGATGTTCCTCATACCTTTGCTTTGTCGGGAACTCCAATAGAAAACCACGTAGAGGAACTCTGGTCGATTTTCCAAATTGTGCTTCCTGGTTTGTTTCCGGGTAAAAAAGAATTTAAACAATTGAGTCCAGAGACTATTTCTCAATACGTCAAGCCCTTTATCATGAGACGGAAAAAAAGTGAAGTCTTGCAGGAGCTTCCAGATTTGATTGAGATGACCTATAAGAATGAATTGGCTGACGATCAAAAAACGATCTATTTAGCCCAGTTGAAGCAAATGCAAGACCGCATTCTAAGCTCTTCTGAAGAGGAACTCAATCGCAGTAAGATGGAAATCTTATCTGGTTTGATGCGTCTTCGTCAGATTTGTGATACACCATCCCTCTTTTTAGAGGATTATTCTGGAGAAAGTGGGAAGTTGGATAGCCTTCGAGAACTGCTAGAGCAGATCAAAGATGGAAACCAACGAGTGTTGATCTTCTCACAATTTAGGGGCATGTTGGATATCATTGAAAAAGAGTTGGATGCTCTGAAGATGACTTCGTTTAAAATCACAGGATCTACGCCAGCTAATGAGCGCCAAGATATGACCAACGCCTTTAACTCCGGTCAAGGGGATGCCTTTCTCATTTCCTTGAAAGCAGGGGGAGTTGGCTTGAATTTGACAGGTGCTGACACGGTTATTTTGGTTGACCTATGGTGGAACCCTGCGGTAGAAGATCAAGCCATTGGCCGTGCCCATCGAATGGGACAAGATAAGAATGTTGAGGTCTACCGGATGATTACTCGAGGGACCATCGAAGAAAAAATTCAAGAGCTCCAGACTAGCAAACGTCATTTAGTTTCTACCATATTAGATGGTACCGAAACGCGCTCCAGTCTTTCTATTGAAGAAATTCGGGAAATTTTGGGTATTTCGGTAGAATAACTTGAAAAATTAAATGAATAGTTTATAATTAATGAAGTGTCGAAAGGAAGAAATAGGATGACGGATAAGCAGTTTCCTCAAGTAGCAGATGATGAATTGATGCTAACTCAAATGCCCCATATGAATTTATATGATGATGGGGACTTTATTAGTAATATTCTTGGGGAGTATACAGATAAAAACTATTTAGAATGGGAGCCAATTGCTACTGGAAAGGTAGCAGAGCAACCTTATCAAAAAAATCTACAAAAATCCCTTCAAAAACCATTTGAAGTGCCTAAGTCAAGAAGGCAGCCGATGACTCCTGATTTCAAGGAGCCTGTTGATAAAAAGAGCCCGGCGAATCGCTACGCAGAAGAAGCTCGTGAAGCAGCGCGTGCTGATTTGAAAAAGAAGCGGACGGCTCCGTATTTGACGGCGGATATTGCATCTAAGCCTAATCGTAAAAAATTCACCCCTTCTTTCATGCCAAAAGGGAAGCCGACAGCTCCTTTTCAAAAAGAAAATCCCGGTGAATTGATTAAATATGGTGAGCGACTGAAACAAGAGCAATTGATCCTTTTAGAAGGGGCTGAGGAACTTCCAGTTCAAGAATCCCATCAAGAAGAGAAACCAAAAAAGAACAATTATGATTTCTTGAAAAAGAGTCAAATCTATAACAAGGATCAACAGAACATTCCAACGAGACCTATTAAACAAGAACTCAATGTGACCAATCTGGACTAGCAGGAGGAGAAACTATGTCAAAAACATTTCATTTTATCGGAATAAAAGGAGCTGGTATGAGTGCCTTGGCTCTCATGCTCCATCAGATGGGACACACTGTACAAGGATCTGATGTAGAGAAATATTACTTTACTCAAAGAGGTCTGGAGCAAGCAGGGATTACCATCCTACCATTCAGCGAAGAAAATCTTACTGGGGATCAAATCTTGATTGCTGGAAATGCCTTTAAACCTGAAAACAACGTAGAGATTGCTTATGCAGATGCTCAAGGCTACACCTATCAACGCTATCATGAATTCTTGGGTGAATTTATGCGTGATTTTGTCAGCATGGGAGTAGCAGGAGCTCACGGGAAAACCTCTACTACAGGGATTTTGTCTCACGTTCTGTCTAATATCACAGATACTAGCTATTTGATTGGGGATGGAACTGGTCGTGGTTCGAAAGGTGCTAAGTACTTTGTCTTTGAATCAGACGAGTACGAACGTCACTTCATGCCTTACCACCCAGAGTATTCAATCATCACCAATATTGACTTTGACCATCCTGATTACTTTACTGGCCTAGAAGATGTTTTCAATGCCTTCAATGATTATGCCAAACAAATCTCCAAAGCCTTGTTCATCTATGGTGAAGATCCTGAGCTTCGTCGGATTACAGCTAAGGCTCCGATTTACTACTATGGATTTGAAGAAGAAGGCAATGATTTTGTAGCCAGTGATCTCTTGCGTTCTACTACGGGATCAACCTTTACTGTTCATTTCCGTGGAGAAGATTTGGGACAATTCCAAATCCCATCCTTTGGACGTCACAATATCATGAATGCAACAGCAGTTGTCGGCTTACTTTATATCGCTGGATTCGATCTTGATTTGGTTCGAGAACACTTAAAAACATTTGGCGGGGTCAAACGTCGCTTTACAGAAAAGATTGTCAACGATACCGTCATCATTGATGACTTTGCCCACCATCCAACTGAAATTATTGCCACTTTGGATGCAGCCCGTCAAAAATACCCAAGTAAGGAAATCGTAGCGGTCTTCCAACCTCATACCTTTACTCGGACGATTGCTCTCTTGGATGAGTTTGCGGATGCCTTGAACCAGGCTGATGCGGTCTACTTGGCACAAATTTATGGATCAGCTCGTGAAGTGGATCATGGGGATGTCAAAGTTGAAGATCTAGAAGCGAAAATTATTAAGAAATCAGGTGTGATTACAGCTGAAAACGTTTCTCCACTCTTGGATCATGACAATGCCGTTTATGTCTTCATGGGAGCAGGAGATATCCAGACCTATGAATATTCATTTGAACGTTTACTTGGAAACTTGACCAATAACGTTCAATAAGGAGATAACATGCAACCAAGCGTTAGGATTCGGTTTGCTAAAGAAAATGATTGGGATGAGATCGAGCAGATCACGTCCCAAAATTTTTCTTTTCAAAGAGAGAAGTTGCAAGAACTGAATGGGTTTAGGACCCTGGTCTTAGAATTTGAAGGGCGAGTGATTGGAAGTTGCCTGATTCAGATGGAGGAACAGTTCGAGAATCCCTCTTTAAAATTATTGTGGTTGGAAATTCTTCGAGACTATAGAAAACAAGGGTTTGGCACCTTGCTACTCGCCACACTCAAGTCTCTTGTAGCTCAAGAATCCTTGTTAGGGATTCATGTGACCTGCCAGGAAGAGTTGATTCCGTATTTTGAAATGAATGATTTTCAACTAGAGATAGAGGATAAGGAAGAAGGAGTTGAGGACTATCACCTAATGTGGCACCTATCCCTATAGAAAGGAAGAAAAATGAACATTCGTCGTGCAACTATGAATGATTTAGAAGCCATTGTTGCCATAGAACTGGAAAATTTTAGTCCAGAAGAGGCAATAGATAAGACGGTGCTTGCAAAACATATTGAAACGTTTAATAATAGCTTTTTAGTCGCTGAAAAGGATGGCCAACTTCTAGGCTATCTAGAAGGACCCGTTACTCAAAAGAGATATGTCGATGACCGCTCTTTTACAACAGAAGTAAAGGACGAGTCCCATCTACCAGGAGGTTTTATTATCCTTACGAGTCTTTCGATTTCTCAGTCTGCCCAAGGCTTAGGAGTTGGGAAAGCCCTACTTGAAGCCATGAAGAATCTTGCCTTAGAAGAAGGACGGGAAGGGGTTAGTTTGACCTGTCATGATTACTTGATTGAGTATTATGAAAGGAACGGCTTTGTAAACGAAGGACGCTCGGCCTCTAACTATGCTGGGGAAGTCTGGTACGATTTAGTATGGGAGGTCCCATCAAGTAAGTGATCAATAGGATTTAAGGCCCTCAAGCCTCGTTCCTATTGCTTTTCTATCCCTTTTAAGATATAATATTAAGGATTATGACAAGGGGGGTCAAGTATTTGACTGAAAACCAACAAGAGAATGAAAAATTATTAAGCTTCAAAGAGCGGATTCTCCGTGATCTTGAAGAAGCCAATAAACAGATTGTACAGGTTGAAAAAGAAGTTGACTTACCTGTTCAAGAAATTTCTATTCCAGAGAACCAAGAAGACGAGACGGAAGGGGCGCTTTCTGAGCTTGTGTCGGAAGAGTCCGAAGTTCAGGAAACCGTAGAGATTCCAGAGGAAGTAGAAAAAGTAGAAGTACCAGAGGTTACAGAGGTTCCTGCAATTCAGGAAGTAGCCGAAGAGAACCAAGAAGAAACACCTCTACCAATCGAAGAGCCAACTCGAGAAGCAGAAAGCTCAAGTCAGCCTGTGGCTGTTTCGAGAAAAGAAACACCTGTATCTAGTGTTTCGCGCAAGGATCGGGATCAACGCGTTCAGAAAAAGAAAAAGCAGAACACCATTGCGAAACGAATCGTTTTAACGGTTCTAGGAATTCTTTTTGTCTTAATGGTTGCAACTGGAATTTTTGCAGTAACCTATGTTCAATCTAACTTAAATGCTATGGATGCCAAGGCTACAGAGTTTGTAACCGTTGAAATTCCTGCTGGTTCTAGCAATCGTGAAATTGGGACTATTTTGGAGAAAAAAGGCTTGATTAAGAATGGCCAGTTCTTCAACTATTACACCAAGTTCAAGAATTATGGGAACTTCCAATCCGGTTATTTCAATCTTCAAAAGAGTATGGATCTAGATACCATTATTCAAAAATTGCAAGAGCAAGGAACTAAAACTCCGGAACCACCAGTCTTAGGAAAAATTACCATTCCTGAGGGCTACACAATTGATCAAATCGCGGAAGTGGTTTCTGTGGATGCGAGCTCCAAATCTGGTGCCAAGACTCCATATACGCAAGAAGAATTCCTAAAAGTCATCCAAGATGATGCCTTTATTGAAAAGATGGTAGCCAAATATCCTAAGTTACTCGCAACCTTGCCATCCAAAGAAAGTGGCGTACGCTACCGCTTGGAGGGATATCTCTTCCCAGCTACTTATGGCTATGGAAAAGATAGTAAAATGGAAGATCTTGTAGACCAGATGTTAGCTGCAATGGACCAAAATCTTTCAGCCTACTATGACACCATGGAAGCTAAAAATATTGATGTCAATGAGGCATTGACGCTAGCTTCTTTGATTGAAAAAGAAGGTGCTACCGATAAAGATCGCAAGGATATTGCAAGCGTCTTTTATAACCGTTTGAATCAAGATATGCCTCTTCAAAGTAATATTGCCATCTTGTACGCACAAGGCCAATTAGGCAAGAAGACGACTCTAAAAGAAGACGCAACGATTGACACCAATATCGATTCACCTTATAATATCTACAAGAATACTGGTTTGATGCCTGGTCCAGTAGATAGTCCAGGGGTATCTGCAATTGAAGCAGCCGTTAACCCAAGCAAGACAGACTACCTCTACTTTGTAGCAAATGTAGAGACTGGGGAAGTCTATTTTGCGAAAACTTATGAGGAACACACTAAAAACGTGGAAGAACACGTGAATAGCAAATTAACAGAAAGCAGCTCAAACTAAGGAGGATGTGGCATGCCACACCTTTTTAGTTCGAAAAAAATAATAGAAAAGAGAAAGAAATATGGCAGAAAAAACCTATCCAATGACCCTAGCTGAAAAGCAAAAGTTAGAACTAGAATTAGAAGAATTGAAATTAGTTCGTCGTCCAGAAGTTGTAGAGCGGATTAAAATTGCTCGTTCTTACGGAGACCTTTCAGAAAACAGTGAATACGAAGCAGCTAAAGACGAACAGGCTTTTGTTGAAGGGCAAATCTCCAGCCTAGAAACAAAGATTCGTTATGCTGAAATTGTCGATAGTGATGCTGTCGCTGTTGATGAAGTAGCGATTGGAAAAACCGTTACTGTTCAAGAAATTGGCGAAGACGAAGAAGATGTCTACATTATTGTTGGTTCAGCTGGAGCGGATGCTTTTGCTGGTAAGATCTCAAATGAAAGTCCAATCGGTCATGCCTTAATTGGTAAGAAAACAGGGGACACTGTGACGATTGAAACTCCAGCAGGAAGCTACCAAGTGAAAATCTTGAATGTGGAAAAAACAGAATAAAAAATGAGAGTGAGTCACTCTCATTTTTTTTGAAGATAAAGTCTTCTGAAAAACTTTCCTTAGGTGAGTACGGACGTCATGGAACTTCGAAGAAGTTCCATGACTTAGTTTTGAGACCTTCGCTCTTTAATTTCCAGGCTCAGGCTAAAACAGTTCCCCAAACTGTTTTACTCTCAAAACTCCCGAGTGCCTGAAACACAATAGTTTCAGGCACTTTTCTCACAGCGGAAAGTTTTTCATCTTCTTAAATAACTAAAAAATAAAAGTAATTTTTTGATAATCATCTAACTGTTTTATGTAAAACAATAGTTTGTATCTATTATTATATGAGAATGAACCACTCTCATTTTTTTGTAGTAATGGAAAAGCCGAGATATCATCTCGGCTTTTTTGCTAATATTAGTTACGGTTGCGTTGTTTTCCAGCGTTTCGTTTTTTGTTTCCGTTAGTTGGAAGGGAACGATTCGCATTGGTTGGATTAGTAGGTGTAATATCTTTTTTAACGCGACGTCCATTGGATGCTGGAGCTTTTGGAGGGTTGTTTTTATATTCTTCAGCAACTTGTTTCCGCAATTTTGGACGGATGAGGTAGTTGATGACAAATTGTTGAATAATCTGTACGAAACCACCGACTACCCAGTAGAGAGTGACGCCAGCTGGTGCCATCAAAGAGAAGACTGCAATCATAATTGGGCTTACGAGAGCTGTTTTCTTCATGGTTTCTCTTTGGTTTTCATCTTCGATACCATGGAGAGAAAGCATGCTTTGAATGTAGTAAAGAACAGCAACAACTAAGGTTAAAGCTAGACTTTTTGAACCGAGACCAATGCCAAGGAAAGAGTCCTTGCTAATACCTGGAGTGTATTGAGCTGCAAAATATAGGGCAGAGAAGAAAGGCATTTGAATCAACAAAGGCAAACAGCCAATGCCGCCGAATGGGCTGACACCATTTGCTTTTTGAGCATCCATCAATTCAGAGTTGGCCAATAATTTCTCTTCTTGAGTCTCTGCATTTTTGATGCGTTCTTGGATCGGCGCAAAGATTGGTTTAAGGTAGTTCATCTTCTCAGACTGGTAGGTTGCCTTCCATGATTGATAAATACCTAGTGGGAAGATGATGACTCGAACAATCACTGTTACGAGGATAATCCCTAGACCAAAGCCAAGGCCAAGATCTGTCGCAAAGAAATTGATGGCTTCCCCCATCGGTTTTCCAATGAGGTTCCAGACGAAACCGGTTGGTTGTTTGGTTGTCTTGTCGATGCTGACACATCCTGTTAAGAGGAGGAGGGCTGACAAGCTGAGAGCAGCAAGTAGATAACGTTTATATTTTTTCACGAGTTACAATCCTTTAATTTTAAATAATACCTTTCTATTCTACTGTTTTTTTATTAAATTAACAATAGTTCTCTGGACTTAATTTGAAATTTTAAAATCTTTGTAGGGTTCGAAGTTTGCCAGATGGACGTCTAGATAAGAAACCTTTGAAAAAGGAGTAGGGCCTTTTCGTATTTCTTGGATAAATTTGGCCATGCGGGCATTGTCTTCGCAGGCGGCAAGGATAGTGACCGTTCCGTCATCATTGTTCCAGACCCGGCCTGTAATACCTCCAATTTCTAATGCTAAGCTATAAACTCCCCAACGGAAGCCAACACCTTGAACCCGACCTTGGGCCGTCATTTCAACTTTTTGCATGCTTGTTCTCCTTGTGCTTGAATTCCTACTCAGGACGGAGAAGCTCCTCCTGTGAATGTGGTATAATAGTCTTATGAATATTATAACCTCTAAGTCCAATAATGGGATCAAAAAAGTTAAAAAACTTCATCAAAAAAAATACCGAATCGACTCCTACCTGATCGAAGGCTGGCATCTTTATGAAGAAGCTATCAATCATCAGGCTCCGATTGAACAAGTCTTTGTTCTTGAAGAGTTTGTAGATAAGGTCAAGAAAGATACGAAGGTGACCATCGTAAGTCCTGAGGTTTTAGCAGAAATTGCTGATTCCAAAAGCCCTCAAGGAATTGTGGCAGAAATTAAGATACAGCCAATCCAGCATCTTCAGCTGGCTCAAGGACGGTATTTATTGTTAGAGGATGTTCAAGATCCAGGAAATGTCGGAACCATGATTCGGACTGCTGACGCAGCAGGCTTTGACGGGGTGCTTCTAACCGATCAATCAGCAGATTTGTATAATATGAAAACCTTGCGCTCTATGCAGGGGAGTCATTTTCATCTTCCTGTTATCCGTCTGCCTAAAGAGCAACTCTTAACAGCCATTGAAGAAAGTCAGCTACCCATCTATGCGACCACCTTGTCTCAGGATTCTATTGACTATAAGCAAGTGGAGAAAGTCCCTGCTTTTGTACTGGTTATGGGGAATGAAGGACAAGGTATTAGTGACCAGATGGCTGAGAAGGCAGATCAGCTCGTTCATATCACCATGCCAGGTCAGGCAGAGAGTCTGAATGTCGCTGTTGCTGCAGGGATTTTGATCTTTTCTATGATTGAAGAATAGTGCGTTAGTCAGATAGAGGAGGTGAGACGCATGTATCGACAAGACAAAGAATATATGGCTGAAGTCGGACATTTGATCCAGCATCCCAAACTTCAAAAATTAAAGGAAATTCCCCACCATATTCATTCCAACCGTTTGGAACATTCCATTCACGTTAGCTACACCAGCTACCGCATTTCTAAGAAGATGGGCTGGGATACCAAAAGTACAGCAAGGGGAGCTCTCTTACACGATCTTTTTTACTACGACTGGCGGCAGGTCAAATTTAACAAGAGCCATGCCTGGGTACATCCTCGGATAGCTGTCCGAAATGCCAAAAAGATAACAAGCCTCAATAAAAAAGAAGAGGACATCATCCTCAAACATATGTGGGGCTTGACGCTTGCTCCACCTCGCTACAAAGAATCTTTCCTCGTGACCATGGTCGATAAATACTGGGCGATAAAAGAAGCCTCAGAACCAATGAGAAAAAAGTGGTCAAAGAGGAGACTTTTCCATCGAAAAATGTTAAAATCATAATAATTTAAGTTTGAAAGGAATGATTGATGATGAATCAACAAACCGTTATCCACGAACAAAGTGGTCTTAATAGCTTTTATAGCAAAATTTATTCTCTAGTTGGAGTTGGAGTTGGAATCTCAGCTGTTGTCTCAGCTTTGATGATGACCCTTTTCCAAGAAACCTTCATATATATTCTAACTCAGGCTCCATGGGTCTACTATATTGCCATTGCTGTTGAATTGATTTTGGTCCTGGTCGCTTCGAGACAATCTGTGAAAAACAATCCCATGGCCTTGCCTCTCTTTTTAACTTATTCAGCTCTGAATGGCTTTACCTTGAGTTTTATCATTGCACGCTATGCTCAAGCGACAGTTTATAAAGCCTTCGTCGTTAGTGCCTTGATGTTCTTCATCATGTCTGCCATTGGTCGTGTGACCAAAAAAGACTTGTCTGGAATGGGACGAGCATTTATGGGGGCCTTGATTGGTATTATCATTGCTTCGATTGCGAACATCTTCTTACAAAGCTCTGGTATGGATTATGTCCTTAGCATTCTTTGTGTTATCATCTTTGCAGGTTTGACTGCTTGGGATAACCAAAAGATTCGTTATGTCTATGAACAATCCAATGGTCAGCCAACCAATGGTTGGGTTGTTGCTTTGGCTTTGGAACTCTATCTTGATTTCATCAACTTGTTCATCAATATCTTGCGTATTTTTGGACGCAACGATTAATCGAAAGAGCCGGGAAACCGGCTTTTTTTGTTGGAAAACTTGTGATATACTAAAGAAAATTGATAGAAAAGAGAATCTTCACATGAAACGTCCATTTATTAGTAGAGAAAGATTAAAACAAATTACGGAAACCTATCCAACTCCCTTTCACCTATATGATGAAGCTGGGATCCGGCAGACAGCTCGTGCCCTCCATCAAGCCTTTTCTTGGAATCCAGGCTTTAAGGAGTATTTCGCTATCAAAGCGACCCCTAATCCAGCCATCCTAAAAATCCTCAAAGAAGAAGGCTGTGGCGTGGACTGTGCTAGCTATGTGGAGCTGCTGATGGCACAAAAATTAGGGTTTACAGGCCAAGAAATCATGTTTTCTTCCAACAATACACCGGTTGAAGAGATGGTCTTTGCCCGTCAGCTAGGAGCGACTATCAACTTGGATGCCTACGAAAATGTAGCCTTCCTACAATCTGTTGCGACACTACCGGAGGTCATCTCTTGCCGCTATAATCCAGGAGGGGTGTTTGAACTGGGAACGGATATCATGGACCATCCTGAAGAGGCTAAGTTCGGCATGACCAAGGAGCAATTGATCCAAGCATTTACGGAGTTGAAAGATTTAGGAGTCAAACGATTTGGGATTCATGCCCTCTTAGCTTCGAATACCGTCTCCAATGATTACTATCCAGAATTGGCTAAGCAATTATTCCAGTTGGCAGTAGAAGTGGTTGAAAAGACAGGGGTTACCTTGGACTTTGTCAATCTCTCCGGTGGGGTTGGAGTAAACTACAAACCAGAAGACAAACCAAATGATATTGCTGTAATTGGGGAGGGTGTTCGTCAGGCTTACGAGGACATTTTAGTTCCAGCCGGCTTAGATCAAGTGAAAATCTATACAGAATTAGGCCGCTTTATGCTAGCCCCACATGGCCTATTGGTCACCCATGTCACCCATAAGAAACAGACTTATCGGACCTATCTAGGAGTAGATGCTTCGGCTGTCAACCTCCTCCGTCCTGCTATGTACGGGGCCTACCACCATATTACCAATCTCGATCGTCCAGACGGAGAGACAGAAATAGTAGACATTGTTGGTAGTTTGTGTGAGAATAATGACAAGTTTGCCAAGAATCGGGAATTTCCTGTCTCTGAAATTGGGGATCTCTTGGTCATCCATGATACAGGAGCGCATGGTTATTCCATGGGCTATCAGTACAATGCCAAGCTCCGCTCTGCCGAGATTTTATTAGAAGAATCAGGCCAAACTCGTCTCATTCGACGGTCCGAAAAACCCGAGGATTACTTTGCAACATTGTATGGCTTTGACTTTGAAAAATAGGGCCTTTTTGGTATAATAGAAAATGTGTAAATATTGAATTTAGGAGAAAAACACTTATGTCTACATTTTTGACAATTTTATTGATTATCCTTGCTTTCTTTGGTGGAATGTTGGCAGGTATGTACCTACTTCGCAAGCAGTTTGAAAAAGAATTTGCATCAAACCCACGTTTGAATGTTGAAGCGGTTCGTACATTATTGGGAGCTAGTGGTCAACGTCCAAGTGAAGCGAAAGTGCAACAAGTTTACCGTCAAATTCTGAATCAACAAAAAGCATCTTTGAATACGAAGAAGAAATAAAAGCAAAACAGATGACACAATAAAATAAGTAGAGGGACTTTAAGATTTTTCTTGGTCCCTTGTTTTGAAAGGAAGGCAGATGGACAATCGACCAATTGGTTTTTTGGATTCTGGTGTCGGAGGGTTAACCGTTGTTCGCGAATTGATGCGGCAACTTCCCCATGAAGAGGTGGTCTATATTGGTGATTCCGCTAGAGCACCTTATGGCCCGAGACCAGCAGATCAAATTCGTGACTATACTTGGGAGATGGTTCGTTTTCTCCTAACGAAAAATGTGAAGATGATTGTTTTGGCCTGTAATACGGCGACAGCTGTTGTATGGGAAGAGGTGAAAGAAGCCTTGGATATTCCTGTTCTAGGAGTGATTTTGCCAGGAGCTTCCGCAGCGATCAAGGCGACAAAAAGCAAACGAATTGGAGTCATTGGGACTCCAATGACGGTCGCCTCAGATATTTATCGGAAAAAAATTCAAAGCCTGTCACCAGAAATGGCAGTAGAGAGTTTAGCTTGTCCGAAATTTGTCCCTCTGGTTGAATCTAATGAGTTGCAGTCCAGTGTTACAAAAAAAGTTGTCTATGAAACCTTGAAACCTTTGGCTGGGAAAGTAGATACACTGGTTTTGGGATGCACCCATTATCCTCTCCTTCGCCCTATTATTCAAAATGTCATGGGGCCAGAGGTTCAGTTAATTGATAGCGGTGCTGAGTGTGTCCGGGATATCTCGGTCTTGCTCAACTACTTTGAGATTAATCGCAGTCGTCAACTGGAGGACTGCCACCATCAGTTTTATACAACGGCCAATGCAGCCAGTTTTGCAGCGATTGCCAAGACTTGGTTGCATCAAGTCGTTCATGTGGAGCATGTAGAATTATGAACCAAAAGATTTATGAATACAAAGATGCCTTAAATTGGTTTCTAGCTGAATGGGGAGATCGGAGTGACTATAACGAATATAGTGAAGTCTCTTCAGAAGCTTCTGAGCTTGTTGACCTAGTAGAATCACTAGTTGGAGACACAGACTTGGGCTTTCCCCTAAATGTAACGGTTGTTCGTTACGCCTCTAGTTTGCAGTTTTTGACCTTCCTCTTTCAAATCGTTGAGGAAACACTAGGTCGCAAAATTGAAATCGTGCAGCGTCAAGGAGCTCTTCTCATTGTAGAAGGAGAGCAATTGCTCTCTGTTTATCTACCAAAAAATGGTCTTCCACTTGCAGATTTTTTGGGTCGGGAAGGTCTTAAGGATCGCTTGCTAATCGCTACTCGGAATGAAGGAAAAACAAAAGAGTTTCGTCAGATCTTTGAACAAATGGGTTTTGAAGTTGAGAATCTCAATGACTATCCAGATCTTCCAGAAGTCGCTGAAACAGGAATGACTTTCGAAGAAAATGCTCGCCTAAAAGCTGAGACAATTTCACAGCTAACAGGGAAAATGGTGTTGGCAGATGATTCAGGACTCATGGTCGATATCCTTGGGGGCTTACCAGGTGTCTGGTCTGCTCGCTTTGCAGGTGTAGGAGCGACCGACTTAGAGAACAATGCCAAGCTCTTACACGAGTTGGCGATGGTCTTTGAATTGAAGGATCGGTCAGCAAAATTTCATACAACCTTAGTGGTTGCCAGTCCTGGTAAGGAGAGCCTTGTTGTGGAGGCGGATTGGCCAGGATATATCAATTTTGAACCAAAAGGTGAGAACGGGTTTGGCTATGATCCCCTCTTTCTGGTAGGAGAAACAGGTAAGACATCTGCTCAACTAACTCTAGAGGAGAAAAATCAACAATCGCATCGTGCTTTAGCCGTGAAGAAATTAGTGGAGGTATTCCCAGCATGGCAGAACAAGTAATTATCGTCATGAGCGATTCTCATGGCGATCGTCAGATCGTAGAAGAAATCAAAAACCACTATAAAGGAAAGGTCGATGCCATTTTTCACAACGGGGATTCTGAGTTAGAAAGTACCGACCCTGTATGGGAAGGCATTCATGTTGTCAAAGGGAACACGGACTTTTATGGGGAGTACCCCGAACGTCTGGTGACGCAATTGGGTCCTACTCGGATTATTCAAACCCATGGTCATCTTTTCCAAATTAATTTTAGTTTTCAAAAGTTAGATTTGTGGGCCCAGGAAGAAGATGCAGATATCTGCCTCTATGGCCATCTGCATATTCCGGATGCTTGGAAGGAAGGGCGTACCCTTTTTCTGAACCCTGGGTCAGTCAGTTTACCGAGGGGGCCCATTCAAGAGTGCCTCTATGCTAAAGTGGAAATTGATGCAGATTCCTATCGAGTTGAATTTTTAAATCGGAAACATGAGGTCTATGAACCTCTTACAAAGGAGTTTGATCGATGATCGCCAAGGAATTTGAGGAGTTTATTCTCCGAGAAGAAAAGACTTTTTTGACTCCAGCGCGCAATTTGGCTGTCTTGATTGATACGCATAATGTGGATCATGCCATCTTGGTGCTGAGTCAAATTAGCTACACTCGTGTTCCTGTTGTGACCGATCAAATGAAATACGTAGGGACGATTTCTTTAACAGATATTCTTTCTTACCAAATGAAACATGATTATTCTGATGAAGTCTTTTCATCCATGGACATCGTTCATATGACAAAAACGGATGGGGAGCGCCTTGGAAAAGACTATACTGTGACGGAAGTCTTGCATAAGTTGGTAGAGGAATCCTTTCTACCGGTTGTTTCAGAGGATGGAATCTTTGAAGGGATCATCACTCGAAAATCCATTTTAAAAGCCATCAACTCCCTCATGCACAATTTCTCAAATGAATATGAGATGAGGAAAAAATGAAAGAATACATAGCTAGTTTTATCAAAGAAAAAGACTTAAGTGAAAATTCACAGACGGCTTATTCTTATGATTTGGATCAGTTCGTGGATACTGTTCATAACCATGTCTCAGATACCAATCTTCGAATTTATCAAGCTTCGATTAAAGATTTTAAACCAGCTGTTCAAAAACGGAAGCTTTCAGCCGTCAACCAATTTTTGTTTTATCTTTATCAACATCAAGTTATTGAGGATTACCATCGCTTAGTCCTTCCAAAAGTCTCTGTGCCGAAAAGCCACGATCAAGAACTATTGGACTTATCCCTCTTGTGGGAAGGGTCAGAGCTATCCCAAGGTCGCTTGATTGCCCTATTGATTGTCGAGATGGGCTTGTTGCCTAGTGAAATTCTTCAGTTGAAAATCGTTGATATCGAGCTCGATTTTCAGGTTTTACGCGTAGGAAAAGAAGGACAAAAACGGGTCTTGCGTATTCCGGATGCTCTTCTAGGAGAGTTGACGGATTTGATGACGGGGACTTATTTATTTGATAACAAGGGCAAGGCCTACTCGCGTCAGTGGGGCTTCCGTCAATTAGAGTCCTTCCTATTGGAAAAAGGGTTTGAGAATCTTTCGGCACAATCCTTACGGGAACAATACATTTTAAAACAAAGAGAACAGGGGATGGATCTGTTTAGCATCGCCCGTGAGCTCGGGTTAAAAACTCTTGTTACCTTAGAAAAGTATAAGTAATGGATATTAAAATAAAGGATTTTGAAGGTCCCTTGGATCTTCTCTTACACCTCGTTTCAAAATACCAAATGGATATTTATGAGGTTCCTCTGATTGAGGTGATCGAGCAGTACTTAGCCTATCTAACGACCCTTCAAGCCATGCGACTTGAGGTTGCTGGTGAATACATGCTGATGGCCAGTCAATTGACCTTGATTAAGAGTCGGCGTCTCCTTCCAAAAATTGCGGAGCAAGCAACGGATGAAGAAGATTTGGAGCAGGATCTCCTGTCTCAAATCGAAGAGTACCGGAAGTTTAAACTATTGGGTGAAAAGATGGCCCTTCAACACGAGGAGAGAGCCCAGTACTTTTCAAAACCCAAAACGGAATTAGTCTATGATGATGCTGAATTGGTCCATGACAAGACCACGATAGATCTTTTCTTGGCCTTTTCAAAATTGTTAACGAAAAAGAAGGAAGAATTTCGACAAAATCATACGACCATTGTTCGAGACGAGTATAAAATTGAAGACCTGATGAATGTTGTTCGTCACTTGTGTCAACCTGGTAAGAGAATCTTACTACAAGATATTTTTGAGGAAGCCAAGGATGTCAACGAACTGATTACAGTCTTTTTGGCGACTTTGGAATTAATTAAAGTACAAGAAGTTGAGGCTCTTCAGGAAGAACCATTTGGAGATATTATTTTAGTAGGATTAAAGAATGAGTAAAATTGCAGAGATGGAGGCCCTCTTGTTTGTTGCAGGAGAAGATGGTTTGACGGTGAGGCAGATTGCCGACCTCTTATCCCTTCCTCCCACAGGGGTGATTCAAAGTTTAGAAAAATTGGCCCAGAAATATGAGCAGGATCAAGATTCTAGTATGGCCTTATTGGAGACAGCGTCAACCTATAAATTAGTGACCAAGTCCAAATATGCAGAGCTGTTACGTGAGTATTCAAAGTCACCAATGAATCAAAGTCTCTCTCGTGCCGCCTTGGAAACTCTCTCCATCATTGCCTATAAACAGCCGATTACTCGGATTGAAGTCGATGATATTCGAGGGGTGAACTCTAGTGGAGCTATTTCAAAATTACTTTCTTTTGAGTTGATTCGAGAAGATGGGAAGAAAGAAGTCATTGGGAGACCTAATCTCTATGTGACGACAGATTACTTTTTGGATTACATGGGGATAAACCATCTAGACGAGCTACCAATTGTTGAAGAGACGGAGTTAATCGGTCAAGAAAGCCAATTATTTACAGAAAGAACTGAGGAAATTGATGAGAATTAACAAATATATTGCTCATGCTGGTGTCGCAAGCCGCCGCAAAGCAGAGGAATTGATTAAGCAAGGCCTTGTCACTGTAAATGGCCAAGTTGTCCGTGAATTGGCGACAACGATCAAGTCTGGAGACAAGGTAGAAGTAGAAGGTCAACCGATATACAACGAGGAGAAGGTTTACTACCTCTTAAATAAACCAAGAGGGGTCATCTCCAGTGTATCAGACGATAAAGGGAGACCAACTGTTATTGATTTGTTACCGCAAGTCAAGGAACGGATTTATCCTGTTGGTCGTTTGGACTGGGATACCTCTGGGGTCCTCATTTTGACTAATGATGGTGATTTTACAGATGAAATGATCCACCCGCGTAATGAGATTGATAAGGTTTATGTTGCGCGCGTGAAGGGATTGGCGAACAAAGAAAACTTGCGTCCCTTAACTCGTGGTGTGACCATCGATGGCAAAAAGACCAAGCCAGCAACCTATGAGATTCTAAAGGTGGATCCAGAAAAGAATCGCTCAGTTGTCCAATTGACCATCCATGAAGGACGCAATCACCAAGTCAAAAAGATGTTTGAAGCCGTTGGCCTCTTGGTAGATAAATTGTCCCGGACCCAATTTGGAAATCTAGACGTTTCTGGACTTCGTCCTGGTGAATACCGCCGTCTCAATAAAAAAGAAATCAGCCAATTGCATACCCTTGCAGTGACAAAGACGAAAAAATAATGAAGAAATGTGCAATCGGCCTTGTTCGTCTCTATCAACGCCTTCTTTCGCCCCTCTTTCCACCTTCCTGTCGCTATAGTCCTACCTGTTCCAACTATATGATTCAGGCTATTGAACGGCATGGTTTGAAAGGGATTCTGATGGGGTTTGCTCGGATTCTTCGTTGCCATCCCTGGAGCAAGACTGGAGTAGATCCAGTTCCAGATCATTTCAGTCTGAGAAGCCACCTAGAAGAAGAGAAAAGCGAAAATTAAGTTAGAGCAAACTTCCATAAGAAGTCTCACTCAGAGCAAAGAAAAAAGTTTTGGAAATTCTCCAAAACTTTTTGTTTTTAGCGATCGGACCAAGTACGAGGCATAAAGAGCAGTAACATCGGGTAGATTTCTAATCGTCCAGCAATCATGGCAATTGATAGTAAGAATTTAGAGATGGGGCTAAAGATAGCGAAGGTATCCGTTGTCCCAATCATCGGTCCGATATTGTTAAAGCAACTAAAGACTGCACTGACAACCGTCATAAAATTGTTGCTGTCAAAGCTGACAACAGCAATGAGGGCGATGGTAATCAAGGTATAGACTACGAAATATTTTAAGATTTTGTGCTGGGTGTCCTTATCCAAGGCAGTGCCATTCACATGTAGGGTCATCACCCGGTTGGGTGAGAGAGTCGAACGAATTTGATTCTTCCCGATCCGAGCTAAAATCAAGCAGCGAATCACTTTTAGTCCCCCAGCCGTTGACCCAGCGGATCCACCAACCACCATGAGCATGAGAAGGAGGAACTGAGAAAAGAGTGGCCAATCAACAGTATTGCCAAAACCAAATCCAGTCGTGGTAATGACATTGGAGACTTGGAAAAAGGACATTTCAAAACTATCCGCAAAATTATGATAGAGATGGAAAATGTTGCAGGCAATCAAAAGGGAAGAAACTCCGACAATCATCAGGTAGGTGCGAAGTTCCTCATCGCCGAAGAAGGCTTTGAACTTGCGAAGCATGATGTAGTAATAAAGGTTAAAATTGACCCCAAAGACCAAGACTCCAAAGCTGACCAAATAGGTGATGAGCGTCGAATGGTAGTGGGCAATCCCGTCGTTGAAGACGGTGAATCCACCGGTACCAGCAGTCCCCATAGCAATGATAAAGCTATCATAAAGAGGCATGCCGGCACAGAAGTAGATCACGACAAAGAGGAAGAAGAGGGCCAAATAGAGGTAATAAAGGATTTGAGCTGTGTTCTTCAATTTGGATACAATTTTACCAAATACGGGACCAGGCACTTCTGCCTTCATCACTTCGAGGTGGCTGTTCTTGTTATTGTCCATAATAGCTAGGGCAAAGACTAGCACCCCCATCCCTCCAATCAAGTGGGTGAAACTACGCCAGAAAAGAAGGGAAGGACTGAGGACGGAGACGTCATTTAAAATGGTTGCCCCTGTAGTCGTAAAACCAGAGCTAACTTCGAAAAATGCATCAATGATGTTTGGGATTTGTCCTGAAAAGACAAAAGGAAGAGCACCAAAGAAGGACCAGAGGATCCAACACAAAGCCACAATCAGAACGCCTTCCTTGGCATAGATGTGAAAATCTTTGGGTTTGAAAAAGGAACCAATGCCTCCCAATACAAGGAGGATCGCAATGGTTGCAAATAGGGAGAGAAAGACAGTTGGGCTATCCTTGACAACAAAATCGTTCTTTAGATTGAGAAGTGCAACCACAATCGGCACACAGAGCAACATAGCTTCAATCAGAAGAAGTTTTGCTAAAAGGTAGCGAATCATACTTTTATTCATGGCTTACCCCTCTAACAAATCATAGATTTTAGTGATGTTGCTGATTAGGGTAGTAACGATAATGCGATCCCCTATCAAAAGATGGTCATCTCCAGTTGGGAAAATAGCTTTCCCGTTTCGAATAATGGCTGCGATGAGAACACCTTTTTTCAATTTCAGTTGTGCCAAAGGTTTGCCCGTCATTTTGTTTTCTTCGCGAATCTGGAATTGAAGGGTCTCGATTTGACCGTTGGCGACGTGGTGCAAGGCTTCAAGATTTGAATAGCGGGCATTATAGCGACCACGAATGAAGTGCATGATGGTGTCCACCGCAATTCCTTTGGGTGTCACAATACTTGAAAAATCTTGCCGATCAATAATTTCCAGTAGGCTAGTCCGGTTGACCTTGGTAATATTCTTTTGAACACCTACACTATTTAGGAACATAGAAGCGATAATGTTTTCTTCATCGACCCCTGTTAGAGTCGCCACAGCATCAAAGTTACCTGCGCGCTCTTCCATTAGAATATCTTTTGATGTCCCATCTCCCTGGATAACATAAAGATCCGGGAATTCTTGACTAAACCATTCTGCCCGTTTTTGATCGATTTCAATGACTTTTAAGTCAATCTTCCTTTTGCTATTTTCCAAAATATTTAGGAGATAGTAGGAAATCTTGCCAGCTCCGATCAGAAGCAGACTTTTAACAACTTGCGGTCGAATGCTATTGTGGAAGTCTACGATTTCCACTCGATTTCCAGTCATAAAAATCTTATCAAAGGCTTGTAAAGTGAAGTCGCCATCTGGAATCGTTAACTGACCTTGCCGTTCGATGGCACAGATAATGATGTTTCCGTATTTCTTTCTGAATTGAGAAAGAGTCATCTGGCAGAGTGGGCTTTCCTCCTTGATTTTGAACTCCATGAAGGCCACTCGCCCACCAGCGAAGTGCTCAACGGATAAGGCATTTGGGAAGTCAATGCTATTAGCAATGTAGCGAGCAGCAAGAAGCTCAGGATTGACAACTAGAGAGAAGCCGAGAATATTTTTCTCTTTAAAATAAGAATTTGAGTATTCCGGATTGCGAACCCGGACAATGGTTTCTTTGGCTCCCATTTTTTTGGCTAAGACGGCAGAAACCATGTTGACTTCGTCTTGCTCTGTTAGGGCGACAAAGATGTCACAGTCCGCTACATCTGCTTGTTCGAGAATTTTAAAGTTGGCACCATTTCCAACAATACCAATGATATCGTAGCGTTTGGTAATATGATTAACGACGGCTTCATCTTGTTCGATCAAGATGACATCGTGATTTTCTGCGACGAGGGAACGACAGAGTGCTGTTCCGACTTTACCGCCTCCAACTACAATAATTTTCATGAATATTTCCTCCAAAGTATGATTCTATCTTACTCTATTTTCAAAAAAAAATCACCTCTTAATGGTGGAAATAGGGCATAAAGGGGCAGATTCTCTAAACTACATGAAAGAGAATGTAAAAAAGTGAAATTTTTTTGTCGAAATAGTTGACAGGAGGCATGAAAGTGGTATACTGATACAGTAACCTCATTGATTTACCTCAAACCTGTTGTGAGTTAAGTTAATGAAGTCGTAACCACGCTGTTTGCTGAGCTTGACTCCGGGCAGTGTGGCTATTTTTTTGCCAGAAATGAGATTGTGATGAATATTGAAGAATTAGCTTATACAGAAACCAAATCAAAAAACCATGTAGTTCTCTATCAACCTCAAATTCCCCAAAACACAGGGAACATTGCTCGTACTTGTGCGGCCACCAATGCTCCTCTTCACATCATTCGGCCCATGGCTTTTCCTATCGATGATCGGAAAATGAAACGTGCGGGACTGGATTATTGGGATAAGTTGGATGTTCGCTTTTACGACAGCTTGGATGAATTTATGGAGGCTGCAGCTGGAGGAAAGGTCCACCTGGTTTCAAAATTTGCTGATCAGACTTATTCAGATGTGGATTACAATGATGATGCAGAACATTATTTCATTTTTGGTCGTGAGGACAAAGGCTTACCAGAGGATTTTATGCGGCTTCATGCTGAAAAGGCGATTCGGATTCCGATGAATGATGAACATGTCAGAAGCTTGAATGTCTCCAATACCGTTTGTATGATTGTCTACGAAGCCCTCAGACAACAGGAGTTTTCAGGCTTAGAGCTGGTCCATCAGTATGAGGGAGATAAGTTGAAGTAGGAAGAGACTCTTTACAAAAGGAGTTTTGTTGTAACTTTTGATATTACAAAACACTTGCAATAGCAGGTGTTTTTTGTTATGATTAAGGAGTCTTCAGGGCAGGGTGTAATTCCCGACCGGCGGTGACTTTTACTAGGAAATGTTCTTTTCCTTTTCTACTTTGTTGTCAAGTTTTGCCTAACTAGAAGTTATGCCTAGAGCTTGTCGCCTCGTCTAAAAGAAAATCTCCATTTCCATACTCTAAAAGAAGTCCGCGAGCGCAAGCTGATGTGGTGTGATTCCACAACCGACAGTATAGTCTGGATGGGAGAAGACGAGAGAGGAACAAACCTGTTCTTTTTGACGATGGACTTTATGGAAATTTTGTTGATTCTATAAGAAATCAGTCTTTGCGCTTTTTTCTTGTAGCATCAGGGCTTTTTTCGTCAAGTATTAAGGAACTGTTTAAGTTTTCTTTAAAACGATTGAAATAGAATAAGGTTAAGGGAATCTTTCCAACTTCTTCTAATTTTAGTAAAAATTGGAGGAACCTGTGATGACAAATACTCGTAAACTGACCCTAGTGGCTGTTTTATCTGCACTTTCTTTTCTATTGATGTTTTATCAACTATCAATAGGGATTGATTTTTTAAAGGTTGACTTTAGTACGATTCCAATCTTACTCGCCTTAGTTCTATTAGATCTAAAGAGCTCAGTTGTGGTGGTTTTGATTCGATCTGTTCTCAAGTTGGTTTTGAATGGTCGAGGAGCTGAGACCTTGGTTGGCTTACCGATTAATATCATTGGCGTCTTAGTCTTTGTCTTAGCATTTGCAGTCATTTGGAATAAGAAGAAAAGCCAGGTTCGGTTTGTAATTGCTAGTCTAGTTGGGACCATTGGTTTAACCATTTCCATGCTCCTAGTCAATTACTATTATGCCATCCCTCTCTATGCCAAATTTGTTGGTTTTGACATCGCAAAGATGGTCGGAGTTGAAAAGTATCTTCTCAGTATGGTTGTTCCCTTTAATCTAATAGAAGGACTGATTTGGGCTGTAACCTTCTGGATGGTATACACCGTCGTACAGCCCCTACTTAAAATCTATGAAAAATAAACAATCTCATTTCTTAAAGGGCTCTTTTGCCCTTTTGTTATTTATGATTCTGGGCTATGTAGTCAAATTTTATCCGGAAAATTTAGTCGGAATCGATCAACCGATTCAATCGGCTATTCGCGGGGATTTACCAGTCTATTTGACAGCCTTCTTTACCCGTGTAACAGTGCTGATGAACACACCCGTTGTTGCATCCTGGGTTGGCGTCATTGTCCTCTTCTTTGTCTGGAAGAAATGGTATACGGAGGCCCTCCTCCTCACCGGGAGTTTAGTTACAACTGGATTACTCGTGGTAATCTTGAAACACATCTATTTACGTCCACGGCCAGCACTTCAACATTTGGTCCAAGAAGGGGGCTATTCTTTCCCAAGTGGCCACTCTTTAGCTGCCACCCTGGTCTTCGGTAGTTTGATCATTGTGGTAGGGCAACGGATGACCTCTCAAGTCGGGAAAGTCCTGGCTCAGCTTGCCCTCTTCCTTTGTATGGTGATCATCGTTGTATCTCGTGTCTATGTTGGGGTTCATTACCCGACAGACGTCACAGGAAGTATGCTTTTGGGATTTGGTCTTTTGCAAATGGTCTTTCCTTATTACGACCGTTTGCGTTTTGAATGGCGCTTTAAGAGTAAGCAGAAGTAAAGCATGAACGATTTATTTGAAGAAAAGGTCCTAAGGGTCGTTGCTCAGATTCCCCTGGGATGTGTGGCCACCTATGGTCAAATTGCCCAACTCATTGGCTATCCTCGCCATGCCCGCCAGGTCGGCAAGGTCTTGGCCACTTCTACAAAAGCTGTGACTTATCCCTGTCACCGGGTTGTGACCTCTACTGGTCGCCTGGCTCCTGATTGGGAAGAGCAAGGCACGCTTCTCTGGGCAGAAGGGGTGGAATTCAAATCCAACGGTTGTGTGGATCTTAAAAAACACAAATGGAAAGCAGAGGAGACTCAACTTTGAGTTCACTCTGCTTTTTTGCTATAATGAGGGGTATGAAATCCTATACGACCTTAAATGATTATTACCGAACCTTATTTGGAGAAAAGACCTTCAAAGTCCCAATCGATGCGGGCTTTGACTGTCCCAATCGTGATGGAACTGTTGCTCGAGGGGGCTGTACTTTTTGTACAGTTTCTGGCTCTGGGGATGCCATCGTAGCACCAGATGCCCCTATTCGGGATCAGTTTTACAAAGAAATTGATTTTATGCACCGCAAATGGCCCGACGTCAAAAAGTATTTGGTCTATTTTCAAAATTTCACTAATACGCATGAATCCGTCGATGTCATTCGGGAGCGCTATGAGCAAGCCATCAATGAACCAGGTGTCGTAGGGATTAACATCGGGACACGACCAGACTGCTTGCCGGATGAAACGTTGGCCTATCTAGCAGAATTGACAGAGCGCATGCATGTGACTATTGAGCTAGGCTTGCAGACGACTTATGAAACGACATCTGAATTGATCAACCGAGCCCATAGCTATGAACTCTATGTGGAAACGGTGAAGCGGATTCGCCAACAGGTCCCTAAGGCAGAGATTGTTTCACACTTAATCAACGGTCTTCCTGGGGAGACGCATGAGATGATGGTGGAGAATGTCCGCCGTTGTGTAACAGACAACGATATCCAGGGCATTAAATTGCATCTGCTCCATCTCATGACCAATACCCGGATGCAACGAGACTACCATGAAGGGCGCTTGCAATTGATGAGTCAGGAGGAATACGTGTCGGTCATCTGTGACCAACTGGAGATCATTCCCAAGGAGATCGTCATCCACCGGATTACAGGAGATGCTCCACGCGAAATGCTGATAGGACCGATGTGGAGTCTCAATAAGTGGGAAGTACTGAATGCCATTGAAGCTGAGATGCGTCGTCGTGGAAGTGTTCAAGGTTGTAAAGTAGGAAAATAGGAGGAGTAGCATGTTGCGACCATTAGAGATGGCCCATGATTTTCTTAGGGAGGTCATTACAGATCAAGATACTGTAGTTGATGCGACCATGGGCAATGGGCATGATACCCTTTTCTTGGCAAAACTAGCCAAAGAAGTCTATGCATTTGATATTCAAGAGCAGGCCTTGGTCCAAACGCAAAAGCGTTTGGAAGAAGCAGGTCTTTCCAATGCCCACCTTCTGTTAAAGGGGCATGAAGAAGTAGATCACTATGTAAAGCAGGTCAAGGCGGCTATCTTCAACTTAGGCTATCTTCCTTCAGCAGACAAGTCCATTATTACCCAGCCCAGAACAACGATCCAAGCCATTGATAAACTCTGTCACCGCTTGATCAAGGGAGGGCGAATAGCCATTATGATCTATTATGGTCATGAGGGTGGGGACCTAGAAAAAGATGCTGTCTTGGAGTTTGTCTCCCAACTTCCTCAACAAGAATTTACGGTCACTACTTACCGGACCCTGAACCAGATCAACCATCCCCCATTTTTAGTCATGATCGAAAAATTAGAAAGTTATCGCCATGGATAAAGAATTTTTAAAAAATAAAATTGATGCTCTTCGACACGATTTTGTGGAGTCCACCTCTCATGAACGTGCCGTTGGTTTTTTAGATGAAGCACGGATGAGCAAAAAGATGATCAAAATCAAGAAGAAGCTGGTCTCTCTTGAAATGGAACGTTGCCAGAAGAAAATTGAGCACAAGGATCTGACAAAGATTGATCAAAAGATCCAAGAACAAAAGCAACTCTTTGAGGACTGTTGTAACCAACGATCAGGAGGATAAGGGATGGAGATTCTTGTATACGCCATTGTCTTTTCCTTGATCCTGATTGTCTCCAATGCGACCAATAAGTTGATTCCGACCTTGCCCCTCCCTTTGATCCAGATATTATTAGGGATTGGGATTGGCTTTCTCTTACCCAATTCGGAGTACCATCTAGATACCGAGCTCTTTTTGGCCTTGGTTATTGGACCGCTCCTCTTTCGAGAAGCAGAAGAAGCAGACATTACCTCGATTCTGAAGCACTGGCGCATTATCGCCTTTTTAATCTTCCCAGTTATTTTTATTTCGACCCTTAGCTTGGGTTGGTTGGCCCATCTCTTGTGGCTAGGAATTCCACTAGCGGCCTGTATGGCAGTAGGGGCAGCGCTCGGGCCGACTGATTTGGTGGCTTTTGCCTCCCTTTCGGAACGCTTTACCTTTCCAAAACGAATCTCCAACATTCTAAAAGGAGAGGGCTTGCTCAATGATGCTTCAGGTTTGGTTGCCTTTCGTGTGGCTCTAGCTGCATGGACCACTGGAGTCTTTTCCTTGGGCCAAGCTAGTTGGGACTTGGTCATCTCTATTTTAGGAGGGTTTGCGGTCGGGATAGTGACAGCTACTGTCAACCGTGGGCTTCAAAAATTACTGCTCAGTGTTCGGGCAACGGATATTGCCAGTGAACTCATTTTAGAATTGAGTCTCCCCTTACTGACTTTCTTTATCGCAGAAGAGATCCATGTATCAGGGATTATTGCGGTTGTCGTGGCTGGGATCCTAAAGGCTAGTCGGTTTAAGAAAATTACCCTACTAGAAGCCAAGGTGGATACGGTCACGCATACGGTATGGAATACAGTCAATTTTGTCCTCAATGGGTCTGTCTTTGTCCTTTTGGGGATGGAGCTGGAGATGATTTCTGAGCCAATTTTGAGGACTCCCTTTTACAACAATCTGCTCTTGATTGTGACTGTTCTCTTATTGACGGGGCTCTTGTTCCTGATTCGCTTTTTGATGGTGTATGGATTTTACTGGTATCGGGGTTTCCGATTGAAAAAAACCATTGATAAGTATCTGAAAGATGCCCTCTTGTTGACCTTTTCAGGGGTCAAAGGAACAGTGTCAATTGCGACCATTCTCTTGATACCGACGCATCTAGAAGCAGAATATCCAGTTCTCTTGTTTTTAGTAGCAGGGGTCACCTTGTGTAGTTTCTTAATCGGACTTCTCGTCCTCCCAAAACTATCCGAGGACAAAGAGGAATCCAATGATCATTTGATGCATATTGCTATCTTGAATGATGTCGTCATGCTATTGGAGAAAGAGTTGACGGTGACCAAGCAGAAGGGTCCTTTATACGCGGCGATTGATAATTATCATGGACGGATAGAAAATATGATTCTCAATCAGGAGGATAAAGCGACTCAAAGAGACTGGGAACAACTAAAACTCCTTATTCTTAGTATTGAAAACGATGGCTTGGAACAGGCTTATGAAGAAGGAAAGATTCGAGATAGAAGTTACCATGTCTACCAACGTTATCTTCGATCTATGGAGCAGAAGGTCAACCGCAATCTGTCATCGCACCTGACCTATTATTTCTTGGTGCTCTTCCGCTTGCTCCGACTGCTGTTGCACGAGCTTGTGACCTTTGGATCCGGTATTCGGGCATGGAAAAACGGAGAGAATTACAAGCTTGAAGCCATCGACTATGACCAGATTGCTGCCTTGTATCTGGCCAATACGGAAATCATTATCGAGAGTTTGGAAAACCTAAAAGGGATTTATCGGAGTACCTTGATTTCCTTCCTTCAAGAATCTCGTCTGCGGGAAACATCGTTGATTACCAGTGGTGCTTTTGTAGAGCGGGTTATCAATCGCATCAAGCCTAATAATATTGACGAGATGCTAAGAGGCTATTACTTAGAAAGAAAATTGATTTTCGAATATGAGGAGCAGCACTTGATTTCGGCTAAGTATGCGCGTCGCATGCGCCAAAATGTCAACGAATTGGAAAACTATTCCTTAAGAGAAAGTGCCAATACTCTTCCTTATGACATGATCAATTATGCTCGGAATCGGTAAAAGTGAGTTTCCGCTTTAATAGAAGAAAAGAGATTGGTGACGCTTGTCCCAATCTCTTTGTTTTGTATCTTAGTAAGTCTTTTTACTGCTCTGGCTGGATATAATAGCGTTCTTCCCCGATTGGAATCAGCTGGACCTTTCCCCCGTAAAAAGCTGATAGCGTTTCTTGGGTGAGAATTTCCTCCTTAGGTCCTTGGGCAAAACTTTGTCCCTCCTTGAGGAGAAGGACATGGCTAAAGGACTTGGTGATTTCCTCTGCATGGTGGGTGACAAAGAGAATGGTCGGCGCCTTTTCCATCTGCTTGATCTGTTGGATTAGCTGAAAGATCGCTTCCCGAGCAAATAAGTCAAGACCACTAGAGGCTTCGTCAAAGATGAGAAGATCGGGCTCTTCCATGAGACTACGGGCGATAAGAATCGTCTGTTTTTCCCCTTGAGAGAGAGTCCGGTATTTTCGCCCAATCAAAGAAGCAGCACCGATGCGACGCAACATGGATCGTGCTTCCTCGAGTTCTTTTTCTCCATAAGCTGTATAAAGAATGCTACTCTTGTATTTTCCAGTGAGGACGATTTCTTCTGGGGATAGAGATTCAGGGAGGCGCTCAGAAATAAAGGAGCTGACCACTCCGATTCGCTTGCGGAGTTCAGGAATCCCTCCTTGTCCAAATTGTGTTCCAAGGACAGAAACTTCCCCTTCCGTTTTCCAATATTCCGCCATTAAGAGACGGAGTAGGGTCGATTTGCCAGCACCATTCAGTCCAAGGATGGCCCAGGTTTCCCCTTTATTGACGGTCCAATTCAAACGGGAAAGGAGATTTTTTCCTTCTTTTCTGAGAGTGACGTCTTTCAGTTCAATTAATCTTTCTTTCATCTTTTTAACCTTCATAAAAATATTCTCTATTTTACCATAAATATGATAAAATAGCAGATAGGAGGAAAGGGATGTTTCATAAAAGTAAATTATTTTTCTGGACCTGTGAAGTCCTATTATTAACAATTATATTCTATATTTGGGGAAGTATGGGAAGCCTGATCTCTCCCTTTGTATCCGTTCTGAATACCATTATTCTTCCATTTTTGATTGCTGGTTTCTTGTACTACATCACCAATCCAATCGTAGAATTTTTGGAAAAGAAATTTCATCTGAATCGAATTTTGGGTATTCTATTAACCTTGGTAACCCTTTTTGGATTGATTATTTATGGGATTGTTTATATCCTGCCTATTTTGATCAACCAGTTGACAAGCTTGATTAATTCAACCCAAGGCTTGTATTGGGAAGTGCAAAGTTTTGTGACGAAGTTATCAAAGAATCCAGCCTTTCAGAGTATCAATATCCAATCAACCATTCAGCAGTTAAACCTATCTTATGTGGATATTCTACAAAATATCTTAAACAGTGTGACCAATAGTTTAGGTAGTGTTGTGTCAACGATTGTCAATACACTCTTCATTCTGGTGATGACACCGATATTCCTGGTTTACTTCTTGATTGATGGGAAAAAACTACTACCGATGTTAGAGCGGACCATCCTGAAAAATGACCGGCGGAATATTACCTCTCTCTTAGTGAGTCTCAACCAAACAGTTTCTCGCTATATTAGTGGGATTTCTATCGATGCTTTAATCATCGGGACTTTAGCCTTTATTGGCTACAGTTTTATCGGTTTGAAGTATGCCTTGGTCTTTGCGATTTTCTCAGCCTTGGCTAACCTCATTCCTTACATTGGACCGACGATTGGCTTGATTCCTATGGTGGTTACCTATGCCTTCACGGATTTCAATATGATGATCAAAGCTGTTATCTTCATGCTCATCGTCCAACAGATTGACGGAAATATCCTCTACCCTCGGATTGTGGGAGGGGTGATGAAGGTGCATCCCATTACCATCATGGTCCTCTTGCTCTTATCCAGTAACATCTATGGTGTGATTGGGATGGTTGTGGCCATTCCGGTTTATTCGATCGGTAAAGAGATCGTGAAATTCCTCGTGGCCTTGTATGAAAATCATAAAAAGACAAAGGAACAGCGCAAGCAAGAAGAGTATGGAATCATCAATAAATCCTAACAGAATAAACGAGAAGGGAATGGGTGACCATTCCTTTCAAATTGAAGATAAAGTCTTCTAAAAAAACTTTCCTTAGGTGAGTAGGGACGTCAGCGAACTTCGTCGAAGTTCCATGACTAATTATTGAGCCTAAGGTCTCAATAATTCCGAGTGCCTGAAACATAATTGTTTCAGGCACTTTTCTCACAGCGGAAAGTTTTAGCTCTACTTGAATGACTCAAAAAATAAGAGTCATTTTTTGAAAATTATCTAGCTGTTTTATGTAAAACAATAGTATGTCTACATTAAAAAAGGAATGGGTGACCATTCCTTTTTGAGTATGGACTTAAACAGGATAAGCTAAGTACTTGAATCTTAAAGTTTTAGCTTTCCTTTAAGAAAATATGTTATAATGAATTAGTAATGATACAAAATCAAGGAGTTTCTATAAGATGATAGAATTGCTTGCCAAAAAGCAGCGACGCCAAATGCGTTTGCTAGAAACATTAATTCGTGAAAAGCGCTGGTTTCATTTGAAGGAACTCGCTGAAATGTTAGATTGTACAGAGCGGTCATTAAAGGAGGATCTTTCAAATTTACGGACGGTCTTTAATAAATTTTTGATTGAATCTTCGACAAATGGTATTAAGATTAGCTATGACGATTCGATTGGGATTGAGGTGGTCTATCATCACTTCTTTAAAGAATCTACAGCTTTCTCCCTCTTGGAATACTTGTTCTTCCATAAGGATGTTTCCAGTGACTTAATTTGTAGACGGTATAATCTCAGCCAGCAATCATTTTATCGCTTGATTCGAAATATCAACCAAATTATTCAGGAAAAGTACAATATTCGAATCACCTTGAATCCTCTAAATGTTGTGGGGGATGAAGTCGATATTCGATTTTTCTATTCCCAGTATTTTGCAGAGCGGTATTATTATTTAGAGTGGCCATTTCCAGATATCAGAGAGCAAGTCATTATTGATTTCATCACCTTCTTCTATAAATTGACAGAAATCCCACTGACTTATTCGATCTTCCATTCCTATAAAATTATGCTGACGGTCTACCTATACCGGATTAAGCAAGGTTATCGAATTGAAGGGGCCAATAATTTTGAACAATACGCCTATCTCTATCAAGAGCTCCCAAAAATCAATGAGATGCTTCGTTATTTTGGTTTGCAGCTGGGTGTAGAATTTAATGAAGAAACCATTGAACAGCTCTTTATTATCTTCCTACAGAAACGCTTCTATTTTACTCCACAGGATTTGATCGACGCTACTGAGGAAGATGCTGTTACAAAAAAATCCTATATTTTAGCCTCTCAATTTCTTGATCACCTGAGTGAATCTTATGGTTTAGAACTTGAGAATTATGAAGAGATGATCATGCATATTCACAACACTGCCTATTTGGAGCGGCGTGAAATCTTTGGTGAATTTCTTCTCTATGATACCAAGAGCTATACCAATGAGGATTATCGAACCCTCTTCCCTAAATTTTATCAGGATGTTGAAACTGGTTTGTATCACTATCTTAAAGAGATGGGCTTTCATGAAAATCCTGAAAACCTCAAGCATCAGATTTATACCGTATTTTCACATTGGGAAAATCTATTGCCTCAACTATTAAGGAGACGGACAGCTGTCAAAGTCTTAATCATTAGCCGATACGATGACCATCATGCCAAGTCCATGATTGATTTCTTAAAATTCTATTGTACGGATAACTTTGAATTTTCACAGGTCATCAAGCATGACTTTAATCTTCATGAACTAGAGCATACCGAATATGATGTCATTGTTGCCAACTTTATGATTCCGAATATCAAAGGGAAAAAATTTATTTGTACAAGTAGTTTGACCCTTTTGGAACTTGTAGAAAAACTGAATGTACTCTTTTATGATTTTACACGTTATGGAGTATAACTGAGCCTTCCCTCCTCTTTTAGGAGGGAAATTTTTGCAACTATGCACCATTTTAAAAAATATGATATAATGGGCATTATTACTATACATTGAGGAGAATATCCATGGAAGACCCTGGCAGTCAGGATTTAATACTGCAATTTGTTTTACTATTTGTATTGACCTTATTAAATGCATTTTTCTCTGCAACGGAGATGTCGATGGTATCGCTGAACCGTTCTCGCGTAGAGCAAAAGGCTGAGGAAGGCGATAAAAAATATATTCGTCTCTTAAAGGTATTGGAAAATCCCAACCACTTTTTATCTACGATTCAGGTTGGTATCACCTTGATTACCATCTTATCTGGGGCAAGCCTAGCTGATGATCTTGGGAAAGTTATCGCTTCTTGGATGGGAAATACGGAGACAGCACGTGCGATAGCTAGCTTCCTCTCACTGGCTTTTCTGACCTATATTTCAATTGTATTTGGTGAGTTATATCCGAAGCGTATTGCCATGAATCTGAAAGATAGCTTGGCTATTCGAACGGCTCCAATTGTGATTTTACTAGGAAAAATCGTTAGCCCCTTTGTCTGGCTCTTATCGGCATCAACCAATCTGGTCAGTCGTCTGACCCCTATGCAATTTGATGATGCAGACGAAGAGATGTCACGAGATGAGATTGCCTATATGCTGGCTAAGAGTGAAACAAGTCTGGATGCTGACGAGATTGAAATGTTGCAAGGAGTCTTTTCACTAGATGAGCTGATGGCGCGTGAGCTAATGGTTCCTCGTACGGATGCCTTTATGGTGGATATCCAAGATGATACCAGAGAAATCATCGAAAGTATCTTAAAGCAGAATTTTTCTCGTATTCCTGTCTATGATGATGACAAGGACAATGTCATTGGTCTGATCCATACCAAACGTTTGCTTAATGAAGGTTTTGTGAATGGATTTGATAACATCGCTCTTCGCAAGATCCTTCAGGAACCACTATTTGTACCGGAAACGATCTTTGTGGATGATCTTTTGAAGGAGCTCCGGAATACACAAAATCAGATGGCCATTTTGCTTGATGAGTATGGAGGAATGGCTGGTCTGGTAACCTTGGAGGACCTTCTTGAGGAAATCGTCGGTGAAATTGATGATGAGACCGATAAGGCTGAAAATGACGTATTTGAAATTGAACCCAACCTCTATATTGTGCAGGGGATTGTGACCCTAAATGACTTCAATGAGTATTTTGATGTGAAGTTGGAAAGTGATGATGTGGATACCATTGCAGGCTACTACCTGACTGGTGTCGGACGGATTCCAGGTCACAAGGAACGCTTGAGTTTTGAAGTAGACAGTATGAAGAAGCATCTGATCCTTACAAATGATAAGGTAAAAAATGGTCGTGTCACCAAGGTGAAGGTTGAGGTCAGTGACCTAGTCGATGAAGATGAGCAAGCGACAAAAGGTCAAGAATAAGAACATCAAATCAGGGAGTTTCCCTGATTTTTTTATGCTCATTTTAGACGGATTTGCATCTCTCATGAAATTCCTTTATAATAAAATAACTAAAGGTTAGAAGGAGATCACAATGAAACAAGAAGAATGGTTAGCAGAGTTTGAGAGGGTTCATGGTCGACCGGCCAATCAGGAAGAAATCCAACAGGCTTTTGGTACGTTTGGAAGTCCAGAAACACAAACGACACCGAATACGCCCGTAAACCCAATCCAATCTCCATTTGAAGGTGCAGCACCTGTTTCCAATCAAGGACAATTTGGAGGCCCCTTACCGTTTCCAGAACAAGCTAAATTTGGAGGAGCAGCGCCAGCCCCAGAACAAACACAGTTCGGAGATGCAGCGCCAACTCCAGAGCAAACGCCATTTGGAGGAGCAGCGCCAACTTCAGAGCAAACACAGTTTGGAGGTGTGACGCCATCACCAGAACAAGCACAGTTCGGAGGTCCAGCTCCGGCCCAAGCCCCATTTGGAGGTGCAAGCCCAGCTCCAAATCAATTCCAAGGTGGAGCAAGTCAGTATCAACATCAAGGACAGGCTTTTGGACAAGGTGGAACTCAGCCACAGGCTCCTGTTCAGGAGGCAGCTCAAACAGGAGCGCCCTTCGCATCTTATAACAACACTCAGATGCAGGGAGGCTACCCAAACAATGGGCAACTGAATTACCAGGCTAATTCCCCATATATGGGACAAGCTCCAATGCCAGGTAAGAAGTCTAAAAAAGGGCTGATTATTGGTTTATGTAGTCTTGTTGCTGTTGCAGTTTTATCTGTGCTTGCATTTTTCTTTTTTACTAAAAATCCAAATAGTATTCAAGGAAAATGGTCGGCTACTCCTGAAATGAAAAAGACAATGAAGTCTGCTTTTGCAGGCACTTTCTCTACTACATCAGATATTTCTAGTGAATTTGTAAAAGATATGGATATGATCGTAGAGGTAAAGGGGAAAAAAGTAACCATCAGTGTGATTGGTAAGATTGATTTCAAGGGAGCTGCAAAGGAACTCTATGATGATGGGGACAATGATTTTTACTCTGTTGAGGATGCCTTAGACTATATCCAAGAAAACAGTGAGAATTCCTATTTAGAGGATATGGGACTTGAAATCGATGTGAAAAAAGGCACTCTTAAAATGGTAGCCTTTGAAGGTGAGGTAGATGAAAAAGATCATCGATTCATTCAGGATGAAGATGCGAGTCATTTCCTTAAATACGATCTCAAGTATAAAATTGAAAATGGAACGCTGAAAGTTTCCGTGGATGGAAATGATTATGGAATTGAATACTCCTTTAAAAAATAAGATATTCGCTTATTTAGGCTCATTGTCAACTGTAGTGGGTTGATGAAAAGTTATACCCTGGAGAGGACCAAATTGGTTCTCTCCTTTTTGATGTTCTTGTTTTCTACAACAAAATAGGCTCCATAATTCCTATGGTGGTTTTATCCACTGCAGAAATTATAGAGCCATAAAATCAGGGGTTTTCCTGATTTTTATACTCATTTTAGTAGGGTTTGCTTCTCCTATGAATTTCCTTTATAATAAAATAAGTAAAGGTTAGAAGGTGATAGTCATGAAACCAGAAGAATGGTTAGCAGAGTTCGAGAGAGTCCATGGTCGACCGGCCAATCAGGAGGAATTCCAACAGCTTTTTGGTCAATTTGGAAGTCCAAAAACACAAGCGACACCGAATACGCCCGTAAATTCAATTCAATCTCCATTTGGAGGTGCAAGCCCAACTTCAAATCAATACCAAGGTGGAACAAGTCCGTTTCAACATCAAGGACAAGCTTTTGGGCAAGGTGGAACTCAGCCACAAGCTCCTGTTCAGGAGTCGGCTCAAGCAGGAGTGCCTTTCGCATCCTATAACAATGCTCAGATGCAGGGAGGTTATCCAAACAATGGGCAACTGAATTACCAGACTAATTCCTCATATATGGGACAAGCCCCAATACCCGGTAAGAAGTCTAAGAAAGGGCTGATTATTGGATTATGTAGTCTTGTCGCCGTTGCAGTTTTATCTGTGCTTGCATTTTTCTTATTTGCTAAAAATCCTAATAGTATTCAAGGGAAATGGTCAGCTACTCCTGAACTGAAGAAAGAAATGACATCTGGTTTTAAAGAAAGTTTCACCTCGACTTTAGATATCTCTAGTGAATTTATTAAAGATGTCGAAATGATTGTGGAAGTAGAGGGTAACAAAGTAAAAATTTCTACATCAGGAAAAGTTGATTTTAAAGGAGCAGCAAAAAAACTCCTTGAAGGCGATAAAAGTTATTTATATTCTATGGAAAATGCATTGGAGTACATTGAGGAACGAAGCAAATGGGGGTACTTGAAGGAAATAGGAGTTGAAATTGATGTAAAAAAAGGAACCATTGATATGGTGCTATTTGAAGGCGAGTTGTCTGAAAAAACTCATGAATTTCTTGTAAATAGTGGTGGGAACTTTGTAATGCAATACAATCTCAAATATAAATTGGTAAACGGAACGTTAACGGTTTATCAGAATGAAGAGGATGATTTTAAATACACCTTCAAAAAATAAGATATTCGCTCATTTAGTGCCCTAATCGGGCACTTTTTTTGTTGATATACGTAGAAAAAAATAAGATAATTAAAAAAATTCTGAATTTCGGCTTGACAGCTTGAAAAATTATCGGTAAGATAGTCAACATAAAAAAACGAAAGCAGAATCTTATGAAAAACACGAACTCCACATTGTTGAATCAAAACTTTTACTTTAGCTACTTTAGATAATGTTTGTAGACATGAACTCATGGATGCAAACGAAACGAGCAATTTGTTTGTATCTATGTGGCTAAGATTTTTGATTGTGGTCCATATAGATGATATCTAAATGGACGGCAATGCTGGCATACTTTTAAGTTTGTGAGGAATGATACCAACCGTTTAGAATCATCTAAACGGTTTTTTGTATTCTGTTTGAATGTTTTAGATAAGGAGACATGTTTCATGAAAATTGTAAAGAAGTTAATTGCACCGGTCCTGGTAGTTGGTCTACTGATGACCTCCCTCTTGACCCTCCACCACTTGAAGACCTCTAAGCATCAAAAGATCAAGATTGGGATTTCCCAGTATATTACCCATAAGTCTCTAGATGCGACTCGAAAAGGCTTTGTCGAAGAGTTAGCTAAACAAGGTTATGTAGATGGAGAAGAGATTGAAATTGATTATCAAAATGCCCAAGGGGAGCAGCGAAATTTGAAAAATATTTCAAATCAATTGTCACAGGAAAGTGATCTTGTATTTGCCATTGCGACTCCATCAGCACAAAGCATCGCCAATACAAGCAAAACGACTCCTGTAGTCTTTTCTGCAGTGACGGATCCTCTGGCTGCCAAGCTGGTCAAGAACTTGGATCAGCCTGGTGGCAATGTGATAGGAACGAGCGACCAATCTTCAGATGCCATTACTACGCAAGTCGATCTGATTCAAAAGGTTTTGCCAACAGCTAAGACAATCGGTATCCTCTATACGCAAAGTGAACCCAACTCAGTCGTTCAAAAAGAGGAAGCCAAGAAGGTTCTTGAGGCCAAAGGCTATCGTGTCGTAGAGAAGACTATCTTAGATAGTAATAATGTAAAGGCAGCGGCTGACAGTTTGATGTCAGAAGTCGATATGGTCTTTGTCCCTACAGACAACATCATTTCTTCCACAATGGAAACCATCAAACAAGTGTCTTTGAAACATCAGGTTCCAGTTATTGGAGGTTCGATTGAAATGGCCCAAGTAGGAGGGCTCTATACCTATGGGACAGACTACACCGAGTTAGGGCGTCAATCTGCTCGGATGGCGATTCGTATCCTGAAAGGGGAAAAGGCAGGCGAACTGGCAGTAGAGGCCCCTAAAAATCTAGAATTGTATGTTAACAAAGAGATGGCTAAGAAATTAGGAATTGATCTCTCTGGTATAAACGAAAAGAAATAGGAGATGGATGATGGATTTAGTATTATCAAGTTTATCTGAAGGTTTATTGTGGTCGATTATGGCCATTGGTATTTTCTTAACATTCCGCATTTTAGATATAGCGGATATGACAGCAGAAGGGGCTTTCCCACTTGGGGCTGCAGTCGTTGCTTCCCAAATCCAAGCAGGGCAAAACCCTTGGATAGCGACCCTCTTCTCGATTTTAGCAGGGATGCTAGCAGGTTTGGTCTCTGGTCTTCTTCATACCAAGATGAAGATTCCAGCGCTCTTAACAGGGATTGTGACTCTGACGGGTCTCTATTCGATCAATATTAAGATCATGGGGGGTGTCCCTAATTTATCCATTGGAGATTCTAGTACCATTTTCAAGTCTGTGATGGGCTTGGGTTTGTCCAATGAGGAGGCAGTCTTTGCTGTTAGTATTGCTTGTTTGTTATTGGTTTGTCTGATTTTGACCCTCTTGATGAAAACCCAGATTGGTTTGGTTCTTCGTTCGACTGGTGACAATATCCCGATGAGTGAGGCCAATGGGGTGAATGTGGACACCATGAAGATTTTCGGTTACATGATTTCCAATGGTTTGGTGGCATTGTGTGGGGCTCTCTTCGCTCAGACAGATGGCTTCTCAGACGTGACTTCTGGTACAGGGACCATCGTCGTAGGTCTCAGTGCTGTTATTTTAGCAGAAGTCTTGATCCATGATTTGACCATTGGAGGACGCTTGCTTTCGATTGGAGTGGGGGCAATTGTCTACCGCCTCATTATCCTCAATATCTACGAAATTCCAAACCTAGACCAAAACTTGGTCCGTTTGTTTAACGCCATTCTCTTGGCCTTGGTCTTGTTCGCACCAGAAGCCCAGAAACGTCTCAAGATTCGTGGATTAAAATTAACCAGCAACTAGAAGGAGAAGATAAATGGCAACATTGTTAAAAATTGAAGATATCCATAAGACATTCGAAGCAGGTACGGTCAATGAAAACCATGTTCTCAAAGGCTTGGATCTGACAGTAGAAGAAGGAGATTTCATTTCCGTCATCGGAGGAAATGGAGCTGGGAAATCGACCTTGATGAATATTCTGGCAGGTGGCCTGCAAGTGGACCAAGGAGATATCCTTTTAGAAGGAAAATCCATTAAGCAGACTAGTGTTCGGAAGCGTGCCAAGGATATTGCGCGTGTTTTCCAGGATCCTAAGATGGGGACGGCTTCCCGCTTGACCATTGAAGAAAATATGGCCATTGCTAAAAAACGTGGAGCAAGACGGGGACTCAGTTGGGGGGTCAAAGAAAAAGACCGCGAAGAATTTAAAACGGCTTTGAAGGAACTCAATATTGGTTTGGAAAATCGCCTCAAAGTGGACACGCAATACTTATCAGGGGGACAACGGCAAGCTTTGACCTTGGTCATGGCTGCCTTGGTCAAACCAAAACTCTTGCTACTGGATGAACATACCGCAGCGCTCGATCCCAAGACCAGTGAAATGGTCATGGAATTGACGCAAAAAATCGTGGAAAGTCATGATTTGACAACCTTGATGATTACGCATGATATGAACCATGCCATCGCATATGGCAATCGGTTGATCATGCTCTACCAAGGCAAGATTGTGGTCGACGTTAAAGGGGAAGAAAAAAAGAACCTGACGGTTGAAGACTTGATGCGCCTTTTCCATCAGAACAGTGGTGAAACCTTGGTGAGTGACGAATTGGTATTAGGATAAACTAAAAGAGAGTGGGACAGAAATCGGTAATTCGTTAGAATTCGATTTCGTCGTCCCACCTCCGCACAGTTGAGTAGGGCTGTAAAAGCTGATGAAATCAGCGTAGTAGAGCCCACTCAACCACTGCGTCTTGCACGACAATCCAAAGACAATTGAGAGGCTAGGACTTTTGTCCCAGCCTCTTTCAGATTGATGACAAAGTCATCTCAGAAACTTTTCTTAGGTGAGTACGGACGTCAGCGAACTTCAAAGAAGTTCCATGACTTAGTTTTGAGCCCCTTCGCTTTTCAATTTTTTAGGCTCAGGCTAAAACAGTTCCCCGAACTGTTTTACTCTCAAAACTCCCGAGTGCCTGAAATAATTGTATTTCAGGCACATTTCTCACGGCGAAAAGTTTCAGTGTATGTTTGAATGAACCTTGAAAAAAATATCATTTTCATTATTTTGCATCAATTAGGTTGTTTGATTTAAAAAACAGTTTGTCTACATTCTAAAAGGATGGAGATTCCATACTTTTTATTGATCTTGTTAGCTACATCAAGCTAATCGGTTTTCTTTTTCTCTAGGAAAGTAGCTGCGAGAACAAGGCTAAGTCCTGCTAAGAAGAGTAGGTATGAACGTTGTTCCTGATTGGTTTTTGGAAGTTGTTCATATGAAGCATCTCCTTGTTTGGAATTTGGAACACTAGTCAGAGTGTTTCTGATATCAGTTGGATGAGTAGACTCTTCAACTAGAATGTTCCCGTTTTGAACCATTCTTCCTGAGACGATAGGCTCAACTTTTTCATAGGAATCTGGACTAAGGGTTCCGACTTCTGGTTCCGACTGGTAAACAATGGCATAGGTTCTTAACTCTTGTGCCATGAATTCAATCATGCCCTCTCGTAGTGTAAATGCTACTGCTTGGAGTTCTTGATTAGGAGTCAAGACATAGACTTGCTTCACTTCTTTTGATAGTGGAAGTCGTACCAGTACACTTCCTTTTACTGGAACTGGATTCCCTTCTTTATCCTTGAGTTGAAGGTTGAAAGCATCGTAGGTTTTGCCAAAGAGACCTTGGTCAAGGACCTTTTGAATCTCTAAATGACTGTCACTACCAATCTCATTTTCTCCACTAATGACCTCTACCTGGCTTGCTTGGTCTTTTAGTACTCGAAGGACATATTCAGGTAGAGAGTGGATAGCTGCCTCCTGTCCAGCAGTGCCGATTGGCTCTGTGTACTCAGGAAGGGTCACTACAGGAGGTTCTTGGTCTCCCAAACTTGTCACAATAGCAGGTAACAGAGAGACGACCGGACTAGTGATGGTCTTTCCTCGGATGGCATAGGCTGTGATGAGCTGAGTTTGTTTTTGATGAGCAGTTTCTGGGATCGGCAATTCAACTTGCTGGTCCTTAATCGCTAACACTCGATTTCCATCTGATAGGGTGACGTGGGAATCATCGGTTTTCTTGAGGAAAACAGGATCTTTTTCCCCAGGGAAATGAAGGGCAATAGCATCCCACTCCCCAGACGGAAGTGTGAGGGTAATCGTCTGATCGCCTGCTTTTATTGGGGCCAGGCTTGGAGTATCGAGGGATACTGTTGACGGCTTCAAGATGTCAAATGAATCCAGAGAAATCATCTTTCGGTCATCTGGAGAGTTAGGATCGACTGTCAAGGTGAGGATATGATCTCCATTGCTTAAGTTTGTATACTCGCCAATCAACACATTCTTTTCATAGTCAGCACTTGAGTAGAAGTCCAAACTTGGCATTTCTTTTCCATCTATGGTGACTAAGGCTTTTCCATAGTCAGAAGATTTTAAGCCGTAAATACGAATACCTGTACCAGTGAATGGAATGGTTGCTTTGGCCTCAGCATACTGAGATGGATCCACGTTTTGGAGAGTCGCGTATTTTTCTGTCGTTTGATATAAGCCTGATTCGCTCCAGTCCTTGAACAAGGAGCCATAGTGGATACGAGGATCTCTGTCATCCATCTTTTCAACAGTCGCCCCTTGACCTGGATAGATTTTAAAGTAATCTATGGAAATTTTTGAGCGTTCATTCCCTCGGTTCAAATGCTCCTTCTTCACGGTTAGAGTCAGAAGGTGCTCTCCATCAGGAAGTCCTGTAAACCGACCGATTAGAGCACTTTTTTCCGTCTCTCCCGATGTGTGGAAATCTAGGTCTCCTACTTTCTTGCCATCGATTTGAACTTCCGCTAGGCCTAATTCAGATGATTTGAGGCCATAGATTTCAATACCTCGTCCATTAAAAGTAATCCTAGCAGTGGCATCGTTGTCAGAATAGCTATCGACAGTTAGGTCAGCATATTTTTCAGTTCCTGCAAATAGGTCAGCGTCTTCCCAGTTATGGAAGGCAGGACCATATTGAACACGAGGATCTCTGTCGTCCATCAATTCGACAACTGGTTGGATTGACGCAGATTCGGATGCTTGCCTTGAGTGCTCCCCAATCATGGCTCTAACAGAATAGCTATAGCTATGGAGAGAATCGATGGAGCGATCGATGAAATGAGTGACATTGGTTAGGAATTCCTTGATAGAAGGAGCGTCACTGCTTTCATCTTTGCTTTCTCGACGGATGACATAGTGGGTCGCATCTGTAACCGGATTGAAATCGAGTTCAGCTGTTACAGCATCTTTTCTCACAGCAGATAGGCGAGTGACCTGCTCTGGTAACTTTTCAAAGGTGATCTGATCCCCTTTTTGAGTGGCAATCTGAATCCGATTGCCCTTCAGAAGAGTTGGATTGATTTCTTTCCCGTTAATCTTGACAATACTCGATTCGATGTCTGGATAATCGACCACTAAATCTCCACCTGCATGGGAAAGGAAAGCTAATGTCTCAAGATTTTTTTCTTTCCATTTCATGCTGACTTCAAAGTTGCCACGGGCCACGAGACCTGAGACTTGACCGTCTTTCCAAGCATCTGGAAGGGCTGGTAATGGGGCAATATAGCCTGTGTGAGACTGAAGGAGCATTTCTGCCATCCCACTGGTTGCACCAAAGTTCCCATCGATTTGGAAAGGCGCATGGGTATCCCAGAGGTTTTCTAGAGTTGAAGATTTTAGCTGTTCTGCCAATAAACGATGAGCGCGGTTTCCGTCTAAGAGACGAGCCCAGAGGTTAATTTTATTAGCCTTGGACCAACCTGTTCCACCATCTCCACGATGGTTCAGGGTTGCTCGTGCGGCCTCCAGATATTCAGGCTGGTCCTTATCAAATAGAGTACCTGGGAAGAGTCCAACTAGATGAGAAACGTGACGGTGGTGGTTTTCAATGCCTTCGTTGGTGAATTGAGGACTGTCTTCCTCGTACCATTCCTTGATACGGCCGTCTTGGTTGATGTGGAGTGGTTTGAGCTTGTCAAATTTAGCCTTCACTTCTGTCACCAAATCTTGGTCGACATTGAGGTGATTGGCTGCCTCCATATAGTCGTGGAAGAGTTGCCAAACTAGAGATTGGTCGAAAGTATTTCCGATCGTGATAGTACCATGCTCTGGCGAGTAAGACGGAGAAGAAACCCAACGGTCACTAGCCTTGTCGTAGTGCAAGAAGGAATTCCAGAACTTGGTTGTTTCCTTGAGCATTGGGTAAATCTTTTCTTTGAGATAAGCCTCATCCTTGGTGAATTTATAGTAGTCATAGACATTCTGCATCATCCAAGCATTGGCAGCAGGAGACCAACCCCAATAATAATTCCAACCAGGAGTAGTCCATCCAAATGGTGTCGCCTGAGTATGAACCAGCCATCCATTTTCCTGACCTTCTTTGGATTCGATACCGGCATATTCTTTAGCAGCAATACGGCCATAGTAACGCATGTCATCGATATAATTGATCATTGGCTTAGCCGTTTCTGCAAGATTACTCATGTAGGCAGGCCAATAGTTCATTTGTAGGTTGACATTGAGGTGGTAATCAGCGTTCCAAGGTGGATTATCTACAGCATTCCAGACACCTTGCAAGTTAGCAGGAAGGGCATCTGTCCGGTCACGAGAAGAGCTGATGAGGAGGTAACGGCCGTATTGGAAGAAGAGCTCTTCTAGTTCTTGTCCTTTTGTAGGATCATAGGTTTGGAGAGCTTCTTTTGTCGTTTGGCTAGACTTATTACCACCAAGATTTAGTTGAACACGATTGAAGAGACTTTGATAGTCCTTGATGTGGTTATTTTTTAGAGTTTCATAATCTTTTGTCTTGGCAGCTTCTACGATAGACTTAACAGTATTTTCTACGTCAATATCCTTGCGGTAATTGGTTTTTGGATTTTGAGCATAATTAGTCTTGGCACTGAGTAAAAGGGTCGCATAGCTGGCTCCAGTGACAGTCAAATAGCCATCTTGGGCAGTGACTTGTCCATCTGTCTTGATTCCAAGATAAGAGGCAAATTGAAGACCATTGTCTTTGACAGTCCCCTTGAGCAAGATACCATTTGAATCGGTCGTGACTGCCCCTTGTTTATACTTCGAATATTCCCAAGAGTAGTCACCATTCGCAAGTAAATCCTCTGTCAAGCTATTCCAAAGGGTAAAATCGAGGGTCTTATCCCCTTTTTTACTCAAATGGGTCACAGTAACATCATCCGGATAGCTAGAGAAGGTTTCGCGTTTAAAGGTGGTTCCATCCTGGCTATAAGAAGTAGTTGTGATAGCTTCGGTAATATCTAAGTCACGGTGATAGTCGGTAACGTTCTCCAAACCTTTCTTTTGGTTGTTAAAGACCATGAAGATATCACCGAAAGATAAGTAGCGTCCGTATTGAGCGTTGTTTGGTCCTACTAGATTTTCTTCGGCTAACTGTTTCGCTTTTTGGCGGTCTCCGGCTTCAAGGGCCTTACGGATTTCTGCTAAGACTTTGTAGCGATCTTGGTAGTTTCCTCCGTTGTAGTCGGTGCTATCCGGTTGTGGTCCACCAGACCAAAGAGTTTTTTCGTTGTATTGGATTCTTTCCTCGCCGATGAGTCCGAAAACCTTAGCGCCCATTTCTCCATTTCCGACTGGGAGAGCTTGCTTTTCCCACCCATCATAGCTAGCAGCAGCAGGTTGATTGTAGCTTAAATGATAATCTGTTTGTTTGGCCACGGGAGTCTCAACTTTCATAGTTTCCCTTTCTTCATTTGGCTCAATCGAAGTAGTCGAAGTGGCTGTATGCTTGCTTTGAACTTCTGTATCAGGTGACGAGCTTTTTTCTTCAGAAATAGGAGCGCTATACGGATTTTCTGGTTTGGCTTCTCCGGTTCCATCAATCGGGCTCTCTATGGCTGGGGCAGCTTCAAGGTGGTTGCTTTCGTTTTGGCTTCCAACAATACTATCAGCACCTACCTGGTGTGAGCCGAGAAAAATGGCTCCTAATAAAACAGAAGCCGTACCAACAGTTAGTTTGCGGATACTATAACGACAGGATTTTTCCAAAAATCTTTGGTCCATAGAACTCTCCTCTAATTTTTGAGACCGCTTACATTTTTAGTTAAAGACAGTCCCTTCATATTTATTTCTATCATATCCAATTTAATAGGGAAACAGGAAAATGTCAATAGCTTTTAGGTAAGATGCATATTTGAGAGTGTTATTTCTTGAAATAGTAGAGAAATAAGAGATAAATTAGCTATTATTTTGGGCTGAAAACGGTTTTCATTTTCGGATATCGTAAAAAAACAGTTGAGTCCATTCTCAACTGTCAGCGGAGTACTTTATTTTTGATGTCTTTTTGCATAGTCGACAAAATGAAACTTGTCTAATTTGTGTCGACTTTCGGTGAACTGGAATTGTCGTCCGTCTGCTAGGTGAACTTGGGAGCGGACCGTCACCACGTGTTGGTCTTTTCCAAGATCCAGTAAGATTTTGTCGCGATTATCGATTGGTGAGATCAAGATTCTTAAGATATTAAAAAAAAGAAAACGGCTCTTCGTTTTCTTTTTTTGCCAGAGAGAATAGGATCAGCCAAGAGCGACTGGAAGGGCCTGTACTAATACAATGGGTTGAAATTGAAAAACAGTTTATTTTCTAAAAAATCACTAAAATCCTTTTATTCACAAGGAATCATGGTATAATAAAACCATAAAACGTTTTCAAGAGAGAAGGACAAGACATGGAAAATGAAACAGTTGACTATGGAAAAGTAACAGGAATGGTACACTCTACAGAAAGCTTCGGTGCAGTGGATGGACCAGGGATCCGTTTTATTGTCTTTCTTCAAGGCTGTCAAATGCGGTGTCAGTATTGCCATAACCCGGATACTTGGGCTATGGAAACCAACATGTCTAGAGAACGAACAGTGGATGATGTCCTAGAAGAAGCCCTCCGCTATCGTGGATTTTGGGGTCAAAAAGGTGGGATCACGGTTAGTGGTGGAGAAGCCCTCTTGCAGATAGACTTTTTGATTGCCCTCTTCACCAAGGCTCAAGAATTGGGCATTCATTGTACCTTGGATACCTGTGCTCTGCCTTTCCGCAATACCCCTCGTTACCTGGAAAAATTTGATAAATTAATGGCAGTGACAGACTTGGTGCTTCTGGATATCAAGGAAATTAACGATGAACGGCACAGATTTGTAACCAGTCAAACGAACAAGAATATTTTAGCCTGTGCCAAGTATTTGTCTGATATTGGAAAACCCGTCTGGATTCGTCACGTTTTGGTCCCTGGGCTTACAGACCGAGATGATGATTTGATCGAACTTGGGAAATTTGTTAAAACCCTTAAAAATGTCGATAAATTTGAGATTTTGCCTTACCATACCATGGGTGAGTTCAAATGGCGGGAATTGGGCATTCCTTACAAGTTGGAGGGTGTGAAACCACCGACAAAAGAACGGGTCCAAAATGCGAAGGACTTGATGGAAACTGAAAGTTACCAAGATTACTTGAAACGGGTTAAAGGATAAAATAGATCGAGACAGTTGGTCCTTCCAGCTGTCTTTTTCTGATGAAAAGCATCACTATTCCCTTTCTTTAAACGGAAAAACGTGCTAAAATAGAGTGAATATACAAATGAAAATGAAGAGGTAGAAACATGTCAAAAATTCTCGTTTTTGGTCACCAAAATCCTGACTCAGATGCCATCGGCTCATCTGTAGCTTTTGCTTATCTTGCAAAAGAAGCTTATGGTTTGGATACAGAAGCAGTGGCTCTTGGAACTCCAAATGAAGAAACAGCTTTCGTGTTGGACTATTTTGGTGTGGAAGCACCACGCGTCATCACATCAGCCAAAGCAGAAGGTGCAGAGCAAGTCATCTTGACGGACCACAATGAATTCCAACAATCTGTTTCAGATATCGCTGAAGTAGAAGTATATGGTGTGGTGGATCACCACCGTGTGGCTAACTTTGAAACTGCCAGCCCACTTTACATGCGTTTGGAACCAGTTGGATCAGCATCTTCTATCGTGTACCGCATGTTCAAAGAACACGGTGTAGAAGTGCCAAAAGAAATCGCTGGTTTGATGCTTTCAGGTTTGATCTCAGATACCCTCCTTTTGAAATCTCCAACAACACACCCATCTGATAAAGTGATTGCGCCTGAATTGGCAGAATTGGCTGGTGTCAACTTGGAAGAATACGGTCTTGCCATGCTCAAGGCTGGTACCAACTTGGCAAGCAAATCAGCAGAAGAGTTGATTGACATCGATGCTAAGACTTTTGAATTGAACGGAAACAACGTTCGTGTGGCTCAAGTGAACACAGTTGATATTGCTGAAGTTTTGGAACGCCAAGCTGAAATCGAAGCAGCCATCCAAGCCGCAAATGCAGCTAACGGCTACTCTGACTTTGTCTTGATGATTACAGATATTGTCAACTCAAACTCAGAAATTTTGGCCCTTGGTGCTAATATGGACAAGGTAGAAGCAGCTTTCAACTTCAAACTTGAAAACAATCACGCTTTCCTTCCAGGTGCCGTTTCACGTAAGAAACAAGTGGTTCCTCAATTGACTGAAAGCTTTAATGCATAATGATAAATGGGGAAACCCATTATAAAAAAGGAGTTTCGACTCCTTTTTTGCTAGGAGAGAAGTATGTTAGAAAATGGTGATTTGATTTTTGTGAGAGAAGATACGGAAATGGGGCAGGCCATTCAGACTTCGACAGGTAACTACAGCCATGTGGCTATCTTTTTGGACGGACAGGTCTATCATGCTACGATGGAAGGCGGTGTTCTTTCCCAGTCACCCGAAGATTTCTTTGAAGCTGGAAAAGTCTATGACCTTTATCGCTATGTACAGATTGATTGTCCAGAGGTCGAAAAGCGGGCAGAAAACCTTTTAGGGTCTCCCTACAATGCGTCCTTTTATCCAGATGGAGATGGTTTCTATTGTTCCCAATTCATCGCTGAACTAATTCCTATCTTTGAAACCATTCCCATGAAGTTTGGAGATGGGGAAGAGGAGATTAGTCCGTTCTGGCTGAATTACTACAAGGAACTCGGACTAGCTGTTCCCCTAGATCAGCCCGGGACTAACCCGAGTCAGTTAGCTCAGTCTCCCCGTCTACAGTTTAAAGAAAGGTATTTGGATGATTCGAATCATTAATTCCACACGTTTGACACGTCAGCCATTTTTCAAGGACTTGATCAACTATCTGGACCAGCAGGATGATGTGATCCTGCGGCAAATCAAGGCCCAATTTTCAGATCAACCAGTGGATAAGCTGATGGAGGAGTATATCAAAGCGGGCTTCATCCTTCGAGAAAATAAACGCTACACTCTCAATTTGCCTTTCTTAGAGTCAGCTGATCGAGTTGAACTGGATCAAGAGGTCTTTGTTCGAGAGGACAGTGCAGTTTATCAAGAATTAAAAGCCAAGGTCTTCCAAACAGAACTCCACAATACTACCAATGCAGCAATTCTCATAGAGGAGACTGACTTCGAACGAAATGCACAGACACTTTCCAATTACTTCTACAAGGTGCAACACCAATATCCATTGACAGAGGAACAAGAAAAGCTCTATGCTATTTTGGGCGATGTCAATCCCGAGTATGCTCTCAAGTATATGACCAGCTTTTTGCTCAAGTTCCTCAAAAAAGAAGAAGTCCAGCAAAAGCGCAGAGATATCTTTGTCGATAGTTTAGAAGTCTTAGGCTATATCCGCAAAAATGATGAAGGCAAATATGAATTAGCAGTGGACTTGGACAAGGAAAGGCTGATGTTTATCAAACAATAAACAAGGCTAGGAAAATTTCCTAGCCTTGTTTCGTTTGATTATAGATAACGTTCAGCAATGGCGGCATCACCCGGATATTCTTCTTTTACGCCATTGACGATTTGGTAGCAGTCAGCTCCTTTTCCAGCGATAATAACAGCATCTTCAGGCTTGCTGGTCGTTGCCATAGCCACTTGAATGGCTTGCTCGCGATCTGCGATTTTTTCGACAGGTCGCGTGATGAAACTACTAATCTCTTCAGCGATAGCCAAAGGATCTTCATAGTTGGGATCATCAGCTGTGAGGAAGACTTGGATCTCAGGATGTTCTTCTAAAAGTAAGCCAAAGTCTTTGCGGCGGCTCTCTCCCTTATTACCGGTTGATCCAAGGACTAGTGAAATGGTCCCCGTTTGATGGGTTTCGACAACTGAGAGCAGTTTTTTCAAGCTATCTCCATTATGGGCATAGTCGATGAAGACCTTGGCCCCATTTTTCTGAGTCAAGACTTCCATTCGGCCAGGAACGCGCGTCTTAGCAATCCCTTTTTGGATATCCCCGAGGCTCGCTCCTAGGCGAAGGCAGGCAAGACCTGCTGCCACAGCATTTTCTTGGTTGAAGTGACCGATGAGCTGGGTATCATAATCTCCTGCCAGCTTGCCAGTGACCGAAAAGCTAAAGGCTTTTGAATTGTGGACTTGGTTGCTTGATTGACTACCGTAGAAGTCGTGGTCTTGCTCAGCAACCTGCTCCGCAAGAATCTCAAAATGATCCATATCGCTATTGACGACAACAGCACGGCTATTTTCCATCAAGAGACGTTTGTGGTAGAAATAGTCTTCGAAGGTTGGATGCTCAATTGGTCCAATATGGTCAGGGCTGATGTTGAGGAAGACACCGACATCAAAGGTCAGACCGTAAACCCGTTTCACCAAATAAGCTTGGCTGGAAACTTCCATAATCAGGTGGGTCCGATCATTGGCAACCGCTTGGGCCATCATTTCAAAAAGATCAATACTTTCTGGAGTGGTCAAGGTTGATTTGAAGAAGGTCTTACCATCCAAGGTTGTATTCATAGTGGATAGCATGGCTGCACGGTGGCCTTGCTCAAGAATCTTGTAGGCATAGTAAGCAGAAGTCGTTTTGCCCTTGGTCCCTGTAAAGGCTAAGAGTTTTAGCTGGCGCTCAGGGTGGCCATAGAATTCCATGGCAATCAAGCTCATAGCCTGTTTGATATCCGTAACGATAATGGCTGGGATGCTGACCTCAAACTCTTGCTCAGCGACATAGAACTGGAGACCTTGCTCGATTGCTTGTTCCAAAAATTCTTTCTTGAAATTTGCCCCCTTGACAAAAAAGAGGGTCTCAGCGTTGACCTTTCGACTATCGTAGCTTATTTGATGAAAAGAAACACCACTTGCTGAATAGTGGTATTCTCCGTCTTGTAGGATCTCACGAAAGTTGTGATCCTCTTTTAAAATGTTTAGTACAGTTTCTATCTTTATCATAATCCTATTTTAAACTGAAAGACCTTATTTTACAAGTGTAAAGGAAAAGTTTATAATAAAGAAGACTATAAAGTAGAGGAAACATATGAGTAACGAAACAAGTAATCAACAGGCCCAGATGCTTCGAGGTACAGTCTGGTTAACAGCCAGCAATTTCATTAGTCGTCTCTTAGGTGCAGCCTATATCATCCCTTGGTATATCTGGATGGGCAAACATGGAGCAGAGGCAAACGGTCTCTTCACTATGGGCTACAATATCTACGCTTGGTTTTTGCTGATTTCAACAGCAGGCGTCCCGGTAGCAGTCGCTAAGCAAGTGGCCAAGTACAATACCAAGGGACAAGAAGAGCACAGTTTTGCCATGATTCGTGGCTTCCTTAAGTTCATGTCTTTATTGGGCTTGGTTTTTGCCATTATCATGTATGTGCTTTCTCCAGTCTTTGCAAACCTATCAGGAGGTGGGAAAGACCTAATCCCTGTCATGCAGAGCTTGTCTTGGGCAGTCTTGATTTTCCCTTCCATGAGTGTCATTCGTGGCTTCTTCCAAGGGCATAACAATCTGAAACCTTATGCTATCAGTCAAATTGCTGAGCAAGTGATTCGGGTTATCTGGATGCTCTTGACAGCCTACTTCATTATGAAGGTAGGCTCAGGTGATTACGTTGAAGCTGTGACCCAGTCCACTTTTGCAGCCTTTATTGGGATGGGAGCGAGTCTTCTAGTCCTCGTCTATTACCTCTGGAAAACAGGGCTTCTACAGCACATTATCCATCGCCCAGAGTCTGATAGCCAGATTGATACCAAGGCTCTCTTGTGGGATACTATTCGTGAAGCAATTCCGTTCATTGTGACAGGATCAGCCATTCAACTCTTTCAAATTATCGACCAGATGACCTATAGCAATGTCATGTCTTGGTTCACCAACTTCACTCGTTCAGAGCTGTTGGTTCAGTTCAGCTACTTTTCAGCGAATCCGAACAAGATCACCATGATTTTAATTGCAGTTGCGACATCGATCGGTGGGGTGGGAATCCCTCTTCTTACAGAGAACTATGTCAAGGGTGATTTCCGGGCTGCAGGTAAGCTGGTTCAAGATAATTTGACCATGCTAGTAGCCTTCTTGCTTCCAGCGACGATTGGAGCAGTAGCCATTGCAGAGCCTCTCTATACGGTCTTTTACGGGAAACCAGATTCCCTGGCTTTGGGACTCTTTATCTTAGCCATGTTACAAACGGTCATCCTAGGCTTGTATACGGTTCTCTCTCCAATGATCCAGGCTCTTTTCCAAAATCGGAAGGCAATTCTTTACTTTGGCTATGGAGTATTGGTAAAACTGATTCTCCAAGTACCGTTCATTTATGTCTTTAAAGCCTATGGTCCTCTTCTTTCTACTACAATTGGTCTCATGATTCCGATTGTTCTTATGTACAAGGAAATTCATCAGGTGACTCATTTCAATCGCAAGACAGTCTTCAAACGGAGCTTATTGACAGCCATTCTCACCTTGATCATGCTCTTGGTGGTCCTAGTTGCAGGCTTTATCCTCGGCTTGGTGATCAAACCAAATGGTCGAGTGACCAGCATGATTTATGTAGCTCTGATTGGTGGTGTTGGAATCGTCGTATACGGTGGCCTCGGTCTTCGTCTTCGTTTTTTAGATCGCTTCATTGGTAGCAAGGCAGCTAGTCTTCGAAATAAATTTCATATTTCATAACCAGTAGAGGTTGGGGCTATCCCACCTCTTTTTTTCATTATAGTTTGAAGCTATATCTAGCTCTTGAAAAAGGAAAAACCGAATCATCTAAAGAAGTGATACAATAGAGACAATTGAATTTACGTCCATTGGAGGTTTGTATGAGTCACAAAAAGAATATTAACACCATCCTAGCTCAAGCGGGAATCAAGTCGGATCCAGCAACAGGGGCTTTGATTACTCCGCTTCATTTTTCAACCACTTACCAGCATCCAGAGTTTGGTCAATCTACTGGTTTTGACTATATCCGTACCAAGAATCCGACTCGGGTAAACGCTGAAAAGACCTTGGCAGCTATTGAGAGTGCAGAGCATGCCTTGGTGACGAGCTCAGGTATGTCTGCCATTGTCTTAGCCTTTAGTATTTTTCCTGTTGGCAGTAAGGTTTTGGCAGTAAGAGATCTTTATGGAGGCTCTTTCCGTTGGTTCAACCAAATGGAACAAGAAGGACGCTTTTTCTTTACCTATGCAAATTCTGAAGAAGAATTGGTAGAGGGATTGAAGGGAGAGGTGGATATTCTCTATATTGAAACGCCTACTAACCCACTCATGCTGGAGTTTGACATCCAGAAATTAGCTAAACTCGCTCATGAAAAAGGGGCAAAAGTGATTGTAGACAACACCTTCTATAGCCCTATCTACCAACGTCCAATTGAAGAAGGAGCAGATATCGTCCTCCACTCAGCGACCAAATATCTAGCGGGTCATAATGACGTTTTGGCTGGTGTTGTAGTGACTGATGATGAAGGTCTCTATGAGCAACTCTTTTATAACTTAAACACAACTGGAGCTGTTCTCTCTCCTTTTGACAGCTACCAATTGATCCGTGGGTTAAAAACCTTAGCCCTTCGAATGGAGCGCTCTACAGAAAACGCGAAGAAGGTAGTGGAATTCTTGAAGGGGCATCCAGCCGTTAAGGAAGTTTTGTATACCGGCAAGGGAGGCATGGTTTCCTTTAAAGTAAGCCACCAAGAAAAGATTCCAACCATTTTGAACCACTTGCAAGTCTTTACCTTTGCAGAAAGCTTAGGTGGAGTGGAGAGTTTGATTACCTACCCAACTACACAGACCCACGCAGATATTCCTGCAGAGGTTCGTCATTCCTATGGGTTAACGGATGACTTGCTTCGCCTTTCCATCGGAATTGAAGATGCACGGGATTTGATTGAGGATTTAGAACAAGCATTGGCTAGATAGGAGTCCATCATGGGAAAAGAACAATTTTTGACTGTCCCTAATCGTTTGGGGCACCACACTAGCAAATGGAAGGAGTCAGAGCAAGATCCAGAACTTCTTCCTGCTTGGATTGCAGATATGGATTTTGAATCCTTGCCTGCGGTTCGCCAAGCCATTCGAGATTACGCAGATCAATTAGTCTACGGCTACACTTATCCTAGTGAAGAGCTTTACCGAGCTGTTCAGGAGTGGGAAAAGTCAGAGCATGGATATGTGTTTGAGAAGGAAGCCATTGTCTTTATGGAAGGTGTGGTTCCGTCTATTTCAACGGCTATTCAGGCTTTCACTAAGGAAGGCGAGGCTGTTCTCATCAATACGCCAGTTTATCCACCCTTTGCCCGTAGCGTCCGCCTCAATCAACGCAAATTAGTGACTAATTCCTTAGTAGAAGTGGATGGACTCTTCCAAATTGATTTTGAGCAATTGGAAAAAGACTTTGTGGAGCACCAAGTCAAGCTCTACATCCTGTGCAATCCTCATAACCCAGGCGGTCGCGTCTGGGAACGAGAAGTCCTAGAAAAGATTGGTCGTCTCTGTCAAAAATATGGGGTCTTGCTTGTTTCAGATGAAATTCACCAAGACTTGGCGCTATTTGGAAATCGACACGTATGTTTTAATACGGTAGATCCAAGCTTTAAGGATTTCACCCTTGTCTTATCGAGTGCGACCAAAACCTTCAACATCGCAGGGACAAAAAATTCCTATGCCATCATCGAAAATGATGCACTAAGGAAATCCTTCCAAGCTCGGCAGTTGCGAAACAATCAACATGAGATTTCTGCCCTTGGCTTTATCGCCACCGAAGTAGCCTATCAGAAGGGAAAGGCTTGGTTAGAGGACTTAAAGGAAGTCTTGGAAGAAAATATCAACTACACTGTAGAAGTTTTGCGTGAGCAGACAGACATTGGTGTGATGAAACCGCAAGGGACTTATCTACTCTGGCTTGATTTTTCTGCCTACGGTTTGTCAGAGGAAGAACTCCATGCTCGACTTCATGACCAGGCTAAGGTCATCCTCAATAAAGGGACAGACTTTGGAGTAGAAGGGAAGCAACATGCCCGTTTGAATGTGGCAGCTCCGAAAACCCTAGTCCAAGAGATTGTTGATCGGATTGTAACAAATTTTCCTAAAAAAGGTTGATTTTAAGGGTTGACTTTTCTATAGGGGAGGAGTATACTCAAGGGGAATAACGGTAGGTGAGGCTACCACAAGGATACGGATGACTACCGCAAAGCAGTGGAGACACTACTCGTTGGTCAACAGTCCTGATCGCAAAGGTCAAGACTAAGCTCATTTCATTGCCTTGCGGAGCTAAAGCTTGGACGGTCTATTTTTTGAGAATTTTTATTAAAAAATAAACGGCGAGTTTAATGAGTCCTACCTGTAAAAGGGGAGGGCTCTTTTCTAATGCTTAAGAAGCCTCTAACCTATCAAGTAGAAAAGGAGAGCACTATGATACAAATCGACGATCATCCCGAACCGCACATAGCCAGCCAATCGCTGATTTGTGTCATCGGGACTCTATAAGCGTTTGGCTCCTGATTTAAAAGGAGATTCCAATGCAAACAACAAAAGAAAGACTCATTGCTGCATTGCAAGATGCAGAAACAAGAACCTTAGCAACCTATCAATCTAGCTGGTCTGGCTTGACGGAAGACCAAGTAGAGGAAAACCGGGATAGCTATGGAGAAAATGTCCTCACAAAGGGGCAAGATGATTCTATCTGGAAACGGATTGTTGAATCCATCATCAATCCCTTCACAGTCATCTTACTGCTCATTGCCCTTGTTTCTCTGGTGACCAATGTTTGGTTAGCCAAACCAGGTGAGGAAGATCCAACGACCTCTCTCATCATCGTCGTTCTCGTCCTTCTCTCTGGAGGGATTCGCTTTATCCAAGAATTGCGAAGTGACAAGGCTGCTAGCAACCTTTCTCGCATGATTGTCAATACAGCAACAGTGATTAGAGAAGGCAAGGAAGAAGAAATTCCCATTGATGAGATCGTTGTGGGAGACTTGATCAAACTGAGTGCAGGCGACATGATCCCAGCGGATGTGGTCTTGTTAGATTCTCGAGACTTCTTCGTTCAACAGTCTGGTTTGACTGGAGAGAGCGATGCTGTCGAAAAAGTCTGCTTGAAAAAAGCGACTGGCCAAAATCTGGACAGTCTTTTGGAGAGTGAAAGTCTAGCTTTCATGGGGACCAACGTCATCTCAGGTCGAGCAACAGCCTTGGTCTTGGTCGTTGGGGATGAAACCATGATGGGAGCGATTGAGCAAACCATCAATACTTATGATGAACCAACCTCTTTTGAACGAGAAATGAACACCATCTCTTGGTTGTTGATCCGACTCATGATGGTCATGGTACCCATCGTCTTCTTTATCAATGGTTTGACAGATGGGGACTGGCTGGAAGCAGGGGTCTTTGCCCTTAGTGTAGGGGTGGGCTTGACTCCGGAAATGCTCCCAATGATTATCACAGCTAGCTTGGCCAAGGGGTCCATTATCATGGCCAAAGAAAAGGTGGTCATCAAAAAGCTCAACGCTATTCAAGATCTAGGCGCTATTGATATCCTCTGTACGGACAAGACAGGAACCTTGACCCAAGATGAGATTGTACTCGAATACCCCCTCGACATTCGTGGGGACTTGGATTTGTCTGTCCTTCGTCGGGCCTATCTCAATTCTTACTTCCAAACCGGCCTCAAAAACTTAATGGATCGCGCTATTATCAGCCGGACAGAAAGAGAAGCAAAAAAACATGAGATTGTCAGAGGCTTGGACCAAAGCTTCCAAAAAATTGATGAATTGCCTTTTGACTTTGAACGCCGGCGGATGAGTGTCATTGTCAAAGATGAGGGGGGAATCGTGAGCATGGTCACCAAGGGAGCCTTGGAAGAAATGCTAGCAGTCTCTAACTATGTAGAATACAAGGATGAGATTATCCCCCTAACAGATCAAGTGCGGGAAGACGTCTTGGCAGAGGTGGCTCAGCTGAATGAACAAGGTTTGCGCGTGCTAGGGGTTAGTTACAAATCAAATCTTGAGGAAGGCTATGCCTTTGAAGTAGCAGATGAAGCTGACATGATCTTGACGGGCTACCTAGCCTTCTTAGATCCACCAAAACCATCTGCAGCACCAGCCATCAATACCCTTGCGGAATACGGAGTTGCTACTAAAATCCTTACGGGTGATAATGAGAAAGTGACCCAAGCGGTTTGTGAAAAGGTGGGACTGGATGTTGACCGCATTTTGCTGGGTAGCGATATCGACAGTCTCTCTGATTCAGACTTGGCCCAAGCAGTCGAAACCACCACCGTTTTTGCAAAATTATCTCCAGATCAAAAAGCACGCATTATCTTGCAGCTCAAAGCAAATGGCCATAAGGTCGGCTATATGGGAGATGGCATCAATGATGCTCCTTCTATGAAAGTGGCAGATGTGGGTATTTCGGTTGATACAGCTGTCGATATTGCCAAAGAAACAGCAGATGTTATCCTCCTAGATAAGGACTTGATGGTCCTCGAAAAAGGCTTGGTAGAAGGACGCAAGGTTTATGCCAACATGACCAAGTACATCAAGATGACAGTTTCTTCCAACTTTGGGAATATCTTCTCCCTTCTCTTTGCTAGTATTTTCCTTCCTTTTCTTCCAATGGCCCCTATCCATCTCATCGTTTTAAACTTGGTTTATGACCTTTCCTGTATCGCCTTGCCTTTTGACCGGGTTGATAAGGACTTCTTGAAGAAACCTCGGATTTGGGAAGCAAAATCCATTACCCGCTTTATGGCCTGGTTTGGTCCTATTTCCTCTGTCTTTGACATCTTGACCTTTATCGCTCTCTACTTTATCATCGTACCTATGATTACAGGCTATGGCTATGTCCATGGAGCAGACAGTGCGGGACTCTTCATCATGCTCTTTCAAACCGGCTGGTTCATTGAGTCCATGTGGTCCCAAACTATGGTCATCTATATGCTCCGCTCTCCAAAATTGCCCTTTGTTCAAAGTCGGCCAGCCCTTGCAGTCATGGCAACGACCCTATTGGGAGCCCTCTTTGTGACCTTCCTACCATATGGCCCACTGGCTTCCTTATTGAAAGTAGCGCCACTAAATAGTCTTTACTTCCTATTACTAGCGGGAATTCTCTTCCTTTATATGGCAAGTGTCACCCTGGTCAAACACTATTATATTGGCAAGTACAAGGAGTGGCTATAAGCTAGTCATTAAAATAAGAAAAGAAAAGGTTTGCATATTTGTAGGCCTTTTTCTTCCTTTTTGATATAATAAGATGAATATAGAGAAAGAAGGAACCACAATGGGAAAACTTGAAGTTATTAAACATCCACTGATTCAGCATAAATTGTCTATTTTGCGTCGTACTGATACCTCTACAAAGGCTTTTCGTGAATTAGTAGATGAAATTGCTATGTTGATGGGATACGAAGTTTTGCGCGAACTTCCTCTTGAAGATGTAGAAATCGAAACACCCATTACAAAAACAGTTCAAAAACAGATTGCTGGTAAAAAACTAGCGATTGTTCCAATTCTTCGTGCAGGGATCGGGATGGTAGACGGACTCTTGAGTTTGGTACCCGCTGCTAAAGTTGGTCACATCGGAATGTACCGCGATGAAGAAACCTTGAAACCAGTTGAATACTTGGTGAAATTGCCAGAAGATATCGACCAACGTCAAATCTTTGTGGTAGACCCAATGTTGGCGACTGGGGGATCTGCAATCCTAGCGGTAGATTCATTAAAGAAACGTGGTGCAAGCCATATTAAATTTGTCTGCTTAGTTGCAGCACCAGAAGGAGTGGAAGCTCTTCAAACAGCTCATCCAGATGTCGAAATCTTTGCTGCAGCCTTGGATGAACGGCTCAACGAAAACGGCTATATCGTTCCAGGTTTAGGTGATGCTGGGGACCGTTTGTTTGGTACCAAATAAGCACATTTCCAATCTATCTTTAGGAAAGTAAAAATTTGACCTTTGTTGACCAATGGGATATAATAGCTTTTATAAAGAATGGAAGGAGAGCTAGCCTCTCGAATCAACCGGATGAAACTCGTGAGATGGTGCCGGTTATAATGGATAAAAGGAGATGAATGAATGATTCCAGTAGTAATTGAACAAACTAGTCGTGGCGAACGCTCATACGACATATACTCACGCCTCTTAAAAGACCGTATTATCATGGTGACAGGACCGGTAGAAGACCAAATGGCCAATTCGATTATTGCCCAATTACTCTTCTTGGATGCCCAAGATAATACCAAAGATATCTATATGTATATCAATACGCCAGGAGGCTCTGTCTCTGCAGGTTTGGCAATCGTCGATACCATGAACTTTATCAAATCAGACGTCCAAACCATCGTCATGGGGATGGCAGCTTCAATGGGGACTGTGATTGCATCAAGTGGTGCCAAAGGCAAACGCTTCATGTTGCCAAATGCTGAGTACATGATCCACCAACCAATGGGTGGTACTGGTGGCGGTACTCAACAAACGGATATGGCCATTGCAGCAGAACACCTCTTGAAAACACGTCACAGATTGGAAAAAATCTTGGCAGAAAATTCAGGTCAAACCATCAAGAAAATCCACGCTGATGCAGAACGGGATAATTGGATGACTGCAGAAGAAACCTTAGCTTATGGTTTCATCGATGAAATCATGGCTAACAACAATCTCGGATAAGAAATCTTAACCATCCAGCCCTCTCCTTTGACAGGAGAGGTTTTTTTAAGACATTCTTTACTTTCTAGAAAAAGATAGTATTTTTACCTGAAATTTGCTATACTTGTAACAGAAGCAGAAAGGGATTGTGTATGTTTGAGAAGCAAGCTAGAACAGGCTTAATTGTAAAATTGTATTATAATCGAGATGCAAAGAAATTACAGGAAATTGGGGATGTGATCTATCATTCCAAAAAAATGCGCTATGTCCAGGTCTATGTCGATAGTCCTCAAGTTCTTGAAATTATGCAGCAATTAAAAAAAGAACGCTTTGTAAAGAAGGTTCAAATTTGCCATATTCAAGAATTGGATCGTGATTTTGTAGGAAGTTTGCATCGTCAACAGGATGAAACACAAGTAGAAAACGCAATCATTTAAAGGATTGCGTTTTTTATATTGACAATTGTCAGATAATTCGGTATATTCTTAATATGTATTTATTTTAAGATTATTTAAGGAGATTATTACAAATGAAGAAAAAATTTGCTCTTTCATTTTTAACAATTGCAAGTGTCGCTCTTCTTGCGGCCTGTGGTGAAGTTTCAACTTCAGGTTCAAACACAACTGGTAACGAAATCGGCAAAGAACTAAAAATCGGTTTTAACTTTGAAAAAACTGGTGAAGTAGCAGCATATGGTAGTGCTGAACAAAAAGGTGCTCAATTAGCCGTTGATGAAATCAATGCTAATGGTGGAGCTGATGGTAAGAAGATTGTTGTCACAGACAAAGATAACAAATCTGAAACAGCTGAAGCAGCTACAATCACTACAAACCTTGTCACTCAATCAAAAGTGAACGCTCTTGTAGGGCCTGCTACTTCAGGTGCCACTGCCGCAGCTGTTGCGAATGCTGGTAAAGCAGGTGTTCCATTGGTAACACCATCTGCAACACAAGATAATTTGACAAAAGGTCAAGATTACCTTTTCCGTGCAACCTTCATCGATAGCTTCCAAGGACAAATCATTGCTAAATATACAACGGATAACTTGAAAGCGAAGAAAGTTGTTCTTTACTACGATAATTCATCTGACTATGCTAAAGGGATTGCTGAAGCCTTTAAGAAATCTTATAAAGGTGAAATCGTAGCAACAGAAACTTTCCAATCTAAGGATACTGACTTCCAAGCTGCTCTTACAAAAATCAAAGACAAAGACTTCGATGCGATTGTCCTTCCAGGGTACTACACTGAAACTGGTAAAATTGTAAACCAAGCACGTGGTATGGGAATCAAACAACCAATCATTGGTGGTGATGGATTTAGCGATGCTAAATTCGTTGAACAAGCAACACCTGCTGCAGCTACAGACATCTACTACGTAGCTGGATTCTCTACTGAAGGTGAAATGACTGATAAAGCCAAGAAATTCGTAGAAGCTTATAAAGCAAAATACAACGAAGAACCTTCAATGTTTGCAGCTTTGGCATATGATTCAGTTTACATGGTTGCAGAAGCATCTAAAGGTGCTAAGAACTCTGTCGAATTGAAAGACAACCTTGCGAAGTTGAAAGACTTGGAAGGTGTTACTGGTACAATGTCTATTGACAAAGACCATAATCCGGTTAAATCTGCACTTATGATTGGCTTAAAAGATGGTAAAGTTGAGTCAGTTGAGTCGGTTAAACCTTAATTATCATTTGTTGTTTTTACAAGAGGCTGGGAGAATGAAAATTCCTGGCCTCGCTCTTTATTATTAGAAAGGATGGTTCAAATGCTCCAGCAATTAGTGAACGGTCTAATCTTGGGAAGTGTCTATGCACTCTTGGCCCTTGGTTATACTATGGTGTATGGAATTATCAAATTGATCAACTTTGCCCATGGGGATATCTACATGGTAGGTGCCTTTATGGGGTATTTCTTATTGAACTCATTGAAAGTTAACTTCTTTGTAGCCTTGCTTCTAGCTATGGTCGGGACAGCTATTTTAGGGGTTGTGATTGAATATCTGGCTTATCGTCCGCTTCGTCATTCGACTCGGATTGCAGCCTTGATCACAGCCATCGGGGTTTCCTTCTTGCTTGAATATGGGATGGTCTTCTTTGTAGGGGCCAATACCCGTTCCTTCCCGCAAGTCATTGAAACTGTTCGTTACAATTTTGGTCCCATTTCGATCTCTAACATTCAGTTGATGATTTTAGGAGTGTCTATTTTCTTGATGGTCGCTCTTCAATTTATTATCCAAAAGACAAAGATGGGGAAAGCCATGCGTGCCGTTTCTGTTGATAGCGATGCTGCTCAATTGATGGGGATTAACGTAAACCGGACCATCAGCTTTACCTTTGCTTTGGGATCAGCCTTAGCGGGTGCTGGTGGGGTTTTGATCGGTTTGTATTACAACTCAATCGAACCTTTGATGGGGATGACACCAGGGATCAAAGCCTTTGTCGCAGCCGTTCTTGGAGGAATCGGAATCATTCCAGGCGCGGCCCTAGGTGGCTTTGTCATCGGTTTATTGGAAACTTTCGCTACAGCGATTGGTCTTTCAGACTTCCGTGATGCTATTGTGTATGCCATCTTGATTGTGATCTTGCTCATCCGTCCAGCAGGTATCCTCGGTAAAAATGTGAAAGAGAAGGTGTAAGCCATGAAACAAAATTTAAAAGTGAATTTAGTCTGGCTTGGTCTTTTGGTCGCAGGTTTTGCCTTGATCCAAGTCTTGGTTGCAGCGGGTGTGCTCAACCTCTTCTATATCCAAATTTTAGAACAAATCGGAATTAATATTATCCTTGCAGTTGGTTTGAACCTCATCGTTGGTTTTTCAGGTCAATTCTCACTCGGTCATGCCGGATTTATGGCCATTGGTGCCTACTCTGCAGCCATTCTCGGCTCCAAATCACCAACCTACGGGGCTTTCTTTGGAGCGATGGTTTTAGGGGCTTTGATCGCAGGTGCTGTGGCCTTGATCGTTGGGGTTCCAACCCTTCGTTTGAAAGGGGACTACCTCGCGATTGCGACACTTGGGGTTTCTGAAATCATCCGGATCTTGATCGTCAATGGTGGTACTCTCACCAATGGTGCCGCCGGTATCCTTGGTTTGCCAGCCTTTACAACCTGGCAATTGGTTTACCTTTTTGTCGTGATAACGACCATTTTTACCATCAACTTCTTACGCAGTCCAATTGGACGTTCTACCCTCTCTGTTCGTGAAGATGAAATCGCAGCAGAATCTGTTGGGATCAATACGACCAAAGTCAAAGTCATCGCCTTTGTATTTGGTGCGATCACAGCGGCGATTGCTGGATCTCTCCAAGCTGGCTTTATCGGCTCCGTTGTTCCTAAAGATTATTCTTTCACCAATACTATTAATGTCTTGATCATTGTCGTCTTTGGTGGTTTGGGATCAATGTCAGGAACAGTTGTAGCAGCTATCGTCTTGGGGATCTTGAACATGGTGCTTCAAGACTTCTCAAGTGTACGTATGATCATTTACTCATTGGCTTTGATTCTCGTGATGATCTTCCGTCCAGGTGGTCTTCTTGGAACATGGGAATTCAGCTTGAAAAAACTACTCTCAAAAAAGGAGGCTAACTAATGGCACTTCTTGAAGTAAAAAATTTAACAAAAAACTTTGGTGGTTTGACAGCCGTTGGGGATGTGACCATGGAACTCAATGAAGGGGAATTGGTTGGGTTGATCGGGCCCAACGGTGCCGGTAAAACAACCCTCTTCAACCTCCTAACAGGAGTGTATGAACCAAGTGAAGGGACCATTACCTTAGATGGTCACCTATTAAATGGTAAAGCACCTTATAAAATCGCTGCAGGTGGTCTGGGACGGACTTTCCAAAATATTCGTCTCTTTAAAGATTTGAGCGTTTTGGACAATGTCTTGATTGCCTTTGCCAACCACCACAAACCACATGTCTTTGCGAGTCTTTTCCGCTTGCCAAGCTATTACAAGAATGAAGAAGCTTTGAAAGCAAAAGCCCTTGAATTGTTAGCCATTTTCGGTTTGGAAAAAGAAGCAGATACCTTGGCTAAAAACTTGGCTTACGGACAACAACGTCACTTGGAGATCGTTCGTGCCCTTGCGACAGAGCCAAAAATCCTCTTCTTGGATGAACCTGCTGCAGGGATGAACCCTCAAGAAACAGCAGAATTGACCCAATTGATCCGTCGCATTCAAAAAGAATTTAATATTACGATCATGCTGATCGAGCACGATATGAGCTTGGTCATGGAAGTAACGGAACGGATTTATGTATTGGAATATGGTCGATTGATTGCTCATGGAACGCCAGATGAAATCAAGAACAACAAACGTGTAATCGAAGCATATCTAGGAGGTGAAGCCTAATGTCTATGTTAAAAGTTGAAAATCTTTCTGTACACTATGGCATGATCCAGGCTGTCCGTGATGTCAGTTTCGAGGTAAATGAAGGAGAAGTTGTTTCTCTTATCGGTGCTAACGGTGCTGGGAAAACATCTATTCTTCGTACCATTTCAGGTTTGGTGCGTCCAAGTGCTGGGAAAATTGAGTTTTTGGGTCAGGAGATTCAAAAGGTTCCAGCTCAAAAGATAGTAGCAGCAGGACTCTCTCAAGTTCCAGAAGGTCGCCACGTCTTTCCAGGCTTGACCGTTATGGAAAACTTGGAAATGGGAGCTTTCTTGAAGAAAGACCGAGAAGAAAACCAAGCTAACTTGAAGAAGGTCTTCTCCCGTTTCCCACGTTTGGAAGAACGGAAGAACCAAGATGCAGCCACCCTATCTGGTGGGGAGCAACAAATGCTTGCAATGGGTCGTGCCCTCATGTCGACGCCAAAACTTTTGCTCCTGGATGAACCTTCTATGGGATTGGCCCCAATCTTTATCCAAGAAATCTTTGATATCATCCAAGATATCCAAAAACAAGGAACAACTGTTCTCTTGATTGAACAAAATGCCAACAAGGCCCTTGCCATCGCAGACCGCGGTTATGTTCTCGAAACAGGGAAAGTCGTTCTTACCGGAACAGGAAAAGAACTCTTATCCTCAGAAGAAGTCCGCAAGGCCTACCTTGGTGGATAAGATTTTTAAAGTTTGTTTGAAAGGAAAGGTCCTAAAGGCCTTTCTTTTTTCATCTCTCTTGTTTGATTTTTCTAAATTTTGAAAACAAGAGAAAACTGCTGAAAGCGTTTGAAATAGTACTAAAAATCAAGTATAATAAAACTAAGAAAAGCATAGGAGAATGATTATGGCTGTTAAAGATTTTATGACCCGTAAAGTAGTGTATATTAGTCCAGATACGACAATTGCCCATGCGGCAGATTTGATGCGGGAACAAGGCTTACACCGCTTGCCGGTCATTGAAAATGACAAATTGGTCGGTTTGGTGACAGAAGGTACGATTGCAGAAGCAAGTCCATCTAAAGCAACAAGCTTGTCTATTTTTGAGATGAACTATCTGTTGAACAAGACCAAGGTCAAAGATGTCATGCTTCGTGATGTCATTACTGTCTCTAAATTTGCCAGCCTCGAAGATGCGACCTATCTCATGTATAAGAACAAGGTGGGAATTCTTCCGGTTGTAGACAATGACCAAGTATCCGGTGTCATCACAGACCGTGATATTTTCCGTGCCTTCCTCGAAGTATCCGGTTATGGAGAAGAAGGAGTTCGTGTTCGCTTTGTGACAGAAGATAAGGTTGGTGTTCTAGAACAAATCATTCATTTGATTGTAGAAGAAGGATACAATATCGCCAATACAGTCAATATCCCAACCAAAGATGATCATGTCGTTATCGAAGTTCAGATTGATGGCATTACCGATACGGAAGTCATCAAGAAGAAATTTGAAGAAAATGGTATTCGTGTGGATGAAATTAGTCGCACATCTGCAAAAGACTTTTAAATAAAGAAAGAGCCTGAGATATTCTCAGGCTCTTTGTTTTAGCGAGCAATGGGCTGCTTGTTGGTATCCAAGGTAAATCCTTCTCCTAGGATTTCATGGGCTTCTGTAATGGTAATGAAGGCGAATGGATCGATCTTATTGATGATATCTTTCATCTGTTTCATTTCATTCCGTGAAACCACGCAGTAGATAATCTTCATTTCTTGTTGGCTATAATAGCCCATGCCGTTTACGAATGTGACTCCTCGGCCCAAATCAGTCGTGATTTGTTTGGCAATTTCATCTGGTTTAGATGTAACCACGAGGAATCCTTTTCCTGCAAAACCTCCTTCACCGACGATATCAATGACGACGGTGTCAATCAGGATAAAGAGGAGGGTGTAGGCTGCAATTCGGAAGTCCTTGAAGACGATCAAAACAGTTGTCAAGACGATGGCATCCACAATCAACATGAGGCGTCCCATGGAAAGCGTCGTGTACTTGTTAAAGATACGCGCGACAATATCGGTTCCACCTGTAGTGCCTCCAGCGTTGAAGATAATCCCAAGCCCAGCTCCAAGGATAACCCCTGATCCGATACAGGCTAGGAGGATGTCTCCGTCAAGAGCCGTAAAGACTGCATTTTGAAGATGATGACTTCCAGGGATCAGCTCGAAGATGGCCATCCAAGTAGAGACCGAAAAAGTTCCAATCAAACTGAGATAGAGGGATCGGAGCCCCAGTAATTTCCAGGCTAGGAAAAAGAGGGGAATATTGATGGCCAAGTTCATGACCGAAACGGGAATTTTAAAGAGGTAGTAGGTAATCAGGGTAATCCCTGTAGCTCCTCCCTCATAAAAGTGAAATGGAATGACTAAAAAGAAGATTCCAAAAGAAAAAATGCCAGCCCCCAAAATAATGGCCAGAATATTTTTTGCCTTAAACATGCTCGTTCTCCTATTCATTTTTCACCATACATTTTACCAAAAAAAATGAAAAATAGGAAATAATTTTCATCAATTTTCACGAATTCGGACAGGATTTTTACCCCTATTTTTGGTAAAATAAAAAGAAGTGATGCATGCTAGAGAAATGAGTATAGAAAGTTAAGATAAGAGAATGAAACAGGGAACATTAATTTCAATTGAAGGCCCAGAAGGTGCAGGGAAATCCTCCGTTTTAGAAGCCTTGCTACCACGCTTGGAAAAGGCAGGGATTGCCTATATTACCACGCGGGAGCCAGGGGGCGTCGAAATAGCAGAAAAAATACGCGAGGTCATTCTAGATCCATCCCATACGGAAATGGATCCCAAGACAGAATTGCTTCTTTATATCGCCAGTCGTCGCCAACACTTGGCAGAACGTGTCCTTCCAGCTTTGAAAGCAGGGAAGCTAGTTATCATGGATCGTTTTATCGACAGTTCGGTAGCATACCAAGGCTTTGGGCGTGGATTAGCAGTAGCAGATATTGAATGGTTGAACCAATTTGCGACTGATGGTCTGAAACCCAATCGGACCTTCTACTTTGACATTGATGTAGAAGAAGGGTTGGCGAGAATTGCTAAGAGTGCCAGCCGTGAAGTCAATCGCTTGGATCTAGAAGGACTCAGTCTCCATCAGAAAGTCCGTCAAGGCTATCTGGCTATCCTCGAAAAAGAACCACAACGTGTGGTGAAAATTGATGCCAGTCAACCTTTTGACCAGGTGGTCGAAGATACTTGGCTATTATTGAAAGAAGTCTTGGAGATCAGTGAATGAAGTTAGAACAAGTGCAAAAACTTCAACCTCAGTTAGTCGATCGCTTCCAAGCTATTTTAGAACAAGACCGCTTGAGCCACGCCTATCTCTTTACAGGAGATTTTGGCAGTTTTGAGATGGCCCAGCTCTTGTCCCAAAGTCTCTTTTGTACGGACAAGAAGGGTGTTTGGCCCTGTGGGACTTGTCGGGCTTGTCGCTTGATTGAAGAGGATGAATTCTCAGATGTAACGGTTGTCCGACCGGTCAATCAAATCATCAAAACGGATCGGATCCGGGATTTGATCCAGCATTTTTCTCAGTCAGGCTACGAAGGATCCAAGCAAGTCTTTATCATCTGTGATGCAGACCGGATGCATGTCAATGCGGCCAATTCCCTCCTCAAGGTCATTGAAGAACCTCAGAGTGAAGTTCATATTTTTCTGCTGACAGCAGATGAGCAGCTGGTTCTCCCGACCATAAAAAGTCGGGCGCAGCAGGTCCATTTTCCAAAAAACCAAGATTTCCTAAAAGAGTATCTCCTTCAGGAAGGTCTCTTGCTTCAACAAGCAGATTTGTTAGCCAACTTTAGTCAAGGTTTCCAAGAGGCTCAAATTCTCGCTCAGAATCCCTCCTTTTTCGATCTGGTGAGGGAGTGTGAGCGTTTCGTCGCAGCTTGTCTAAAAGCAGATCCGCATGTCTACTTACTGGTCTCTCGCTTGGTTCAAGAGACGGATGATAAAGAAAAACAGGCCCAAGCCTTTCGCTTGCTGGAATTGCTCTTTGCACGCTCCATCAGTCTGTTCTTAGGAAGAGACTATCTAGAAAAATTGGTCTTGGCCAAACAGATGTGGGAACGGAATGTGAGTTTTCAAAATGCTCTCGAGTATATGGTCCTACAGTTGAAAAATAGAAGGTAAAGAGATGAATAAAAAAGAATTATTTGATGCTTTGGATGGCTTCTCCCAGGAATTGCTGGTTACATTAGCAGAGGTTGAAGCCATTAAGAAAAATCTCAAACTCATTGTCGAGGAAAATACAGCTCTGCGTCTTGAAAATGATAAATTAAGAGAGCGCTTAGGAGAAGTGGAGAAAACCAGCTCCCCTAAATTCCATCGCAATGGTCGTGAAAATTTACAAAGAATTTACAATGATGGATTTCATGTTTGTACAGACTCCTATGGTCAACGTCGTGAAAATGATGAAGAGTGTATTTTCTGTGATGAATTGTTATTTAGGGAGTAAACATGCAGATTCAACGAAGTTTTAAAGGGGATAAAGCGACAGGGACTCTCTTTTTAGTGCCAACCCCAATTGGCAATCGGGATGACATGAGCTACCGCATGATCCAAACTCTAAAAGAGGTGGATCTGATAGCAGCAGAAGATACACGCAATACAGGACTCTTGCTCAAGCATTTTGAGATTGCGACACCACAAACTAGCTTCCATGAGCACAATGCCATGGAGAAAATCCCTGATTTGCTAGCTCATTTAGAGTCTGGAAAGGACCTGGCCCAGGTATCGGATGCAGGACTGCCTAGTATTTCGGATCCAGGTCACGACCTGGTCAAGGCAGCGATTGAGCGAGAGATCCCTATTGTGGCAGTTCCTGGTCCGAGTGCCGGCATTACCGGCCTAATTGCCAGTGGCCTGGCACCCCAGCCCCATATCTTTTATGGCTTTCTTCCACGCAAGGAAGGGCAGCAAAAGGCCTTTTTCCAAGAGAAATTGGCCTATCCTGAGACCCAGATCTTTTATGAGTCTCCGCACCGAGTTCGTGCGACGCTTCAAAATATGCTGGCAGTTTATGGGAATCGTCCAGTTGTGCTGGTCCGAGAATTGACCAAGATTTATGAAGAGTACACGCGAGGGACTATTGAGGAGTTAGTGGCTTACCTAGAGGAAAATCCCCTCAAGGGGGAGTGCCTTCTGATTGTAGAGGGAGCCAGTGAGCAGGAGCCAGATCTAGAAGAAGTGGATCTGATCCAAGAGATTGATCTACTGGTCCAGTCTGGTATGAAAAAGAACCAGGCGATTAAACAGGTTGCCAAACAATTCGGGCTACAAAAGAGTGAACTTTATGCCCGTTACCACCAAGAGGAAGAATAAGGAGAGTCTGATGGAAATTAGAATGGCTTATCCCAATGAAATCAATCGGATTATGGAAATCATTCAAGATGGCAAGGACAGCTTAGCTGCAGCTGGCGTGGACCAATGGCAGGATGGTTATCCGGATCAAGAAATCATTTTTGAGGATATCCTAGAAAGCCGTGGTTATGTAGCTGTAGAGAATCAAGAAGTCGTAGCTTATGCCGCTCTCTACAAGGGAAATGAAGCAGCTTATAATGACATTTATGATGGAAAATGGGAACATGATAACTATCTCTATATCAGTTTCCACCGGGTCGCTGTTGCCAAAGAAGTTGCTGGACGAGGTGTAGCCCAAACCTTCCTTCAAGGTTTGATCGAAGGAGAAAAGGGCCCAGACTTCCGTTGTGATACCCATCCTGACAACAAGGTCATGCAACACCTTTTAGAGAAGTTAGGCTTCCATTACTGTGGAAAGGTGCCAATTGATGGAGTTCGTCTCGCTTATCAGAAGATTAAACGGAAGGCAGAAACCAGCCTCTTCCAAGTGATTAGCGAAGATGATCGTTGGGACTACCGTGCAGAACAATCTCAAAATGACTAGGTTTTATCGCCAACTCTATCAGAGTCCCTTGGGACCTCTATTTGTTGTGGTGGATGAGGAAAGCCTAGTTGGGATCTGGTTTTGTGACCAAGTCAATTGTGAGCAGGGGCTTGAGCATATAGAAGAAGCTTGTCAGCCACTTCATGAGGCTGTCTTTGAATGGCTGGATCAATACTTTTTAGGGGAAAATCCTTCCATGCCCTTTCCCCTATCTCCTCAAGGGACAGACTTTCAACAAAGAGTTTGGGCCTATCTAGCTCAGATTCCCTATGGGGAAAATCGGACTTATGGAGAGATTGCCCGGGCCTTGTCTTGCAAATCGGCCCAAGCCATCGGTCAAGCAGTAGGTCGGAATCCCTTGATCCTCCTCATCCCATGTCACCGGGTGCTGGGTACGGAGAAAAAGTTGACAGGCTATGCTGCTGGACTAGATCGCAAGCGTTGGCTGTTGCAACATGAGGCCATATCTTGGAAAGAATAAGGAGAAAAGATGTTATCATTTATTGAATACCCAAAATGTTCGACCTGCCGCAAGGCGAAATCGGAATTAACGAGCTTAGGCTGTGAGTTTGATAGCCAAGATATCGTGGTAGACACCCCGACCAGTGAGCAACTACAAACCTGGATCAAGGAGTCTTCCCTACCAATCAAATCCTTCTTTAACACTAGTGGGATGAAGTATCGGGAGTTGGGCTTGAAAGACAAGGTGGATCAGCTTTCGATAGAAGAAGCGGCAGACCTTTTAGCTAGCGATGGCATGCTGATCAAGCGCCCTCTCTTAGTGAAGGATGGAAAAGTTGTTCAAGTGGGCTACCGGAAACCATATGCGGACTTAGATTTGTAAGAGAAAAGGGAGTTGGACTCCCTTTTAATTCTGTCTTGAAGATGATATAATCATACGAGTGAAATCAATGAAAGAGAGTCAATCATGAGTATTTTAGAGGTGAAAAATTTAAGCCACGGCTTTGGAGACCGGGCTATTTTTGAGGATGTGTCCTTCCGCTTGTTAAAGGGAGAGCATATCGGATTGGTAGGGGCCAATGGTGAAGGAAAATCCACCTTCATGAGCATCGTGACGGGCAAGATGCAACCCGACGAAGGGAAGGTCGAGTGGTCTAAGTATGTGACCGCTGGCTATCTTGACCAGCATGCTGTCCTAAAAGAAGGGCAAACGGTGCGCGATGTCTTGCGGACAGCTTTCGACGAGCTCTTTAAAGCAGAGGCTCGCATCAATGACCTCTATATGGAAATGGCTGAAGATGGAGCGGATATGGATGCTCTCATGGAAGAAGTCGGAGAGCTCCAGGATCGGTTAGAGAGTCGGGATTTCTATACCTTGGATGCTAAGATAGATGAAGTGGCGCGTGCTCTAGGAGTCATGGACTTTGGCATGGAGACAGATGTGACGGCCCTTTCAGGTGGGCAGCGGACCAAGGTCCTTTTGGCTAAATTGCTCCTTGAAAAACCAGATATCCTTCTCTTGGACGAGCCAACCAACTACTTGGATGCGGAGCACATCGATTGGCTCAAACGCTACTTGCAGAACTATGAAAATGCCTTTGTCCTCATTTCCCACGATATTCCTTTCTTGAATGATGTAATCAACATCGTCTACCATGTGGAAAATCAACAGTTGACCCGCTATTCAGGAGATTACTACCAATTCCTTGAAGTCTATGAAATGAAGAAATCGCAATTGGAAGCGGCTTATGAACGCCAGCAAAAAGAAATTGCTGATTTAAAAGATTTCGTAGCCCGCAATAAGGCGCGTGTGGCTACACGGAACATGGCCATGTCTCGTCAGAAGAAGCTGGACAAGATGGAACTCATTGAGTTGCAAAGTGAGAAACCAAAGCCCTCCTTTGAATTTAAAAATGCCCGGACTCCTGGACGCTTCATTTTCCAAGCAAAGGACCTTCAAATCGGGTATGATCGTCCTTTAACCAAGCCTTTGAACCTAACCTTCGAGCGCAATCAAAAGGTAGCCATCATCGGAGCTAACGGGATAGGGAAAACTACTCTCTTGAAGAGCTTGCTGGGAATCATCCCACCGATTGCTGGAGAAGTAGAACGTGGAGATTACTTAGAACTTGGTTACTTTGAGCAAGAGGTCGAAGGGGGCAATCGTCAGACCCCGCTTGAAGCAGTTTGGAATGCCTTTCCAGCTCTCAACCAAGCAGAAGTCCGTGCTGCCCTTGCTCGCTGTGGTTTGACCACCAAACATATCGAGAGTCAAATTCAGGTGCTATCTGGTGGAGAGCAAGCCAAGGTGCGTTTCTGTCTCTTGATGAATCGTGAAAACAATGTCTTGGTACTGGACGAGCCGACCAACCACTTGGATGTGGATGCCAAGGATGAATTGAAACGGGCCCTTAAAGAATACAAGGGATCGATTCTCATGGTTTGCCACGAGCCAGACTTCTATGAAGGTTGGATGGACCAAATCTGGGACTTTAATGAATTGACGTAAACACAAAAAGAGAACCTCGAGGTTCTCTTTTGTTTATTTCTTGAAATCGTAGTCTTTTACGATTTCCATTTTTTCAATTTTGACATCTTCTTTTGGTTTGTCTTTGTCGTCCGTTTCAACTTCGGCGATTTTGTCGACTACATCCATGCCGTCGATGACTTGTCCAAAGACAGTGTAGTTCCCACCATCAAGAGTAGGGTTTCCACCATTCTTATAGGCTTCGATGATTTTAGCAGGGAAGCGCTCAGTTGGAAGCTTGCTGGACCAGTCTTCTTTATTTTGGTTAATATAGAATTGGCTACCATTTGTATTTGGTCCAGAATTGGCCATGGCTAAAGCACCACGAAGATTGTAGAGGTAAGGGGAGTATTCATTTTCAAAGCCTGCTCCTGAATCTTTAGAGGTATCTTTTCCTTTCCAAATGGACTCACCACCTGTACCATCTCCTTTAGGATCTCCTGTTTGGACCATAAAGTTATTAATCACGCGGTGGAAGAGGAGGCCATTATAATAGCCATCCTTAGCGTGGGTTAAGAAATTCTCAACGGCTAAAGGTGCGTATTTCGGAAAGAGCTTAACGGTAATGTCCCCTTTGTTGGTCGTGATTTTCACGACAGCTTCATCTTCAGCAACTTCGTTGGAGAGCTGAGGAAAGACCGCATTTTCATTGGTCATCGCATCTTGGATATCCTTACGAAGCTGATCTAATTTCTTTTGTTCACTAGCATCTACGCTAGAAGTAGTTGTTTGCTTAGTTTCTGAAGCAGAGCTAGAGGATGTCTTTGTATCTGATTGATTAGAGCCACATCCTGCCAAAGCTAAACCGGAAAATACAAGTAGGGCAATTAATTTTTTCATATTAATCCTTTCAACACATTAGTCTATCCTCTATTGTACCTTAATTTTTCATTTGATTCAAATCTAGCCTTGGAATGAGGTGATATTCAGCTTGCGGGCCTATGAAAAATAAGGTATGATGGGAGGTGAACTATCTTGTTGGGATAATGAGCATTTATTAAATCTAACAAAGAAATTTCTCTTCTTAAGATAAAATTTGTATCATTCTGTATCAAAAAGTAGGAGCAAGGAAATGAAAAAGTGGGTTAAGGGACATATAGAATTTATTACGATAGTTACCCTCTTGTTGATTTTAGCTTCAGTAGTTTTTTATAAGTCAAGCTCTGACACCTTGCCTAAAAATGAATTACCAAAGATTACGTTTGTAAGTCTATCTAAAATGAAGCGGTCTGATATTCAACTATTCGGGGATAAAAATCAATATGTTCTAGCACCTGCTAATGCCTATTTGAGTGTTGGAAAAAAATATGCCGCTACTTACGAAAGAAAGCTAGCTGAAGTTTCTGAACGATCTACGACAAATATTCAAATAAAGGGAGAGTATTGGAACTTAATTCTTTATAATTTGGAAAAAGATGATCTGCCAGAGCGAAAGTTGGATATTTACCGAATTGTTCGTGATTTTAATAAATACAGTCTGCCAAAAGAACTGTTTGGATTTTACTACCGCAATGGTGTCAGTTATTTCGGAATAAGATTGGAAGACCTGTCGCATAAAATTCCTACTTTTAAGGATGTATATCTAAATTTAGAAACAGAAAAAATTGAAGATTTTCCAATGGATACTAAATTTTCTCAGGACTCAGATATTTACGCGCTATCCCGTGCAACAAATTTTGATGAAGTCATACACACAAAGAAATATTTAAATCCTGAAAATTCCATAGTTTCAGGTATTTCATATAATGTAATTTCAGAGAAAGATATCAATCTTTACACTCTTTATCCTGATCTAGAATCGAAAATTATAAGAAATGGATGGACGCTTTCTATTCGTTCTGATAAGGTCACACAGGAGGAGGTATTTGAAACTCTTCTTCACTGGTTTGCACCAAAAGGGCAAGATCTTTTGACTGTTTATGCCTATAATGATGACTTCTCAGTATCTGATACTCAAATTCATAATAGTCAAGAGGCCAAGACGTGGTTGGAAGAGCATTCGAAACTTCGTGAGGAAATTATGGGAGAGGAAACCATTGAGAAAAATGAGGAGAAGTAGAGGATGAAAAAACGACTAGTAAGATTCAATTGTTCGATTTAGGAGAAGCTGATTTCTTCAAAAATCGAATCATGAATAGGAGGACACAAATTGGATTATAAAACTCTACGCAAAAATTATAGACTCTATATTAGATCTGCAGGCGTCTTGGCTATGCTTTTGATTGTTTGCATTGGGTTCGTGGTCACAGATACTCTTTTTCAGACTGCTGGCCTCGTTTTGGTCCTTGCAGCCTTGTTTTTATTTATCCACTTGCTCAAGAAGAGCTATACCAACAAGTGCAACACCTTGCTCCATGTAGACTTAGATTTAGCTTTTTGGCAGCAATACCTTCAGTTGAACAAGAATGTGAAAAAGCCCATTTTACAGATAGATATGAAGCTGACATCGGTTGCCTATTCTTTTATGATGGGAGATTTCGATACTGTCATTAAAGAAGTAAGGGAAGCACTCAGTCAGAAGGAACTACCGCAGAAATATAAGAACTTTTTTGAGAGTTATCTTATTCGTTCGATCGTGCTGACGGATCCTGATTTGTCTAGAGAAGAGCTGGAGGCTCGATTGAATGAATTGACCATTACAGACCCTATACTTGCTGAGAAAACTAAAAAGATTTGTCTCGCTCTTTATGATTTAACCATTGCCCACCAAAGCAATGATTATTTTGAAGATTTAAGCAATGATTTCAAGTACCAGCAGTTGGAAATGATCTACTACCAAGCCTTGAATGCTACTCTTAAAGGCGATAAGTCTAGAGCGGAAGAGCTCTTTAGCAAGTTAATTTCAGAAGATGAGTCGCTCTATATCGTTCAAAAGGCGCAACAATACTTGAAGGATGAGGGGAATTATCTATAAATCCTCCAATCAAAACAGAATTTTTCCAAATGAAGGTATAAACAGTTCAAGAGGGATAGGATTAAAATGGAGAAACAGATGACAACTATTTCAGATATACTAGAAAAATTTTATGCAGACCACGAGGTGAAACCTTATATTTCGTCTGAGAGAGACTTGGAAGCTTGGTTGTTGGATCCAAAGCCTGTTTCTAAACGAAACATGGAGTTGCTTCAAGATGGCTTGCTTGCAGGGGATATTATTCTCTTGTGGCGGATCCATTTTGGAACATTTACGACGGAGAATTGGTTTCCCAAGTACTTCGAATACACCTATGGGATTCATGCTTCGGAACATTTGAAATCTTTGGTAGATAAGGGGTATGCTGTTATCGAATCCGCTTTTGATTCGCTGGACCATATCAATGCGACCATGAAAAAAGCCATTCTCAAAAAGAAGGGAGTCGCGGGCTTGTCCAAAATGAAAGCAGCCGATTTGAACCGAGCTTTGGCGGATCACTTTACCGAAGAAGAGTTGGCACAAGAGTTCACAGTTCGGGGCTTTCAGTTGACGGAAAAAGGAAAACAAGCGCTGAAAGAGCATCAAGTTATCGTCGACCGCCACCCAAAGAAAAATCTATAAGTAACAGTGCCTGTGAGGTACTGTTTTTTTGTTGCTTTCGCAGATGAGAGAAAAGGATTTTACTAGAGAACTAGTCTAGAAATGTGGTATAATAAAGGTTATGGCAAACAATAATCAATCAAAAAAAACACGGTCGACAAGACGACTGTCTAAAGCAGAAATAGAAAGAAAAAAAGCAATTCGCCGAATGATCATGACGATTGTCTTAACTCTCGTCTTCATTTTCGCCTTTTTACGATTAGGTGCCTTAGGTTTAGTGACCTACAACCTTATCCGTCTCTTGGTAGGTAGTCTGGCTTACGTCGCGATGACGGCTGTTATTGTCTACCTCTTCTTTTTCAAATGGATTGAGAAGCATGAGGGAACCTTGTCTGGCTTTTTAAGTCTTTTTGCAGGCTTGCTACTAATCTATCAAGCTTACTTTGTCTCCCTCTTGAAACTTGAAGGCTCTTCTTTCGGGCCAACCTTCTCACGTATCTTAGGGGACCTCGTGCACCTTCGCGTCTCTTCTTTTGCAGGAGGTGGTTTACTGGGTGCTATCTTGTACACGCCGATTGCCTTCTTGCTCTCGAACATCGGGACTTATTTCATTGGAGGACTCTTGATCGTATTAGGACTTCTCTTGATGAGTTCTTATTCGGTTTATGACTTGTATGAGCAGGCTGTCGCAGCTTTTCACTCCTTTATGGAAAAACGAGAAATTCGTCGCCAAGAGCGCTTTGTCGAGCGTGAAGAGAAGAAGGCCCTTCAAGCAGAAGCAGAGGAGGCTGCCCGCATCGATCAACTTGCAGAAGCTAGTCCCGTGAGTACAGAAGGTTATCCTGTAGATCTTGAGACAGGTGAGGTCATGGAACCTGTGATCGAAGCAGAAGCGCCCGCAGAGGAGGCCTATCCTCAAATTTATCTACCAAATGAAGAGGAAGGCTATTCGGAAGAATGGTCGGACGACTCCCCAGAGGAGATGGAGGAAGTCGCAGAAGAGGAGGATATGGATGAAGAAGTCACTGTAGACTTCACGCCTAAGGAACTCCTTCAATACAAACTTCCAACGATTGATCTCTTCGCACCTGACAAGCCGAAAAATCAATCCAAAGAGAAAAACATCGTTCGCCAGAATATCCGCATCTTGGAAGAGACCTTTGCAAGTTTTAACATCAAGGCAACAGTGGAGCGGGCAGAAATCGGTCCTTCTGTTACCAAATATGAAGTCAAGCCAGCTGTCGGTGTGCGGGTCAACCGCATCTCCAACCTAGCAGATGATTTGGCCTTGGCCCTAGCAGCCAAGGATGTGCGGATTGAAGCACCGATTCCAGGGAAGTCTCTGGTCGGGATTGAAGTGCCCAACTCAGAGATTGCGACCGTTTCCTTCCGTGAATTGTGGGAGCAGTCCAAGACAGACCCGGCTAAACTCCTTGAGATTCCTCTTGGGAAGGCCGTAGATGGTTCAGCGCGGACCTTTGATTTGGCCCGGATGCCCCACCTCTTGGTAGCAGGGTCTACCGGATCTGGTAAGTCAGTCGCGGTCAATGGGATTATTTCGAGTATCTTGATGAAGGCCCGTCCGGACGAAGTCAAATTTATGATGGTCGATCCAAAGATGGTGGAGCTTTCTGTCTACAATGATATTCCTCACCTTTTGATCCCAGTGGTGACCAACCCACGCAAGGCCAGTCGAGCCCTGCAAAAGGTTGTCGATGAGATGGAAAATCGCTACGAGCTCTTCTCGAAAGTAGGCGCTCGCAATATTGCTGGCTTTAATGCCAAGGTGGCTGAATACAATGCACAGTCTGAGATGAAGCAAGTGCCCCTTCCATTGATTGTGGTCATTGTGGATGAGCTGGCAGACTTGATGATGGTCGCAAGTAAAGAAGTGGAAGATGCTATTATTCGCCTCGGACAGAAGGCGCGTGCAGCAGGGATCCACATGATCTTGGCAACCCAACGGCCATCGGTTGATGTTATCTCAGGTTTGATCAAGGCCAATGTGCCTTCTCGTGTCGCTTTTGCGGTATCATCCGGGACCGACTCACGGACCATCTTGGATGAAAATGGAGCGGAGAAACTGCTTGGTCGTGGAGACATGCTCTTTAAACCGATTGATGAAAATCATCCGATTCGTCTGCAAGGCTCCTTTATCTCAGATGACGATGTGGAGCGGATTGTTAACTTCGTCAAAGAGCAAGCTGAAGCGGATTATGATGATGCCTTCGATCCAGGTGAAGTATCTGAGTCAGACTTTGATGGAGGTATGGGTGGCTCAGACGAAGGCGATCCTCTCTTTGAAGAGGCAAAGGCGCTCGTGATTGAAACTCAAAAAGCCAGTGCTTCGATGATTCAGCGTCGCTTATCGGTTGGTTTTAACCGGGCCACTCGCCTCATGGAAGACTTGGAAGCAGCGGGTGTCATCGGACCAGCTGAAGGAACCAAGCCAAGAAAGGTCTTACAGACCAATTAATCTTTCTTTAGATGAAGAAGGAATGAGATATTTGACAATAGCAAAAACCTGCCTGTACAAGGGGCAGGTTTTGTTTACGATAAAAAAGAAAAGGACAGCAGATGCATCTCGATACCATTCACCACATTGCCATTATTGGCCACGATTATGATAAAACCAGAGAATTTTATGTAGATAAGTTAGGCTTTGAACCTTTAGACGAACACCATCGACCAGAAAAGCAGGATATTCTCTTTAATATTCGAAAGGGAAATCTGACCTTGGAAATATTTATCAAACCAGCTGCCCCAAAAAGACCCTTTCTCCCTCATCCAGAGCATACCGGACTCCGTCATCTGGCTTTTAAAGTGGAAGATGTTCAAGCCTGTCTAGCAGAGTTTGACCAATTAGGAATCCCTCATACAGAGCTACGGGTGGATGATTTTGATGGGCGCAAAATGGCCTTCTTCTTTGATCCAGATGGCTTGCCTCTTGAACTTCACGAATAGATCTACACAATCTTCGGTCTCTAGTCTCAAGCCAGAAGACATTCTTTTTGCTAAACTAGATACAGAAATAAGAAAGAAGAAAATATGGAAGAGAAGCGATATAGCGGGCTAACGAATGAGCAAGTCCAAAGCAGAATCAGAGAAGGAAAACAAAATCGAGTAACCATCACGGCAGAAAAGTCGACCAGAGAGATTATTTATTCAAATGTCTTTACCTATTTCAACCTGGTTTTTGGTATTCTAGCTATCTTATTGATACTAGTACGGTCTTGGAACAATATGTTATTTGTTCCCATTGTGGTCGTTAACTCCTTGATTGGGATTGTTCAAGAATTGCGGTCCCGTCGGATTTTGAATAAGATGCGCCTCCTTCAAGTGGAGAAAGCTCGAGTGATTCGTGAAGGAGAACGGCTAGATCTTCCTGTCGACCAGGTGGTAGAGGGGGATGTCGTCTTGTTCCAAGCAGGGGATCAGATCTATGCGGATGCAAAGGTTCTGGATGGTTCGATCATGGTTGATGAGTCTCAATTAACAGGTGAAGCAGATGAAATCCCTAAAGGTGAGAATCAGAAACTCATGTCAGGAAGTTTTGTTATCTCAGGTCAAGCAGTTGCCGTCTTGGAACAAGTAGGAGATGCATCTTATATTAATCAGCTGAGTCTATCTGCTAAGAAAGTCAAGGGACACGAAGAATCCGAAATGGTTCATGCTGTGGATGGTCTCGTCCGAATGATCGGAATGATTCTCATCCCGATTGGCTTGCTCTTGTTCTTGCAGAGTTATCTAGGAAATCAAGACTCCCTCAAAGTTAGCATTACCTCCATGGTCGGTGCCATCATTGGGATGATTCCAGAAGGGCTCTACCTCTTAATGACCCTGGCCTTGGTGCTTGGAGCAACCCGTTTAGCCCTTCAAAAGGTCCTACTCAACAGTATGAAGGGGATTGAAACCCTATCTCGTATCGACGTCCTTTGTCTAGACAAGACGGGAACCATTACCGAACACAGGATGCAGGTGAGTGAGCTCCTCCCCTTGGCACTAGATGAAAAAGAAGGCAGAGAAATATTAAGTCACTATCTCCAAGCAAGTGAGGATCAGAATGATACTATTACGGCCATTCGGCAGTATCACTCAGTCCAACCCACCCAAGTATGGACCGTTCAAGACCGTCTTCCTTTTTCATCTAAGAAGAAATTTGGGGGCCTTCAGTTCCAACAAGGCATTTACCTATTAGGGGCACCGGATGTTTTGCTTCGAGATGATCTCGATGCTTACCAAGAAGTCTGGCAGCGAGAGATTGAACGAGGGGCGCGTGTCCTTATTTTGGGGCATTACCAGGGGGAGCAATTGACGGAAGTATTAGAAGCTCCAGTCCTTCCCCTCCTAGCTTTGGTCTTGGAGAATCCTGTACGATCGACTGCTCCTGAAACCTTTGCTTATTTCCAAAAACAAGGGGTGACCATCAAGGTTATTTCAGGGGATCATCCTGTGACAGTTGCTGCCGTTGCTCAGAAAGCAGGTATTCCTGATGCAGATCAAGTGGTCGATGCGAGTCAGCTTAAGACGTATGAGGAGGTAGTATATGCAGCACGGACCTACACAGTCTTTGGACGGGTTAGTCCAGAGCAAAAACAAATCCTCGTAGAGAGCTTGCAGGCAGATGGTCATAAGGTCGGAATGACAGGAGATGGGGTCAATGATATCCTCGCTATGAAAAAAGCTGATTGTAGTATTGCCATGAATACGGGGCATGATGCGACCAAAAAGGTGGCTCAGGTTGTGCTTTTAGATTCAGACTTCTCCCACATGCCTTCGATTGTAGATGAAGGCCGCCGAGTGGTCAACAATATTCAACGTTCGGCTAGTCTCTTTTTGGTTAAGAATATCTTTTCAATATTATTGGCTATTTTGGCCATTCTCTTTGCTTTCACTTATCCCATTCAGGCTTCTCAGATGTCCTTAATCAGTGGATTTACCATCGGAATCCCCGGTTTCTTACTGGCCTTGGAGAAGAATCGTGCCCGGATAGAAGGAGACTTTATTGAAACCGTGATAGAGCAAGCTCTTCCAGCTGCCTTGACCAATCTCATATCGGTCCTTTTTCTTGTGGTTCTGGGTCCTTTCCTTGGATTAAGTCAGGGAGATATTTCGACCATCTCGATTTACCTGCTGGCTTTGATTGGCTTTACAAAAGTATACCAACTCAGCCTTCCCTTCAATCATGTAAAATTGGGCATCATCCTTCTTAATGTAACTGGATTTTCTCTGTCGGTCTTTGTATTTTCTTCCATTTTTAATCTCAGCCACCTTCATCTGACTGGCTGGATCTTGACTCTTGTCCTAGGACTGGTCATGGAAGGAGTCTTATGGGTGATGAATCGTCTTGTCTATACCTTGGTGACCCATCTGCATAAGTCCAGAAACAAATAAAAAGCGGTATTAGCTAAATCATCTTGGATCTAGTTAATACCGTTATTTTATTATTAAAATCAGATAAAGAGGCTAATCGTCATAATAAGGTAAAGGAAGAAGGTAATGAGAAAGCCTGCGCGCCAAAAGTACTTGAAAAATTTCGGATAGTAAAAGCTACGTCTCTTTTTCAAGAAATAGATAGTCAAGCCGATAGCTAAGAGGGACAAAGCTAATAACAATTGCGGCAACAAATTATGATAGTAGGCCGCATCTGAAATCAAATAGTATTCAAGCGCGAACAGAGGAAAAGCAAGATCGGCAAAATTCCAGCCATATCGACGCAGTTTAAAGACTCGAATAATAATCCCACTGAGAATCAGGGTCAAAAAAATAAATACAAGGGAAGCAACTTTTATTAACATACCTCCATTTTATCACAAAAGTAAAAAAAGTGTGATGGAAATGAAATTTTTTCTTGCATTCGGAAGAAAATAGTGTATAATAGAAAGGTATGCGCAGAGCATACTTGTGGGAGGTAAAAATCTGTAATTACCGCCAAAACCACAAAGGAGGATTTAAGAAATGGCTAAAAAAGTCGAAAAACTTGTAAAATTGCAAATCCCTGCTGGTAAAGCTACACCAGCTCCACCAGTTGGACCAGCACTTGGTCAAGCAGGTATCAACATCATGGGATTCACTAAAGAGTTTAACGCTCGTACAGCTGACCAAGCTGGTATGATTATCCCAGTTGTGATCACTGTTTATGAAGACAAATCATTTGATTTCGTTACAAAAACACCACCAGCTGCTGTTCTTTTGAAAAAAGCTGCAGGTGTTGAAAAAGGATCAGGTACACCTAACAAAACGAAAGTTGCAACAGTTACTCGTGCGCAAGTACAAGAAATTGCTGAAACTAAGATGCCAGATTTGAACGCTGCAAACATTGAGTCTGCAATGCGTATGATCGAAGGTACTGCTCGTTCTATGGGATTCACTGTTACTGACTAATTGTAACAATCCTATTTGCCCGCAATACACTTGATCATGAGACGAGTGACGTGGGAGATGAAAATCGATATGACCACATTACAAGGAGAAAGATAAAATGGCTAAAAAAAGCAAACAACTTCGTGCTGCACTTGAAAAAATCGACAGCACAAAAGCATACAGCGTAGAAGAAGCTGTAGCTCTTGCAAAAGAAACTAACTTTGCAAAATTTGATGCAACTGTAGAAGTTGCTTACAACTTGAACATCGACGTGAAAAAAGCTGACCAACAAATTCGTGGTGCAATGGTATTGCCAAACGGAACTGGTAAAACTGCTCGCGTTCTTGTATTTGCACGTGGTGCAAAAGCTGAAGAAGCAAAAGCTGCTGGTGCAGACTTCGTAGGTGAAGATGACCTTGTTGCGAAAATCAACGATGGTTGGTTGGACTTCGACGTTGTTATCGCTACACCTGACATGATGGCTCTTGTTGGACGTCTTGGACGTGTCCTTGGACCACGTAACTTGATGCCAAACCCTAAAACTGGTACTGTAACAATGGATGTTGCTAAAGCAGTTGAAGAGTCTAAAGGTGGTAAAATCACTTACCGTGCTGACCGTGCAGGTATCGTACAAGCGATCATCGGTAAAGTGTCATTTGACGCTGACAAATTGGTTGAAAACTTCAAAGCTTTCAACGATGTTATCCAAAAAGCAAAACCAGCTACAGCTAAAGGTACTTACGTAACTAGCTTGACTTTGACTACAACTCAAGGTCCTGGTATCAAAGTGGATGTTAACTCACTTTAATTAGAAATGAAAGCTACCTTCGGGTAGCTTTTTTTATTTGTTTGAATGATTTTAGAAGGTTCCACCTTGATGATGAATACGAAAAATATTAAAACGCTTGCATAAGTACAGGAAAAAGGTATAATATAGGTGAAAATAAAAATTAAGGAGAATCAAATGATTTTTAAACGTTCAAACGGAGAATTCCGTGAAACTGATCGAGTGACTCGTTTCAAGTTGATCAAGTCAGGTAAGAACTGGTTGCGTGCAGCCACTTCAAACTTTGGTTTGCTCAAAGTGATCCGAGGTCAAGTCGAAGAGACGGTTGTTGCTGAGGTGCGTGAAGATGCTGTTTCTGCTAAGAGCCGTCACCTCTTAAAAGGGATTGTAGTGGCAGCAGCAGTTCTAAGTGCTACTACAGTTGCAACTACTACGTTTGCGGATGAAGTAGGAAACGAAGTAGTTTCTTCCTCTACAGCAGTGAGTGCTCCAGTCGTTTCACCTGAAGCAGCTCCATTAATTGAAGAAGGTTCGAAAGAAGTCTCAGTCTCTCAAAATGAAACTGCTACAGAAACAAAAGCTCAAGCAGCAAGTTCATCCCAAGTGGTCGAAAGTGCTGTAGCATCGGATGATAAAGCAATCTTGGAACAAAATGCTTCTGAAGCAGCTTTATTGAATCAAATAGCAGAAAAATATGCTTCCAACCATCAAAATGAAGAGCAGAAAGCTGCTATCAAAGAGGCTGTTGCAAAAGTTCAAGCTGAATTGCCAACAAAAGAAGCTTCGAGCAATTCTGAAGTAAAACCACAATCATATGCTGAACAACGAGAACGCTTGAACAAGTCAGTAGATGATATGATGGCAACCTTGAAGGATGCAGGTTTCAATGGGAATACAACTGTTAATGGTGCACCAGCAGTAGCTGCACAGTTGGCTCCAATCTCAACAAGCACTACTGGTAGCGTCGATACTAACCCAGTTATTTCAAATGCGAATGGTGCAACGATTGAAGATGCAGCCTTCAACAAAGCAGGTTATGCATTAGATCCAAACGCAGATCGTTTCACTTTCGGTGTATGGCAATTCCTTAAAACCAACCATGCTACTGGAGCTAAAACAAACTTTGATTATTATGCTACTCTTGCAGTAGATCGTTCTGCCATCACTGGTAGCCTTTCAGCTAACCCAGATGTTTACTTGCGTATCGTGAAGAAATCTGATGGATCAGAAGTTTACACTCGTACCCTCAAAGCTGGAGAAAGCAATATCTCACTTCCAAGCTACATCACAAACAACAACTCTGATGTAACTAACACTTTGACATACGCAGCTGCTAACGGAACTAATCCAGGTAACGTAACCTTCTCATTGGTAAATGCTAACCTTGAGTATGAAACACTTCAAATCCGTGATACCAACTACCCAGGTAACGAAAATGAAGACAAGCCAAACGTTCAAACTTCTGTTCCTTATGCTAAAGCTGATCAAACAACTTACTATAGAGTTGTTGACAGTAGCAAGTACACAGAAGGACAACCATACAAACCAACTGGAAATGAAACAGTTCTTGCAAGCTATACTCAAACAGGTCTTGCAGGTCAGCAATTCACAGCTTCAGGAAATCGTGAAATCCCTGGTTACAAACAAGTTCCAGCAACAACTGACTCAACTCAAAAAACATCTGGTATCCTTGGTAAGGGTGTTGTCGGTCAAAAACTGGTCGAACTTCAAGGTGGTGCCAACCACTACTACGTGAAACGTATTTCTGAAATCGTGGATACTGATGGCTCAACTGTAACGAAATTCTACGCTCTTGATCCATCTCAAGTGAATAACTTTGCTACATCTGATATTGGTACTGAAGATGTATCGAAATACACACTCATCTACACAAGTAAAGTTAACAAAGCTGGTGAAGAGTGGAAGGCTGATGAGACTAAAGTTACAAAAGTAAACAGTAAAAATGGTGACTACTATCTTGAAGTCAACGAAACTGCTGGAAGCAAATCACTCATTATCACTGGTTGGTCGTCTGCTACTGAGACAGATACTTATAAACAAATGGACGGAACTCTACACACTTATCCACGTCCATTCAAAGGTGCCCCAAATCCTTCATTGACACCTGCAGGTGCTGGTAACAACAGTTACAACGTCATTGCTGGTAAAGTTCCAGTGATTCAAGCAGAAGGATCTGTAGCGGATGATCCTACAGCACCAACAAATGGTAAAGTATACTCTAATTTGAAGGGTTACTCATCATTCTCTAATAACTACTCAATTCCAACAGCGATTAAACCTTCAACTGATGTAAACTACTACTTTGTCAAGTCTGATGTTAAAGGAAATGTCTTCGTTCACTATAAAGATACTGAAGGCAATACTATCAAAGATTCAGTAAAAGATGAAGATGAACAACCAATCAATAAACACTATGACACAGTTGTAGACAACCGCCCACAAACAATAGAAAAAGCTGGTAAGACCTATGAATTAGTACCAGCAGGCACTTACACGGTTGGTGAAGTGGATGACCAAGGTCACCTTAAGTCTTCAGATCCTACAACTGGAGAAGTTGCTAAAGAAGATAAGAATGTCACCTACATCTACAAACTCAAAGAAGAGCCTAAGGGTAACGTCTATGTTCACTATGTAGATACAGAAGGCAAGACCATCAAGTCAGATGTG
>NZ_JVKU01000010.1:0-97500 GCF_001072385.1 Streptococcus sp. 343_SSPC | reverse complement strand
TACGGGTAGAGTATGTTTAACGCTAGAAGCTTTTCTTGGCAGTGTGACATCACTAACTTCGCTACTAAACTTCGCTCCCCATCACAGCTCAATGTTATTGAACTAAGCATTTAACTCAATTCACACCTCACTGCTTAGACGTGCACTTCCAATCGCACGCTTTAGTTAGCCTACTGCGTCCCTCCATCACTACATACTCTAGTACAGGAATATCAACCTGTTGTCCATCGGATACACCTTTCGGTCTCTCCTTAGGTCCCGACTAACCCAGGGCGGACGAGCCTTCCCCTGGAAACCTTAGTCTTACGGTGGACAGGATTCTCACCTGTCTTTCGCTACTCATACCGGCATTCTCACTTCTATGCGTTCCAGCACTCCTCACGGTATACCTTCTTCACACATAGAACGCTCTCCTACCATACCATTAAAGGTATCCACAGCTTCGGTAAATTGTTTTAGCCCCGGTACATTTTCGGCGCAGGGTCACTCGACTAGTGAGCTATTACGCACTCTTTGAATGAATAGCTGCTTCTAAGCTAACATCCTAGTTGTCTGTGCAACCCCACATCCTTTTCCACTTAACAATTATTTTGGGACCTTAGCTGGTGGTCTGGGCTGTTTCCCTTTCGACTACGGATCTTAGCACTCGCAGTCTGACTGCCGACCATAATTCATTGGCATTCGGAGTTTATCTGAGATTGGTAATCCGGGATGGACCCCTCACCCAAACAGTGCTCTACCTCCAAGAATCTTAATGTCGACGCTAGCCCTAAAGCTATTTCGGAGAGAACCAGCTATCTCCAAGTTCGTTTGGAATTTCTCCGCTACCCACAAGTCATCCAAGCACTTTTCAACGTGCCCTGGTTCGGTCCTCCAGTGCGTTTTACCGCACCTTCAACCTGCTCATGGGTAGGTCACATGGTTTCGGGTCTACGACATAATACTAAGACGCCCTATTCAGACTCGGTTTCCCTACGGCTCCGTCTCTTCAACTTAACCTCGCATCATATCGTAACTCGCCGGTTCATTCTACAAAAGGCACGCTCTCACCCATTAACGGGCTCGAACTTGTTGTAGGCACACGGTTTCAGGTTCTATTTCACTCCCCTCCCGGGGTGCTTTTCACCTTTCCCTCACGGTACTGGTTCACTATCGGTCACTAGGGAGTATTTAGGGTTGGGAGATGGTCCTCCCAGATTCCGACGAGATTCCACGTGTCTCGCCGTACTCAGGATACTGCTAGGTATAAAGACTATTTAAAATACGAGGCTGTTACTCTCTTTGGCCTACCTTCCCAGGTAGTTCTTCTATAATCTTTAAGTCCACATTGCAGTCCTACAACCCCGAAGAGTAAACTCTTCGGTTTGCCCTCCTGCCGTTTCGCTCGCCGCTACTAAGGCAATCGCTTTTGCTTTCTCTTCCTGCAGCTACTTAGATGTTTCAGTTCACTGCGTCTTCCTCCTCATATCCTTAACAGATATGGGTAACAGGTATTACCTGCTGGGTTCCCCCATTCGGACACCCCCGGATCTAAGCTTACTTACAGCTCCCCGAGGCATTTCGTCGTTTGTCACGTCCTTCTTCGGCTCCTAGTGCCAAGGCATCCACCGTGCGCCCTTATTAACTTAACCTTATTAACCTAATTTCTTAAAAAATTAGAAAACTCATTAAATATTCACAGCGTTTTCGGTTTATTTTCTTGTTACTATTTGATATAGATATTCAATTTTCAATGTTCATCCTTGGTGATCTCTCACCAATGGAGCCTAGCGGGATCGAACCGCTGACCTCCTGCGTGCAAAGCAGGCGCTCTCCCAGCTGAGCTAAGGCCCCACAAGACCTCTCAAAACTAAACAAGACGAACGTGCAGGTTTCCTTATCCTTAGAAAGGAGGTGATCCAGCCGCACCTTCCGATACGGCTACCTTGTTACGACTTCACCCCAATCATCTATCCCACCTTAGGCGGCTGGCTCCTAAAAGGTTACCTCACCGACTTCGGGTGTTACAAACTCTCGTGGTGTGACGGGCGGTGTGTACAAGGCCCGGGAACGTATTCACCGCGGCGTGCTGATCCGCGATTACTAGCGATTCCGACTTCATGTAGGCGAGTTGCAGCCTACAATCCGAACTGAGACTGGCTTTAAGAGATTAGCTTGCCGTCACCGACTTGCGACTCGTTGTACCAGCCATTGTAGCACGTGTGTAGCCCAGGTCATAAGGGGCATGATGATTTGACGTCATCCCCACCTTCCTCCGGTTTATTACCGGCAGTCTCGCTAGAGTGCCCAACTGAATGATGGCAACTAACAATAGGGGTTGCGCTCGTTGCGGGACTTAACCCAACATCTCACGACACGAGCTGACGACAACCATGCACCACCTGTCACCTCTGTCCCGAAGGAAAGCTCTATCTCTAGAGCGGTCAGAGGGATGTCAAGACCTGGTAAGGTTCTTCGCGTTGCTTCGAATTAAACCACATGCTCCACCGCTTGTGCGGGCCCCCGTCAATTCCTTTGAGTTTCAACCTTGCGGTCGTACTCCCCAGGCGGAGTGCTTAATGCGTTAGCTGCGGCACTGAGTCCCGGAAAGGACCCAACACCTAGCACTCATCGTTTACGGCGTGGACTACCAGGGTATCTAATCCTGTTTGCTCCCCACGCTTTCGAGCCTCAGCGTCAGTTACAAGCCAGAGAGCCGCTTTCGCCACCGGTGTTCCTCCATATATCTACGCATTTCACCGCTACACATGGAATTCCACTCTCCCCTCTTGCACTCAAGTTAAACAGTTTCCAAAGCGTACTATGGTTAAGCCACAGCCTTTAACTTCAGACTTATCTAACCGCCTGCGCTCGCTTTACGCCCAATAAATCCGGATAACGCTCGGGACCTACGTATTACCGCGGCTGCTGGCACGTAGTTAGCCGTCCCTTTCTGGTAAGATACCGTCACAGTGTGAACTTTCCACTCTCACACTCGTTCTTCTCTTACAACAGAGCTTTACGATCCGAAAACCTTCTTCACTCACGCGGCGTTGCTCGGTCAGACTTCCGTCCATTGCCGAAGATTCCCTACTGCTGCCTCCCGTAGGAGTCTGGGCCGTGTCTCAGTCCCAGTGTGGCCGATCACCCTCTCAGGTCGGCTATGTATCGTCGCCTTGGTGAGCCGTTACCTCACCAACTAGCTAATACAACGCAGGTCCATCTGGTAGTGGAGCAATTGCCCCTTTCAAGCAGATATCATGCAATATCTACTGTTATGCGGTATTAGCTATCGTTTCCAATAGTTATCCCCCGCTACCAGGCAGGTTACCTACGCGTTACTCACCCGTTCGCAACTCATCCGGAAAGAGCAAGCTCCTTCCTTCAGCGTTCTACTTGCATGTATTAGGCACGCCGCCAGCGTTCATCCTGAGCCAGGATCAAACTCTCATTAAAATAATTGTTTGTCTAAACTCATTCTGTCACTGACAGATTTATTGTTTTTTCATTGTTCAGTTACTACAACTTCAGTTGTAGCGCCCTGCACATTGGTTCGTCTTGTTCAGTTTTCAAAGGTCTTTGTCGCTCTTGCGCGACAACTATATTAGTATATCACGACCATATAGTCTTGTCAATATCTTTTTTCTATTTTTTTAAATTTTTTATTGTTTTTTTGATTTTAGAAACTTTATCTTCTTATAATATAAGAAAGCTCCTGTATGTTCTACAGGAGCTTTCTTATTGTATTAGCTTATTTTTCTTTGACTTCAAGAAGTCCTACATCTCCATCTTCGCGACGGTAGATGACGTTTGTTGTGTTATCTTCCACATCTTTGTAGATGAAGAAGTCATGTCCCAATAGTTCCATTTGTAGGATGGCTTCATCTAGTTCCATTGGTTCAATGTCAATCGTTTTTGTGCGGACAACTTTTTCAAGAGCAACACTTTCCTCAACCAGAGCGTCTGTAAAGATTTTGCTGGTTGCAGATTTGCTACGATTTTTCTTTTCAATTTTTGTTTTATTCTTTCGAATTTGACGTTCAATCTTATCAACTACCAAGTCGATTGATCCATACATATCTTGAGAAACATCTTCTGCACGAAGTGTAATGGAACCAAGTGGAATCGTGACCTCAACTTTTGCAGTTTTTTCACGATAAACTTTTAGATTTACGCGGGCATCCAATTCTTGCTCTGCTTGAAAATATTTTTCAATTTTTTCGAGTTTAGAAACGACGTAGTCGTGAATGGCTTCTGTTACTTCTAGGTTTTCACCACGGATACTATATTTAATCATATAAGTACCTTCTTTCTAAACGTTTTTCTTTTTATATCTTTATTATAACGCTTTCATTTTGTTTTTGCAAATATATTTTTGATTATTCTATCTTGCTATTGAAAAAGATCTTATTTCTTTCACCCCATTTACAATTAACATTTCTTTGGCTCTTTCGATGGTTGCTCCTGTTGTATAGATATCATCTACTATCACTATATTCTCTGGCCAGCTTTGATTTTCTAGCTCTATGCGTTCAAAGGCTTGTTCTGCTTTCAATCTTTCCTTTTTATTTTTTTGTGATTGAGCCTTTGTATCCTTTTTTCTCAATAGGTCTTGATAGGAGATTCCCGCAGATTCTAAAATGGCTGTTACTTGATTAAAGCCCCTCTTCTCTTTTCTCTCATCGCTTAAAGGTATGGGAACTATGGTATAACCTTTATATCTTTTTAGTTCTGCCTTCATTTCTTCAGCAAAGAGACAAGCTAATAATTGGTCACCTTGAAACTTGTACCTTTGAAAATATTCCTTCATTTCTTCACTATAATAGTAAAGCGCTCTATGGTTTACCTTCTTTCCTTTTCGTTTCCACTCTTGGCAATCTTCACAAAAAGTCTCTGTGCTTTTTTTACAACAAGTCTTGCAACTAGCTTCACTAATTGGGTCAAACTTGTTTTTACAGTTGTCACACATTGTTGGATTATCCTTTTTCATTAGGATCAGGCTCTTTAAGGATTCTTGATTGGAAATCTCTTCATCACATAGCAAACAATTACTCAAAAACCTGCCTCCCGATTCATTTCTTTTATTTCTTTAATAGCTTGCGTCATCTCTTTGCTACTACCTTCTGCCAAGTATAGTAATTCCCCTGTGGGTCTTTCCATACTTCTTCCCACACGACCTGCGATTTGAACCAGAGCGCTCTTGGTAAACAATCGATGGTTGGCCTCAATCACAAACACGTCTACTTTAGGGAAGGTGACCCCCCGTTCGAGAATGGTCGTTGACACAAGTATAGTGATTTCTTGATTGCGAAATTTTTCTACCAGTTCCAACCTATTATCCGTTTTTGAGGTTACCAGTTCGATGATCTCATTCTTGAAGGCCCTTCTTAATAGACTGAGGATTTTTTCTCCTAATTCGATTTCTGATACAAATAGGATCAGGGGAAAGGAGGTTTTCCGTTGTTCTTTTATTAGCTTGAGCAACTTCGTTGGCACTTGTTTCTTTTCTATTTTTTTACGTAGATCTTTTAACCATACTTTTTTAGGGACCACAAGGGGATTACCATGAAAGCGTCTAGGTAGACTAACGCGTTTTATCTCCTGTTTTTTGACCTTTTTATCCAATTCTTCTGTGGAGGTAGCTGTCAAATAGATGAGCTTCCCATTCTTGGTTACGGCATTTGAAACGGCATGATAGAGAACGGGGTTGTCAACAAAAGGAAAGGCATCGACTTCATCGATTATGAGGAGATCGAAAGCTTGATAAAATTTGAGTAGTTGATGAGTAGTGGATATGACAAGAGGCGTTCGGAAATAAGGGTCTGAATCACCGTGCAACAAGGAGATGGGACAGGAAAAGTCCAGCGTCATCCGTTTATACAATTCAATACACACGTCAATCCTTGGTGTAGCAATGCACACACATGTCCCTTTTTTAATCGTTTCCGCCACCACTTGGTACATCATTTCCGTTTTACCTGCTCCTGTTACTGCGTGTACCATCATCGGCTTGCTTTCTGTTAAGGATTGAACCAACTCCTGGGAAACCCGACTTTGAAAAGGAGTTAAGGTTCCCTGCCATCTTAAGACTTCTTCTTGCGGAAAGGCTTGTTGGGGAAAGTAGTAGAGTGCTTGGTCACTCCTAACTCTTCCTAATTGAATGCAGGCTCTACAATAGTAGCTTCCTATCTGTAGTTTCCATCTAGTCTTATCAATCTGGGTTCCGCACCGATTACAAGTCAACGCCGTCTTTTCCTGCACTATAGCTGGTAGTTGCTGAGCCTGCTCAAGCAGGTCATCCTCCAGTTGGTCTTGGGTGAACAAGCGTCCATAACAATCTTCAAGTTTCATACTTATATATTCGTAAAAGCTCGCAGTTTTAAGAGTTTTTTTGTAAAATAAATGTATGGAATACAAGACTTTTAAAGAGGACGGTCTCGTCCAAGAAGAAATTAAAAAATCCCGCTTTCTTTGCCATGTTAAACGAGTTTATACTGAAGAGGAAGCACGCGACTTTATAGCCGCTATCAAAAAGGAACATTATAAGGCAACTCACAATTGTTCTGCTTTTGTCATTGGAGAGCAATTTGAAATTAAACGGACCAGTGACGATGGCGAACCGAGTGGGACTGCTGGCGTGCCCATGCTTGGTGTTTTAGAGAATCACGAACTGACCAATGTCTGCTGTGTCGTCACTCGTTATTTTGGAGGCATCAAGCTAGGAGCCGGTGGACTCATTCGCGCTTATGCTGGCAGTGTCGCACAAGCTGTAAAAGAAATCGGTCTCGTTGAAATAAAAGAGCAGGTTGGTCTAGGGATTAGCTTAACTTACCCCCAATACCAAGAGTTTGCGAACTTTTTATCCGCTCACCAATTAACAGAATTCCAGACAGACTTCACCGATGCTGTCTTTAGTCTGATCTATGTAGATAAAGAGCAAAAAGAGGATGTGATTGCGGAACTGATTGATTTTTACCATGGAAAAGTTGAGATTAGTGATCAGGGGTTAAAGGAAGTGGAAGTTCCTATCCCGTTATAAAAAAAGGCTATCACCTTGATAGCTTTTTTATATTTTACAAACCTTCTTACTGGCGGTATACTGGATACACTAACAAAGGAGTGTATATCGTATGCCAATCTATCAAAATATTACAGAATTAATCGGAAAAACACCTATTGTAAAATTGAATCACCTAGTACCTGAAGGGGCTGCTGAGGTCTATGTTAAATTAGAAGCCTTCAACCCTGGTTCATCTGTCAAAGACCGGATTGCTCTTAGCATGATTGAAAAAGCAGAACGAGATGGACTTCTTCAACCTGGTTCTACTATCGTTGAAGCAACCAGCGGAAATACAGGAATCGGTTTATCATGGGTCGGAGCTGCCAAAGGGTATAAAGTGGTTATCGTCATGCCTGAAACCATGAGTGTTGAACGTCGAAAAATCATTCAAGCTTATGGAGCAGAACTTGTCTTAACTCCAGGTAGTGAAGGAATGAAAGGAGCTATCGCTAAAGCAGAAGAAATCGCTGCAGAACGAAACGGTTTCCTTCCCCTCCAATTTAACAATAGCGCCAACCCAGAAGTCCATGAAGCAACAACAGGACAAGAAATTTTAGAAGCTTTCGGACCAAATGGATTGGATGCTTATGTCAGTGGTGTTGGAACTGGTGGAACTATTTCAGGTGTTTCTCATGCCTTGAAAAAAGTCAACCCAGCTGTCCAAGTCTATGCAGTTGAAGCAGATGAATCAGCGATTCTTTCTGGTGAAAAACCTGGACCACACAAAATCCAAGGATTGTCAGCAGGTTTCATTCCAGAAACGTTGGATACCAATTCTTATGATGGCGTAATCCGCGTCACTTCTGAACAAGCTTTAGAATTAGGTCGCTACATTGGTGGAAAAGAAGGATTCTTAGTTGGGATTTCATCTGCTGCCGCTATCTATGCAGCAATTGAAGTCGCTAAAGAGCTTGGAGCTGGTAAAAAAGTCTTGGCTTTGGCACCGGATAATGGGGAACGTTACCTTTCAACTACCCTTTACGATTTTGATCAAGAATAAAAAAGAGGCTACGATGTAGCCTCTTTTCTTTCTATCTGCAGAAACAAATTCTTATTTTCCCTGACTGGTGTCACTCAAAAATTCTTTACTTTCTTTAATCCAAATAGGTAATTGTTTGGCTAAAGGAGTAAAACCGATCTTATGGCGATCATTTGAAAAACGATGATGGCGAAAATGCTTTCTGTTCCCAGCTTCTAAGGCTCGAAGGGACAAGCTAGCCTTCCCAGAGTATTCATCTATATCAATAACCTGGGTACAAACTTGATCCCCAATTTTTAAGATATCATGAATGTTGTCGATATATCCACTGCGGATTTCAGAAATATGAATCAAACCGGTTACCCCTGTCTCTAATTCAACAAAGGCTCCATAAGGTTGCAAGCCTGTCACAACACCCTTGAGTTTATCCCCGATTCTCATGCCTCTCCCTCAATGTCAATCGATTCCATGACCACGTCTTCTTTAGGTTTGTCCATGGCACCTGTCTCAACAGCCGCAATTGTATCCAATACTTGATAAGAAGCTTCATCCATCAATTGCCCGAATACTGTGTGACGACGGTCCAAATGAGGAGTTCCTCCTTCTTCTGCATAAATCTCTGCAATGGCTTCAGGCCAACCACCACGGGCAATTTCCTTTTTAGAATAAGGAAGGTGTTGGTTTTGAACAATGAAGAATTGACTACCGTTGGTATTTGGACCAGCATTGGCCATGGATAGCGCACCACGGATATTGTACAACTCTTCTGAGAATTCATCTTCAAAAGACTCTCCATAGATGGATTCTCCACCCATACCTGTTCCAGTTGGGTCCCCACCTTGGATCATGAAATCTTTAATGATGCGGTGGAAAATCACTCCATTGTAGTAGCCATCTTTTGCAAGTGCAATAAAATTTGCTACTGTTTTCGGTGCTTGATCAGGGAAGAGACGAATCTTCATATCTCCATAGTTGGTATGAATCGTCGCAATTGGTCCTGTTTCTTGATCCATTTTTGTTTGTGGTAAGTGCAATTCTTTTTCAACCATTTTTAACTCCTCTAAGGCATGTAAGATGCCATCTTCTTCTAAATTTTTTGTGACATAATCTGCTTTAGCTTTTAATGCATCCTGGGCGTTTCCCATGGCAATCGCTAAACCAGCATAGTCAAATAGTTCTAAGTCGTTCAATCCATCCCCAAATGTTAAGACATTTTCTGGTTTGAATCCCAATTTTTCGACTACTTTTGAGACACCATGAGCTTTTGATTGCTGATCTAAGACAACATCTGATGAGATTGGGTGCCAGCGAACCAAACGCAATTTTTGCTCCAAATTTTCAGGTAGGTCATCAACTGTTTTACCAGTCTCGAAAGTCCACATCTGATAAATGGGATGTTTGGCAGCAAAATCAGGATCTACTGGTAGCTTTGGATAAATGGGGTCAATAGCCCGACTTATCTCTTCTGTCCGAGTCGAAAGAGCTGCTTGATGACTTCCAACCAAACCATAATGAATCCCTACCTGCTTAGCCCAAGCAATAAAGTCTTGAACAAGTGGATTTGGTACCCTTTCTTCATAAATGACATGCTCCTTACGATCAATCACGTAGGAACCATTCAGAGTGACGTAAAAGTCAGGTTGGAGAGCCTTGATTTCTTCTGGCACTCCAAAAATCCCTCTTCCACTAGCAATAGCTGTGTAAATTCCTTTTTCTCGTAATTGAGAGAATACTCGGGTGACCGAAGCCGGAACATAGCCGGTCTCAACGTTTCGTAAGGTATCGTCAATATCAAAAAATACTATTTTAATCTTTTTTGCTTTGTAGCGTGTTTTTGCATCCATGTGGGTCTCCATTCAGTATGCTGTCTATTATAGCATGTTTTTGACTAAAAATCTTCCTGAGAAACCAAGTGATGCTGGAAGGCATAGACCACTGCCTGAGTACGGTCGCTCACTTCTAATTTTGACAAAATATTCGACACATGGGTCTTGACCGTTTTTAATGAAATGAATAACTCATCGGCAATCCGTTGATTTTCATATCCCTTGGTTAGCAAAGCCAAGATATCTCGTTCACGCGCGGTCAAGTCATCATGGAGTTCCACGTGGTTCTTCCGATACTCTACTTTTTGGCTGACCTCTGTCTCAATTGCTAACTCTCCCTGTTCCACCTTGCGAATAGCCCGTAAAATTTCCTCTGCACTGGACGTTTTGAGCATGTAGCCCTTGGCACCCGCATCCAAGACAGGATAGATTTTTTCATTGTCCAAATAGGATGTTAGGATCAATATTTTTGCATCTGGCCACTCCTTTAGGATTGCAAGTGTCGCTTCAATCCCGGTCATATGGGGCATGACAATATCCATAATGATGACATCTGGTCGCTCTTGTAAGGCTAACTCTACACCTGCTTGACCATCACTGGCTTCTAGGACTTGATCAATCCCATCTTGCATACTTAAATAGCTTTTCAAGCCTAATCGGACCATTTCATGATCATCTACTAGTAATAATTTCATCATCTTCTCCTTCTACTAACGGCACTTTAATATCAATAGCCACTCCCTTTTTGGGACTGGTCAAAATCTTAATTCTTCCTGCCATGTCATCTACTCGATCCTGAATATTCTTCATACCGTAACTTAGTTCACCCAAAGATTCTGGATCAAACCCCACTCCATCATCTGCTAATTTGAGATGGAGAGATTGTTCTGTTTGCAACAGATAAACATCCAAGCGCTTCGCATGGGCATGTTTTAGTGTATTGCTCACTACTTCTTGTACAATTCGAAAAATATGCTCTTCAATAGTTTTTGGTAACTTTTGAACATCGTGTTCAAAATAAACTTCTAAATTACTCTTTTCTTGTAGTTCTCTAAAAATCACCTGAAGACCTTCTACCAAGTTTCGACCTTCTAATTCTGTCGGCCGCAGGTGTAATAAGAGAATCCGCAAATCATTTTGAGCGGTGTTTAGAATTTCTGTGACCCCCTTCAACTGTTGCCCTACTTTAGGGAGTTGAAGAACTTGATCCTGACTGGCTACACCAGACAAAATCATATTAGCTGCAAATAATTCTTGGCTCACCGTATCATGGAGATCTCGGGCAATTCGCCGCCGCTCTCTTTCCACAATCTCTTCTTCATTTTGCATGACCCGATTTTCTGTTCGTTGCAAATTTTCTGTCAGGCGTTTGAGCTTACGATCCAAGCGTTGAAACTCTTCATTAATCTCTTTGTTTTCTCCGAGTTTTAGCTTCTTGCCTTCGAGCAAGTTTCTCAGGTTTTTTTGGACGGTGTTCATGATTGTAAATTGAATCAATTTAATCAATAGAATCATCAAAATAGTCAGAGCAACCGTCAAGCCAAAACCAATAAACAGAAAAGCACGTAGTTTGGATAAATCTTCCAATAGATAAGTCCACTGAAAGTCGAAAAGACCAAAGATTGAATGGATAATAACAGCTAGAATTAAGAGCGTATAAAGGAAGATTAAAAGATAGTCTGTTCGTTTCATCCTCTGACGACCTCCACATCTCCTACAATCCCCGCAATAACAAGCTTCACTGTTCGATGGGAACTTCGATAATTTGGTGTCTCCATGCTAACTGTCTCATTTCTCAATTTCCTAGGTTTTTGAGAGAAGAGGCGCAATTCTCCATATAAGGTATTCACCTGCAAACTCAGCTCCACATCCACCGGCAAAATAATTTTCGTATTGCCAAACATCTTTCTCAAGATGATGACATTGTCATGATTCACAACAATCACTTCGTCTAAATGGATCGTATCCCGCCCCACTAAACGAGTAATCGTTAAATCACGAAAATGGCAGTTTACCTTTGAAAAATGATGCAGATCCCCAATCCAAGGTGTTTTCTCTTGTCGGATTTCTACATCTTCCTCATAATCTATCTTCACTTCTTCGTTTTCACGGTAAAAATAGGGATAAGCCACCAGCATGGCATAGACGACGGCAAACAAAAGCGCAGCAATGACATAAGGATTTAACATGACAATAAAAAACAGCAGAATGCTGGATGCCACTAAAAGAAAGTTACTCCGCTGTTTTCCGATGTAATAATACAATAGAAGCAAGCACAGAACCACGATTAGGACGATACGAGATATATTTCCCGCCAAAATAGTGATTGCAGCCATGGTGAGTAACAAAGCTTCAACAAACACAAACAATTGAATCTTCCACATAATTGAACCTCTCCATTCTATTTTATCAAAATTCCAAGGGATTCGCTTCAGACTCTAGAAGGATTCATCCAACTCTCTCTGTACTAAAAAAACCAGACTAATCGGTCTGGTTTTATAGAGTCATCACGTTACGACTCTGGTTCTGTAGAGGCTGAAGGCTCCGTATTGGAATGGGATTCCACTGTTGTAGAGCTTGAGCTTTCTGATGAACTGCTTGAAGCTTTCGTACTACTTGATGGTTCCGTCTTCGGTTCGTATACGGTTAAGACAATGCGAGTCTTTTTAATATCGATGCTCGATTGAGCTTCTGGAGTCTGACTCACAATTTGACCTGGTAATACTTCTACTCCATCCGGCAGATGCGATGTAGTCTTCCGTTCAATATTTGCTTCCTTCACCCCGTAGATCTGAACGAGATTAGAGACAGCAAATTCATAATTAGAACCAACATAACTTGGTAACTCGATCGAATTAATTTCCTTAGATACTTTCAGAACAACCTTGGTATTAGAAGTCAAATCATATTTTCGACCAGCGGTAGGAGATTGCTCAAGCACAATTCCTGGCTCCACTTCATCGGTCTCGACTTCTTCAATCGAAATCAGCTTGCTAGACAGCTTATAGTTATTTTTCAGGTCATTTTCAGCATCTTCTCTAGACATTTTTATATAGTTCGGCATGTCAAAGGTGCTTGGTCCTTTCGAGACAACCAAATCAACCTTGCTGTTTTCTTTTTTCTGAGCTCCTGCATTTGGATTGGTACGGATTACATAACCCTCCAGCACCGAATCACTGTATTCTTCTTTTTCGTCTCCCACTTGAAGATCCTGATCTTCAATGATAGCACGCGCTTCTGCTACTGTTTTTCCAGATACATCCGGCACTGTTTTGTTGGCTGGACTCATATAAAGAAGAAAGGCAAAGGCAGCTAGTACCAAAGCTAGGGCGACAAACAAGACCTTGTAGCGCGTCCGCAAACGACGACGTGGCTTATTTTTTGGAGAAACTGGAGCTGTTCGATCCTCTGAAGCCACTGGTCGGTCCTCATGAACTGTAGGACGAGCCTCTGATGTTGGAAGTGGAGCCGGTTTTGGAACCACATTCACCTTTGGTAGGGTCTTAGTATCCGCTTTTGAAGCGTCATCAAAGACTAATTTTTTCTCGTTACGGCGTTCATAAGATAGACAACTTGACAAGTCGACATACATTTCAGCTACCGACTTATAGCGATCGGATAGTTTCTTTGCTGTGGCCTTAATCACCACATTTTCCAAAGCCTGCGGAACATTTTTGTTCTCTTCAATGATGGACGGAAGTGGTTTTTGGAAATGTTGGAGCGCAATGGTCACTGCACTATCCCCATCATAAGGGATATGACCCGTCAGCATTTCGTAGAAAATGATCCCCATTGCATAGATATCACTTTGAATAGAAGCTTTCGATCCTCTGGCTTGCTCTGGTGATAAATAATGAACCGAACCCAACATAGAGTTGGTCTGGGTGAGACTGGTCTCTGCAAAGGCTACTGCAATCCCAAAGTCAGAAACCTTGGCATTTCCGTCCGATGTTAGAAGGACATTTTGAGGTTTCAAATCACGGTGAATAATGCCTTGCGTGTGCGCCAAGCGCATAGCAAGGAGGATTTGCCCCATCAAGCGAACAGCTTCTTCATTTGAGAGAGGGGCATTTTCTTTGATATAACGTTTCAAGTCCAAACCAGCGACATATTCCATCGCCAAGTATTGCTGGCCATCCTCTTCACCGATATCCGTGATCCGAACGATATTTGGATGATCCAAATCTGCCATCGCTTTGGCCTCTCGTTGAAAGCGTGCAACTGCAATTGGATCTGTTTGGTAATTGGTCCTCAGTACTTTAACTGCAACTTCTTCACCATCTAAGATTAAATCCCGAGCGAGGTAGACATCTGCCATCCCTCCACGCCCGATTTGACGGATTATCTTATATCGCCCGGCAAAAATTTTGCCGATTTGAATCATGCCACATCCTCCTCAGCAAAGTGAATCAGTACAACTGTAATATTGTCCAAACCGCCAGCATTATTCGCAAAGCGAACCAAGGTTTTTGCCTTTTCTTCAACCGATAAATCGCTGACAACGATATCACGGATTTCATCGCCAGAGATCATATTGGTTAATCCATCACTATTAATAACAATGAAATCTCCCGCTTCAACCGTAACCATACCAAAATCCGGTTGCAATTCATCTTTTTGTCCAATGGATTGGGTGATGATATTGCGTTGGGGATGATGAGCTGCCTCTTCTTCCGTAATCTGTCCGGCTTTGAGCAAGGCGTTTACTAAAGAATGGTCACTGGTTAATTGATGGTATTCCCCATTACGCACGAGTCCAATTCGGGAATCCCCTACATGCGCAAATAAGACTTGGTCATCAATAACGGCAACAGCTTCGAGAGTTGTTCCCATTCCTTTATGTTCTTCATCTTGACCAATGCGATGGATCTGCTGGTTTTCTTTTTCCAGATACTCCGCAAACCACTCTCTGACTTCGTTAATGGTGCTGATTTCAGTCGCTACCCAAGCAGCGCCGAGATCGGTAACAGCCATCTCGCTAGCAATATTACCAGCACGATGCCCCCCCATCCCGTCAGCTAGAAAAACCATGGATTTTCCCGCTTTATTTTTATATTGATTTGCATAGTCTTGGTTATTTGTCCGTCTTTGACCTACATCGGTTAAGATAGAAATTTCCATACTGTCCGTATCCTCCTGAGATTACGATATTCTTCGAAAACGACTAATAAAGAAACCGTCGCTTCCATACAATTCTGGTGTAATTAAAATACAGCCATCTTTCAGAATATCTTTTCGTTCATGATCTAATGGCACGAGTTCAAAATTTGGATGGGTTTTTAAAAACTGGTCAACCACATCAAAATTCTCTTCTCCTATAATTGTGCATGTACTGTAGACTATTATACCATCTTTCCGCACACTTTGACAAACTCCATCCAATATTTCCAATTGAATCGCCTGTAGAGACGCAAAGTCAGCATTATCTTTATTGTACTTGATATCTGGCTTACGGCGGATCAAACCAATCCCAGAGCAAGGTGCGTCTACCAAGATTTTATCAAAGGCATCCGCTCCAAAAGCTTCAAAGACCTGGCTGGCATCCAGTTTTTTTGTCTGAATTTTATCTGCAACTCCCAGACGTTCCGCGTTTTCCTGAATTAATTGGAGCTTATGATCGTACAAGTCCAAGGCTGTGATCTTCCCATCGACTAGATAAGAAGCTAGATGGGTGGTCTTGCCCCCAGGTGCTGCACAGGCATCTAATACCTGGTCTGATGGTTGGACCTCTAAAGCCGGAGCGACCAATTGACTGGTCTCATCTTGAATGGTTAATTTCCCTTGTTTGAAGTAATCAGAGCCCGCAAAATAGCCATTCTCCTTTACGAGGGCAGTTGAAGCCAATAAAGAATCCGAAGCCTGCAATTGCTCCTTGATGTCTTTTTTTTGATCCAGATCGACAACACGAACACTAGCCTTGTTGCGAACATAGAGACTCTCAAAAATCGCAATGGCCCGCTGTTCACCATACTCGTCCATCAACTTTTTCACCAACCAAACCGGAAGAGAATAGCGGATTGAAAGTCGTTTGTTGATTCGTTTAATCTGGTCAATTGATGGAAGCTCCTCTCGTAGCATTTTCCGTAAGAGAGCATTGACATATTTTTCACTCCCCTTCTTCCGTTGCTTGGCAAGCTCTACTGCTTCATGGACAACAGCATGGGGAGGAATCTTCTCCAGATAGACGAACTGATAGAGGCTCATCAATAAAAGATGATAGATCCAGGGATCTACCTGGTCCCGATCAGCGACAAAGTGCGATAGATACCATTCCAAGGTTAGTTTGCGTGAAACCGTCCCATAGACGATTTCGGTTACTAGACTTTTATCCACATCTGACAAGGTCGCCTTGCCCAAGGATTTTTTGAGGGCGATATTTGAAAAAGCACCGTCCTGGAAAATCTCTCCTAGGGTAGATAGGGCCACCCCTCGTGCAGTCTGCATCTTATTTACCAAATTGATCACCTACTTGCAGTTGTCGCCCCAAACCATTTAAGAAATCTCCGACAGCCATCTTGGGTTTACCAGCTGGCTGAACAAGGGTCAAGGCTAAGGCTCCCTCACCCGTCGCAACGACGATTTCATTTTTATGGAGAGCTAAAATTTCCCCTGGTTCTCCTTGACCTTCACACGGTTTTGCTTGGTATATCTTAAAGCGTTCACCCTTCCATAGGGTATGGGCAACTGGCCAAGGATACATGCCTCGAACTTGGTTAAAGAGTTCACGGTTGGTCCGTGTCCAATCCAGGCGTTCTTCTTCTGGCTTGATATTTGGAGAGAAGGTGACTTGTTGGGTATCCTGCGGTTGTGGCTTAAGCTCTCCCGCAAGGTAAGCTGGCAGAGTTTCTAAAAGAAGATCCCGGCCAACAAGAGCCAATTTCTCAAATAGGGTTCCCACATTGTCCTCCTCTAAAATAGGGATGGCGCGAGAAGAAATCATATCTCCAGCATCCATCTCTTTGACCATTTCCATGATGGTCACACCAGCTTCTTTATCCCCATTCATGATGGCATAATGAATAGGCGCTCCACCACGGTATTTTGGAAGAAGAGAAGCGTGCACGTTGACAGAAAACTTCATTGCCTCTAACAAACGACTCGGCAAGAATTGTCCAAAGGCTGCTGTGACAATCCCGTCTGCTCCCAAAGCCAATAAGTCTTCTAGTTCTTGGCTTCCAGATAGTTTCTCCGGCTGGTAGATTGGCAAGCCTGCTTCTAAAGCCGCTTCTTTTACTGGTGTCATTCGGATTTCTTTTTTCCGGCCAACTGCCCGATCTGGTTGGGTCACAACGGCTAGAATCTCATAGCGTTCATCAGAAATCAAGCCTTTTAAGACTGTAGCTGAGAAATCAGGCGTTCCCATAAATAGTATTTTTGTCATTTTTTCTCCTTCTACATAAAACTTTGCGGTTCATTGTCAATGCTGACTCGAAGATCTTGATTTTCCCGCTCTTGAGTATAGTCCAAAATCTGATTTAAAACCTGTGGTAAGTGGTCTTCAAACCGGTACTTCAACAGAATCTGGTAATGGAATAAATTATGCGTGCGAGCAATCGGTTTTGGCGTTGGTCCCAAGATTTGGACCTGATCGGACAGACCTGCTTTCAACAGATCCATCACCTGATAAGCTTTTTTAACCACGACCTCTTCTTGTTTGTGAGAGAGGGTCAAACCTACCGTGTAATAATAAGGTGGATAACCCAACTGATGACGCACCTTCATTTCATAGGCATAAAACCCTTCATAATCTTGACGTTTCGCATATTCAATGGCATAATGATGAGGATTATAGGTCTGGATCAGAACCTGTCCTTCTTTATCCGCACGACCAGCCCGCCCTGCCACCTGGGTTAACAGTTGGAAAGTCCGCTCTGACGAGCGAAAATCAGGCAAATTTAGAGCTGTATCAGCATTGAGGACACCGACTAGCGTTACATTAGGGAAATCCAAACCTTTGGCGATCATCTGGGTCCCCAGTAAAATATCGGCTTGTCCTTGGCCAAACTGGTCCAACAAGGTCTCGTGACTCCCTTTTTTCCGAGTAGTATCAACGTCCATCCGCAGAATACGAGCCTCGGGGAAAATTTCTTGTAGCTCATCGTAGGCCTTCTGGGTCCCCGTCCCGTAATAACGAATCGATCGACTTTGGCAATTAGGGCAGACTGTTGGGATGGCCTTGTGGTAATTACAATAATGGCAATCCATCGTCTTGGTATCCATGTGAAGGGTCAAGGAGATATCACAATTCGGACAGGTATCTACATGACCGCACTCCCGACACATAACAAAGCTGGAATAACCCCGGCGATTGAGCATAAGGACGACTTGCTCTTTTCGTTGCAGACGTTCTGCTATCGCTTCTAGCAACTTAGGTGTATAGGTTCCGGATTCTTGCTGGCCAATATAATCCCTGAAATCAATCACTTCCACCTCTGGAATACGGGCAAGAGGATTGGCTCGTTGGGTCAATTGAAGAAATTCATAGACTCCTTTTCCTGCACGGGCTCGTGTTTCTAGACTAGGTGTCGCCGACCCCAAGACCAAAACAGCCTGGTGAAACTGAGCTCGTAGCAAGGCCACTTCACGCGCATGGTAGCGAGGATTGCTATCTTGTTTATAGGTAGCCTCATGTTCTTCATCGATAATGATAGCCCCTAGGTTCTTCAGAGGTGCAAAGATAGCAGACCGCGCTCCTACGACCACTTGAGCTTCTCCACGTTCAACACGTCTCCACTCATCGTATTTTTCACCATTGGATAGACCTGAATGAAGGATGGCCACCCGATCCCCAAAGCGAGAAATGAAGCGATCCGTCACTTGAGGCGTCAAGGAAATTTCAGGAACCAACATAATAGCTGTTTTCCCCTTATCCAGCACCTCTTGGATGATTTGGAGGTAAACTTCCGTCTTTCCACTTCCTGTCACCCCTTCTAGCAAGAAGGGTTTGGAAGGTTGCCCAATTTTGCTGGTTACCGCTTGAACGGCTCGTTCTTGTTCAGCATTTAAAACCAAGGCCTCTGTCGACTCTTTGTCTTTAAAGTAGGCAGCCGCACGATTGACTTCTTTTTCAAAAATAAGCAAGGCACCCTGATCGATGAAATAGTTCACCACTGGACGAGAGAATTCCGCCAATAAATCACTCAAAGGTGCTTCTTCTTCCTGACCTTGGACAAAGTCTCGCAAGGCCAAGCGCTTTTTAGCATTCTTAGCGATTTCCAAATTTTCAAGTAGGGGTTGATTTACTCGATACCATTTTTCTGTTTTGATATGTTTACGATCCACTGCTTGGTATTCTACTTCCAACTCTCCTTTACGAGTCAGTCGCATCATTCGTGCTTGTGCATCAATATCCAAAGAAGAAAAGGCCAAGCTGGTCGCTGTTCCAAAAATGTCTTCTCGATCCTCTGGCGATAACAATTCTGTCGGATGGAGAATTTTGTCATAGGAAGAATTTAAAACACTCGGTAGCATGGCTTTCAAGAGGGTGATCTTGTAGGCAAAAACCGTCTTTCGCAACTGATCTGCCAGCCAAAATTGCTCCTCTCCTAGAACTGGTTGGTAGTCTAAGACCTCCACGATATTTTTCAATTCTTGATCTTTAACTGCTAGAGTGGTCTCTTCAAGGCCAACCACAATCCCTTGAATGAGCCGATTTCCCTTTCCAAAGGGAACATGCACCCGCATTCCTTTTTCCAAGAAAGGAGAAAACTCTTCTGGTACCTGGTAGCTATAGGGCTTGTCTGTTTGCATCAAGGGAACATCAACGATGACTTGTGCTAGCATGCTTCCACCTCCTTCCTGTCCTAGCGCTAAATAGCAAAAAATAAGATTGAGCGAACCCAACCTTAAATTTTTTCACCATCTTCTTTTTCTTTCGCGATTTGTTCTTTAATTTTACGCTCTTCTTCTTCTTTACGCAAGCGTTCTGCTTCGATTCGACGACGAACCGCTTCACGCTTAGCTTCTGGATCTGGGTGAATCACCACATTTCCTGATTCAATCTCTTCCAAGGCACGCAAGGTAGATTTTACTGATTGAAATTCTTGAGTAGGAGTTGCACCACTCTCTAACTCATGAGCTCGTTTGGCTTCAAGAATAACCAAAGAGTATTTTGACGGTACTTTATCCAACAATGTGTCAATAGATGGTTTTAACATCATAATCTTTTTACCTAATTCCTATTCTAATTATCGTACCACTTGAGTGGCTTTGGGAAGCATTTCTTGGTAGTGACCAATGACCCGATCAACACGGAAATGTTCTGCCTCAATCACACGTTTAACACGTTCTGCAGCCAAAGGTACTTGATCGTTGACAATGGCATAGTCATACTCCCGCATGAGGGCAATTTCTTCTTTTGCTTTTTCAATCCGCTGGGCAATGACTTCCGCACTATCTGTGCCGCGTCCAACCAAACGGTCTTGCAATTCATCCAAATCTGGAGGAGTTAAGAAAATGAAGACGGCATCTGGTACCTTTTTCTTGACCTGCAAAGCCCCTTGCACCTCGATTTCAAGGAAAACATCAATCCCTTTATCGAGGGTTTCGTTCACATAGGTCAAGGGAGTCCCATAGTAATTGCCAACATATTCAGCATATTCGAGCATTTGACCTTGACGAATCAATTCCTCAAATTCTTCACGTGTCCGGAAGAAATAATCTACTCCGTCCACTTCACCTGGACGTTGTGCACGTGTTGTCATCGATACTGAGTATTGAAACTGATTATCTGAGCTTTCAAAAATCTCACGTCTAACCGTTCCTTTCCCAACACCTGAGGGCCCTGAGAAAACGATTAATAATCCTCGATCCGCCATTTTGTCTCCTTCGCTGTCTTTCTATCTAGTGTAACAAAAATAGAAAGATTTTTCAACAGATTTTTCCTAGAGGCAAGGCCCTAATCACTTCTCTGCCAATGAACCATTTCATCTGTGCTATCCCATTTTTAACACGACTCAAAAAAATAGCCAACCAAGGTTGTTCCACCTTCGCTGACTATCTTTTTATATATGGCTTTTAACAAGCTCTATTTTGCATAATCAATGGCACGTAATTCACGAATAACGGTTACCTTGATGTTACCAGGGTACTCCAAGTTGGACTCAATCTTCTCACGGATATCATGAGCCAAGATGGTCAACTTATCATCCTTGACTTCTTCAGGGCTGACCATAATTCGAATTTCACGACCTGCTTGCAAGGCAAAGCTGGTCTTAACTCCCTCAAAGCCATTTGCAATTTCCTCAAGATCTTGCAGGCGTTTGATGTAGCTTTCAAGAGACTCGCTCCGGGCACCTGGACGCGCTGCACTCAAGGCATCAGCTGCTGCAACAATGACTGCGATGACACTTTCTGGTTCAACATCACCATGGTGACTAGCAATCGTATTGACAACAACTGGATGCTCTTTGTATTTACGAGCTAATTCAGTACCAATTTCTACGTGGCTACCTTCTACCTCACGGTCGATGGCTTTACCAATATCATGAAGGAAACCAGCTCGACGAGCCAAGGTAGCATTTTCACCAAGCTCACTAGCAATAATACCAGATAACTTAGCAACCTCAATGGAGTGACGCAAGACGTTCTGTCCATAAGAAGTTCTGAATTGCAAGCGTCCCATAATCTTCATCAAATCAGGATGTAGATTTGGTGCGCCAATTTCATAGGCTGCTGCTTCACCATATTCACGAATCCGTTGGTCAATTTCCAAACGGTTCTTCTCTACCAACTCTTCAATCCGAGCTGGATGGATGCGACCATCTTTCAAGAGACTTTCCATGGTCATTCGTGCGATTTCCCGACGAATCGGATCAAATGCAGACAGGGTGACTACTTCTGGAGTGTCATCAATAATCACATCCACACCTGTCAAGCTTTCGAAGGTTCGGATATTTCGACCTTCGCGACCAATAATCCGGCCCTTCATTCCATCATCTGGTAAATGAACCGTTGAGTTGGTCTGTTCTGCCACAAAATCCCCGGCCATCCGTTGCATGGCTTGAACCAGGATATCTTTTGCAACTTTATCTGAACGTTCTTTCACTTCCACTTCTGCTTCTCGAATTCGAGTCGCAATCTCTTTGGAAAGTCGTTCTTCTGTTTGCGTTAAGATAATATCACGTGCTTCCGATTGAGTCAGAGAAGCAATTTTTTCTAATTCTTCTTCCTTCTTCTTTTCTAGCTCATGTAATTGTTCTTCACGCGCATCAATGTGTTTAGTTCTATCTGAAAGACTTTGCTCTTTTTGTTCAAGAGCTTGCTCTTTGCTCGTAAGATTGTCATCTTTGCGATCAAGATTATTCGAACGTTCCGCTAAGCGAGTTTCTAATTGTTTTAATTCTTGACGCTCTGATTTAAACTCAGCATCGACTTCTTCTCGATATTTTCTGGCTTCTTCCTTTGCCTCCAAAAGTGCTTCTTTTTTAAGTGAACTAGACTCGTGCTTAGCTTCTTTCAAAATCAAATCAGCTTCGCGCTCTGCCTGTCCACGTAAATTCGTTGCTTCTTGTTCAGCATTTAAAAGAGTAAGTTCTGCAGCCTCTTTCGATGCTTTCATCTTGACTGAGATCCCTACATATCCAATGACTAAACCAATGATTGCGGCAAAAACAATTGCAATTCCAAATTCCATGTTTTTACCCCTAATCTAATGAATAGTTGAATTAAAAAATTCTTTATTATTTTATCATATTTTTACAAAATTAACAAACAAATTTTCAAGCGAAAACTAATCTATTTCTGCTATTATTCTAATGCTTCTTTCCCTTGATTCTAACGGGAAAACACCCTAAAAACAAGCTTCTGAATCTTATTTCAACGGCTACTTGCCTCTCTCTTCTCTTATGTTTTCATCCACTGACAATTGTGCTATAATCAAGAAAAAAGAAATTGAGGAAGATACATGACGAAAGAAGTTATTGTGGAAAGTTTTGAATTAGACCACACTGCTGTAAAAGCCCCTTACGTCCGCCTAATCGGAGAGGAAACTGGACCAAAAGGAGATGTCATCTCAAACTACGATATCCGCTTGGTTCAACCAAATGAAGACTCTATCCCGACTGCTGGTTTACATACAATTGAGCATCTATTAGCTATGTTGATCCGTAAACGCATTGATGGTATGATCGATTGTTCCCCATTTGGGTGTCGTACTGGATTTCATATGATTATGTGGGGACAGCACGATCCAAAAACCATTGCACAAGTCATTAAATCCTCCCTAGAGGAAATTGCTGAAGCGACTAGCTGGGAGGACGTCCCAGGAACGACGATTGAATCTTGCGGAAACTATAAAGATCACAGCCTCTTTTCTGCCAAAGAGTGGTGCAAATTGATACTTGAACAAGGTATTTCTGACGATCCATTCACACGCCATATCGTATAAAAAACAAAAGACTTCTCTTTCATAGAGAAGTCTTTTTTAATTCTTAATAATCCAATGCATCGGAATGGCCTTTTCCGTTACCGACAAAGTAGCCTGTTTTAGCATTGATACTAAACAAATAAGTTCCATCTGGCTTAAAGAGGTTGTAATAACCATTGCCGTTGATGATATTCACGCGTTCCAAGATGTATTGATCTCCAACGATATGACCACGTTCCCGAGCAATCTTCAGAACTTTCTCCAAAATACCAGGGTTAAAGGTCCATGCAGGATTGTTTACATCGTCAAGCGCTGCTTGGTTGTATGGCACCCGGCTCAAGTTTCGTTGAAGTGGCACACCAGTACTTTGAAGACCAAAGCCAGAATAGCCTGGGTTCACTCCGCCTGTCGTGTTGCCTTCAGTAGCTGGGGCTGGGGTAGGAGCAGGACTGGTTACCGTTCCTGAAGAAACTGCATTTCCACCTGTAGCACTGCCACCACCATCTGTCACGGGTGCTGGAGTCGCAACTTGTTGCGAGCGTCCTTGAGAAGCTGCATCCTTCAATAATTGGTTCAATTGTGTATTAGATGTTGACACATCTGAAAAGACTGCATCACTCTTTACCTGCGCCTTGGTATCGATGGCCCCATCCTTAATAACTGGGCTGGTAAACTGAGAGTTTACTGTTTGAATAGCAGAAACCTGCTTCACCAATTCATCGTATTTACTTTTGGCTGCATCGTATTCCTTGGTGTCTTTCAATTTATCTAAACTGGCTTTTAGTTTTTCCAAATTACCAAAAGAATCATTTTTCAACTTCGTCTGCGTGTCATCTGTAAAGAAAGCTGCATACTGATCGTTAAAATCCTTCAGCAAAGCCTCTGTATTCGTGCTCGTTGAGGAAGAAGAACTAGAGGACTTCTTGCTAGATGAGCTAGTAGAAGAGACGACTGTCGTTTCCCCTTTAGACTGGTTACGGATCCATTGATAAGACAACCAACTAGCCGTAGCAACTGCTGTCAGAGCTAAAACTGAAAACAAAATTGGTTTGACCCGGCTTTTTTTCGGTTCTTCAGGAATCTCAATTTCTTCATCCACATATGGTTCTGTTGGCTCTGGACCAAACTTAATTTTTGCAGGGCGTTCCCCAGGAATTGGATCTGGAATGCGAGTTGATGCACCCTCTTTTTGATCTGCTTCAGCCGGTGTTGCTTCTTTCACTGGCTCTTCGTTTGGAATTGCCTCCACTTCTTCCACAGTGGTTGCAGCCTCTGCCTCAGCCAACATTTCCTTTTGCATGACGATGGTATCAAACTTATGAGCTTCGATTTCCTCACGGTGCTGTTTGATGTATTTATCGAGGACATTGTCTGTTTCTTTGACCCCTGCTTCGATTTCTTCAGCTTTGCGGTTCGCTTGGCCAATCGTCATCTCTTTGGCGTCCTTAAAATCAAGAACTGACTCTGCCTCTTGGCCCAACTGCTGTTTATCTTCTTTTGTCATATGTTTCCTTTCTCACTAGTCGCTTGTCGACGTACTCGTTCCCCAAAGAACTGATACAAGTCAACCTTTAAGGTTCCGTTATATAATTTTCGTTTTTTATCTGCTTGTCGCCCAAATTTCTTCTCAAAATTTTCATCGCTGGTCAGGATAAATTTGCTCCAAGTCTTCAAGGGTTCAAAGACCTCTCCCATTTCAGCGTACAATTTTGTAACTCCTGCATCATCGGATAAGCGTTCACCATACGGTGGATTGGAGATAATGACCCCATTGATCTTCTCCGAGCGCAAATCTTGCACCCGCATTTGCTTAAAGGTGATATCGCTCGCAACTCCAGCTTTTTGAGCATTTTCTTTGGCAATCTCAACCATCCGCGCATCGATATCGGTTCCCATGATGTCTAGGACAAGGTCCCGATTGATTTTTTTACTAGCCTCTGTGCGAACTTCTTGAATCAGTCGATCATCCACCCAATTCCACTCTTCAAATGAGAAGGTCCGTCTCAAGCCTGGCGCTATCTGGCGAGCCATCATCGCTGCTTCGATACAGAAGGTCCCTGATCCACAAGTCGGATCAACCAAAGGCTTATCTGGATACCAATTGGAAAGTTGAAGAATGGCTGCCGCCATATTTTCCTTAATGGGTGCGCCCCCTTTTTCCGTCCGATAACCACGTTTGAAAAGGCTGCTACCAGTGGTATCAATTAGAATAGTCGCTTGGTCCTTCAAAATGGAAACTTCAATTTTAAATTCTGGTCCATTTTCAATCAATGGAACGCCTTCCGGGCGGGCATAGTGTTTTTGCAACTTTTTAACAACAGCCTTTTTTGAAATCGCTTGTACACTCGGTTCGTTATGCAGTTTGGATTTGACACATTTTGCTTTGGAGATGGGGAAACGTGCTCCTAAAGGGAGGTATTGGTCCCAATCCAAGGCAAAAACTCCTTGAAAGAGTTCTTCAAAGGTACGGGCAGGAAAGGATCCTACGACGATCTTGATTCGGTCTGCAGCCCGCAACCAAAGATTGGTTTCGATGATTGCACGAACATCGCCTTTGAAACGGACTCGTCCATTTTCCACTTGGCAATCGTAGCCGAGCTCTCGTAATTCACGCCCAACCACTGCTTCTAATCCAGCAGCAACTGTCGCAATTAATTCAAATTGTTTTTTCATTTGTTCCTCATTGTTTAAAAAAGGAGGTTGAGATTTCTCTCCCCCTCACCACCTATATGCAATTTTCTATAAGCCATGTTTTGTTCCAGAAATGACTAGGTACCATTTCCTTCGATAATCATCTGTCTACTGTTTCCAGTCAGAATGCTATGTTCGTTTCCATGCATCCCATGCCCCGACCAAAGTTTGGGTTGCTAGCTTGAGGGGTTTACCGCGTTCCACTTTTTAGGTTTCCCTAAAAACTACGTCACTGTGGCACTTTCAGAGCTAATAGAACTTATCCTAAGACTTAGCCCGTTCGCTCGCCGTAACTTGAAGATCAAGTCCCTAGGCTTATGGATTCACCTAGCACAAACACTACAGGCATCACAGCCTGTGCTAGCATGGACTTTCCTCATGAGAGAAAGCTCTCACGCGATTATCCAAAAATTGCACGATTCATCTTTTATGTCTTAAAAATCACGATCTACGACTTGTTTCCCGAAGACTTCTTTTTCAAGACGATTTAAGCGTTTCAAAATATCGAAGTTTGTCGTAGTAGTGACCTGAGGAAACTCATGCTTTGGAGCAGATTCAGGAACTGATGGACTCGGAGTTGCTTGACTCGTTTTCTTCGCTAATTCTTCACGGAGCCGAGCATTTTCTTCTTTCAATTCCTTCACTAAGGCAGCATAGGTTTCATAGTCTTTGATGACATCATCCAAAAACTCATTTACCTCAACTTTACTAAATCCACGAACTTCTTTTTTGAAATCTTGATCAAAAATATCTTTCGCAGTAAAAATAATACTTGCCATCATTCTCTCCGTTCTAGTTAATCATAATCATTATATAAAAAATGAGGAGCAAAAATCAAGGTAAATCACTTATTTTTCGTAAATTTTTTCCGCTACTTCATTTAAGTCATCAAAGTTTAATCTTTTGACATGATACTGATCCATTTCTAGCATCATTTTGTAAAGATATTTGAGATTTGTTTCGTGTTCTGGATCGTAAAATAAATAAGCACCATCTGTATTTTCTAACAAAAAAGTATTGTATTCTTTAAATTGGCCTGGCTGGCTATAAGAGGGATAGGCATACTTGACAAAATCAACCTGCTTAAAGCGACTAAGGAGTTCTTGATTGGCCTCATTCCAGTTCTCCCCTTGGTTTTCAAACATAAAAATCGTGGCCAACTGTATCTCGTATTCTTTTTTTAATTCCTGGGCAACCTCCAAGGCCCAGGCTTCAAAACCTAGATTACCCGTAAAAATCAGCCACTTGACGCCCTCTTCCAAAAAACGGACTAAATCCCTGCGAATCGCCTCTTTAATAGTGGGAAGTCTAGGGTCCTTTGCTGTCAGAATTCCCAATTCAAATGCCTTGTATCCTGTAATCAGTAAACTATTCATTATTTCCCCTCCCTTCTTCATTTTGTGATATAATAGAGTGATGTAATTGTACCAATAAGGAGAATTATGGTCAACTATCCTCACAAACTTAGCAAGAAATCTTCTTCGCCTATCCAGAGGAAGCAAAGTGTAAACTTTGCCAATCGGGGGATGACATTTGAAAAAATGATTAATGAGAGCAATCAGTACTACCTTTCTAGAGGGCTAGCGGTGATTCATAAAAAGCCGACACCCATCCAGATTGTAAAGGTGGACTATCCTCATCGCAGTCGGGCAAAGATTGTGGAAGCTTATTTTCGCCAGGCGTCTACCACAGACTATTCTGGTGTTTATAAAGGACACTACATTGATTTTGAAGCAAAAGAGACCCAGCAGAAACAATCCATGCCGATGAAGAACTTTCATCAGCACCAGATTGATCACATGGCTGCGGTCGTCCAACAGGGAGGAATTTGTTTTGTGCTCTTGCATTTTGCAAAGCTCAATGAGACTTATCTACTGCCCGCTCCTTCCTTAATAGACTTTTACAACATCGATCACGGCAGTAAATCTATGCCATTGACCTATATACAGGAAAATGGTTATCGTATCGAGACAGATTGCCTTCCAAGCATCCCTTATCTCGATATTATCGAACAGAATCTACTAGGCGGTAATTAAATGAACAAACAAACAGTTATCCAGTGGTTAAAATACGCAGCGATTGCGGCTATTTCCTTATTTTTCCTTTTACTTATTCTGGGTGGATTGGTATTTGGATACTATGCCTCAAAAGCACCGACTCTTTCTGAGAAAGACCTCATCGCAACGACTTCCAGTAAAATCTATGACAATCAAAACAATCTGATTGCCGACTTGGGTGCTGAAAAACGAATCAACGTAAAAACAAATGAAATCCCAACCGACTTGGTCAATGCGATTGTGGCGATTGAAGACCACCGTTTTTTCAACCACAGAGGGGTCGACTTTATTCGTATTGGAGGAGCCTTCTTCAGTAACCTCCGAGGAGGGCGCCAAGGGGGATCTACTCTTACACAGCAATTGATCAAGCTCACTTACTTCTCTACTTCTTCGTCCGACCAAACCCTATCTCGGAAAATCCAAGAAGCTTGGCTTGCGACACAATTAGAACAAAAAGCCACTAAACAAGAGATTTTGACCTACTACATCAACAAAGTCTACATGTCTAACGGAAACTACGGAATGCAAACAGCTGCTCGTAGCTACTATGCAAAAGACTTGAAGGACCTTTCTCTGCCACAAGTGGCCCTATTAGCCGGGATGCCTCAAGCCCCCAACCAATACGACCCTTATACCAATCCGGAAGCTGCACTCCAACGCCGTAATCTTGTTCTCAAAGAAATGTTGGACATGAAGTCCATTACAAACGAACAGTACGAAAGTGCCGTCAATACACCTGTTACAGATGGCTTACAAAGTCTGACAGGCTCAAGCAACTATCCTGCTTATATGGATAACTACCTTAAAGAAGTCATCCAACAAGTCGAAGAAGAGACAGGCTACAATGTCTTGACAACTGGTATGGATGTCTACACCAACGTCGATACCGCAGCTCAAAAACGTCTGTGGGATATTTACAACTCTGACGAATATGTCAATTATCCAGATAATGAGTTGCAAGTTGCTTCTACTATCATCGACGTGACAAACGGAAAAGTCATTGCTCAGTTGGGATCCCGTCATCAATCATCTAATGTATCCTTCGGTACCAACCAAGCTGTCGAAACAAACCGAGATTGGGGTTCTACAATGAAACCTATCTCAGACTATGCTCCCGCGATTGAACATGAAGAATATAGCTCCACTGGAGTAACCATTCCTGATACACCTTACAACTTCCCTGGTACAAATACGCAGATTTATAACTGGGATAGACAATACTATGGCAATATCAGCATGGTCTATGCTCTCCAACAATCCCGTAACGTTCCTGCGGTCCGGGCCCTTGAAAAAGTTGGTTTGAAGAAGGCTCAGAAATTCTTAAGCAGCATCGGAATCGATTATCCAGAAATGGTATATGCAAATGCCATCTCAAGTAATACCAGCGACTCTAGCAACAAATACGGGGCTAGTAGTGAGAAAATGGCCGCTGCTTATGCAACCTTCGCAAATGGCGGTACCTATTACAAGCCACAATATGTGAATCGGGTTGTCTTTAGCGATGGTACAACGAAGAACTTTGATACCTCTGGAACGCGAGTGATGAAAGAAGCCACAGCTTACATGATGACAGATATGTTGAAATCAGTTATCACAGCTGGTACAGGATACAATGCAAATATCTCTGGTCTTTATCACGCTGGTAAAACAGGTACCTCTAACTATGCCGACAACGAATTAAAAAAACTGACCAAAGACTACAATTACTCAAGCATTGTGACACCTGATGAATTGTTTGTGGGTTACACCACGCAATATTCTATGGCTGTATGGACAGGATATACCAATCGCTTGACTCCAGTCCTTGATGATGGAATCAAAGTCGCGACGGATGTCTACAAACAAATGATGCTGTATTTGTATGAGCAATACGGATCAGGTAGCGAAGACTGGACCCAACCAAGTGGCGTATACCGTAGCGGTTCCTACCTCTATCTCAATAATGGTAAGAACAACTACAATTACTACTATTATGAGCCAAGCTATACAGTTGAAGAAACGAGCGAATCAACAGAAGAAAGCTCAAGTTCATCTAGCTCAGAAGAGAATTCTGAACACACAGAATCATCTTCTAAAGAGAATGAGCATAATCACTAATTAGACCACACTATATTAATAAAACACGATTGTTCTAAACAATCGTGTTTTTTATATATATTATTTAGAAGCCAAGGCCCCCATCGGATCCCAAGGAGCTAGGACAATCGGTTCTGCCTCATAAGCAGCCAATTCTTCCGTTGTCAACAGTTCCTTGCGGATGACGATTTGGTAGGTGTATTCGTCCATCCAGGCGTCAGAAGCTACAAAGTAGCCATCTGTTCCGACTTTATCTCCCCAAGAATTCTCAACCTTCCATTTGAGAGAGCGTCCAGCTTCGTCCAGATCCACACCAGTCAAGACCATGGCATGGGTCATGAGACTTTCCGCATAATCCAAACGCCCTGCCTTATCTTGAGTCAGCTGGATATCCATTCCCGCTTCAAAATCGTAGACATCTGTCGCAAGGATTCCAGCTTTCCGGTTGCTAACTTGGCCGACATCCGATCCAAACCAAACAGTTTCCCCAGCTTTCATTTGGGCAATGGCCAATTCTTTCAAGCGCTCCATCGGAACGTTGAGGTAGCGGACTTCCCGGCTACCGACCACATTCCCCAGCATCTCAACTGTGTAGGACTGGCCATAAGGCTTGTCTGCCGTTGGCGCATTGATAACAGAAACGTAGTCCTCCAACTGAAGATCCACATATTTTTTGTAAAAACTTTGAGGTGTCAAGCCAGACTCTGTGTGGAAGTGATTGTCCTTATCGCGATAAGAGAAACTAAATGTACGAGGGGGCAAGCCCAGTGACATAGCTAAGAAATTAAAGATTTCTTGGAGGAGCTCTTCTTTCTTGCTTTGAACCGTTGCTTGATTTGCTCCAGTCGCAAGCAATTCGCGCAGGATCTGCGCATCTTGACGCAACAATTTGTTTAAGTAAGTATTGAGCTCCCGGCTATTGCTAGATGAGATAGATTCTGGATAGACAGACTTGGGTACGACCCCATATTTTTCAAAAAGGGAAACGACCATATCCCATTGACCACCATCTTGTTGAGGGGTTTGAAGGAGGAAGGCCACCTTGCGGCTGGTCAAGTCCTGGTCCGCTGTCGCAATGATTTGTTCCAAGAACCAGTTGGATTTTTCGTACTTGTCCCAGAAGAAGGTATGAGCTTGAGACAACTCAAAATCCTCTAATTGGAAGCTGGCAATCATTTTATGACGGAAGGTATTCAGAGCCGCAAACATCCAGCAACGACCAGAAGCTTTCTGGTCCGTCACCTTATCCTTGGTCAAATCGAGAGAAAAGACGGGCGTATTTTCAACTGCACTTTTGCGTGTCTCTAAAGCCGCATGAATCCCATTGTGGGTGATGGCATTTTCGAGAGCCGCAAATTTCACATTTGCTTGGTAATTCGCATAGAGTTGATCTGTAAACTCTTTTGTTAATTCTGACATAAGATTCTCCTTTGTAAAGCTACTTACCATTATAGACCATTGACCAAAATCTTCAAGTAAAAATTGTTTTAAAGCTCAGAAGAATGGATAGTGTAGATTATTTGATCTCCGACATAGCCTTTTCTAGCGACAGCATTTGGGAGAGTAGCTAGATATTGCATCCCAGCTTTTTCCATAACCCTTCCCGAAGCAGGGTTCAAACTGACATACTTGGCTTGAACTTCCTTGAATTTCACCTCTACCAACAAAAAGTGTAAAACAGCCTGGAGGGCTTCTGTCATCAGACCTTGACCCCAGAAGTTCTTCCCTAGAATATAGCCGACTTCACACAGTTCTTTTTGTGGATCCTGAGAAACGACACTGATATCACCTATCACTTGTGCGGGATCATCTTTCTTGCAAATCGCCCATTTGTAGGTGTTTTCCTCTTGGTAATGAAGGAGCCATCTCTCAATTGAAGCTCGAGTCAGTTGAGGATTTGGATGGGAATCCCAAGTCACATATTTAAGATTATCTGTATCAGACGCCCAATTTTCAAACATTGCCTTTGCATCCTCTACAACAAAGCGTCTTAGTAATAAACGCTTGGTCCCCAATTCAATAGTACCCAATTTTCTCATCCTCTTTCCTCCTATCCTGTTTTAAAAAAGTTGGCTCAACCGACTTTTCTTTCCTATCAACGCCAGAAGATATCAAACTTTGAATTCATCTCACAGCTATTTTTCCGCAACCAAATCATAGGGGAAATACGGAAGTCCTTCTAATTCCTTGTAATCCAATCCCTTGAGCTTGCAAATAGCACCTGATTCAAAAGACCAATAGCCATAATAATTATCAATATTCTCTTTATGCAGGTCATACCAACCTTCCTCTCTACATCCTTGATACCATTTTTTAGTCAAGTATTCTTTTAGGAGAGACACAGCTTTTTCAGAATTTTCTTGCTCAATAATCTTTCGGGTAAAGCCATAAGGTCTTGGGAAATTATAGTTTATTCGAATCTTCCACTCTGGATGACGAGATTTTATGAGGTAATCAATCAAATAATCCTCTGGATCGTCTTTTTTGACCAAATCTACCAATTTATCAAAAGTCGTTTCATCAACCTCTAACATAATACCAATGGAAAGAGCCCAGAGCATTGCATCATATCCTGAATTACTATACCAAATAGGGAGAAGGCTATCGACATATTTAAGGTACTCTTCTTTGAATCTCTCAATAGAATATCCTGCAGTGTAGGTGGCTATCATATTTTCTTTTTGGCAAACAGAGTTATCAAGCTGTATTGATCTGATAACTTTTTCTATCGGGCGCTTGTATGGATTGACACCTTGCTTTAATTTTTCCAATTCTTCAGTCCACTCATCTATGGATGATTTATTAATTTGAATTAGTTCATTAATTTTTTCTTCAATAAAAATAGTATCTCTTTTCATCATATATCCTCTTATAGCCAAATGCCACCTGGTTTACTCTATTAACGAATCATGCATCCCCTTCAAATTGTCACTTCTTCTGGGACAGAATTTAGAATCATGGCTTCTGTAGCTATCTTCGCAGACACCTCTTTGATCAAATGGTTATTCTCCGCCTCTTAACCAATTTTCCTGCTGAGCTTTTTCGGCAAAATCATGCGCCTTATCGATATCTAGGCTTGACTCCGTAGAACCTTCATTAGACCCACCATTTTCCTGGTCATCTCGACTACCCTCCTCTTCTTTCTCAACCCCTGAAGAGGATTCGTATTCTTCAGGCTCTTCTGTTCGATGCTCTAAAACTGATTCAACATCTCTGCTATCTTCGATAAGATTTGATTCCGTATCCATTTTTAAGATAGGATGGTAAAAGAAATGAAATCCAACAACTACAAGAGCCAGAGCTAAAAGGGCGATCATATTCCGTTTCCCAGCTTCTTCCTGAGGAATTTCTACTCCCTTTGTTGGTAAAGTCTTCCACTCAGGGTGTTCAAGCTCCGCCTCTTTTTTCGCATTGTAAACAGGTAAAATAAGAAACTGATTCATCAGAGAAAGAGCACCAATGCTAATCAGTACATAGACCATATAGCGAGAATGGTTGACTACCATCTGGATATAAAACACAGTAGCTATTAAAGCAATCAGTATATTCAGCATAAATCGAATCTTCAATTCTTTTTTTAGTTGAAGATATTTTTCTTTTGACATCCCTTTACCTCATTTCTTCAAAAAGACTGGCTTAACAACAACTCTAGGTCTTCTAGTGATGCTAATAGCAAATTAACTCCAGTCTCATATTTTTATAGGAGCATCCTCTTAGACTCACTCCTTTTATTCCATTCCTAAACAACAAAAATCATTACTCTTATCATACAGGATTTATTCCTCGATATCAAACTATCTACTAACTAGCGTTATTCTAATCCTCTCTCATAGCTAGACAATCCCTCTGCTAGCTTTTGAAATAAGAGTAAAGAAAAAAGAGAAGACCCACTCGATCTTCTCTAGGCTTGTTTTTTGACCTGTCTGGTCACTTTATCTGTCGACTTTTCTTACCTATCAACGCCAGAAGGTGTCAAATACCGTAATCGGTAGATGACGTTTGTGTTGGCCTTTGTGCCACCAGTTTTCAATGGTTGCTTGGGATTCCGGGCTAACTGATTTCCCTTCTAGGTAGTCATCAATTTCTGCATAGGTCACCCCAAGAGCTACTTCGTCAGCGATACCTGGCTTTTCCTCTTCCAAATCCGCAATCGGTACCTTCTCATACAAGGCTGGATCAGCTCCCAGTGCCTGAAGCAACTGCTTGCCTTGGCGCTTGTTAAGGCGGTAGAGAGGCAGAATATCGGCTCCGCCATCTCCAAACTTGGTAAAGAATCCAGTGATGTTTTCGGCTGCATGGTCTGTCCCAATGACGGCTCCACTATAGGCACCTGCCAAGGCATACTGAGCAATCATCCGGCTCCGTGCCTTGATATTGCCCTTGTTAAAGTCTGAGACATCCGTTCCTGTCGCTTCGACAGCACGCTCCATAGCATCGACCGATTCCTTGATGTTCACGACCAGGCTGACGTCTGGCTGGATGAAGGCCAAGGCCTTTTGGGCATCTGCTTCATCCGCTTGGACACCGTAGGGCAAGCGGACTGCAACAAACTGATAACTGGCATCTCCAGTCTCTGCCCGCATTTCCTCCATGGCTAATTGAGCCAGGCGACCCGCTAGGGTCGAGTCCTGACCTCCTGAAATTCCTAAGACAAAGGTCTTTAGAAAAGGATGTTTTTGCAGGTAATCCTTCAAAAAATCAATCGACCGGCGAATCTCTTCTTGAGGATCAATGACTGGCTTGACCCCTAATTGGGCAATAATGTCTTCTTGTAGGCTCATTCTTCTTCACCTCCCAAGGCTTTCTGACGCATCTGATCGATGAGGTCCATCTTATCTTGCCATACATCCTTGGCCAAGTCCACTGGGTAATGTTGTGGATTGAGGACACGTTTGTATTCGTCCCAGAGCTTGTCAAATTCCTTCCGAGCATAGGCTTGGATATCCATCAAGGTTGGCAATTCGTAGACTTGTTCACCATCTTTGAAAATATCGACCAAGAGCGGGATGGCATCAAAATCACGAACTGTCTTCTTGATATAGGTATAGGTCGGATGGAACATTTTGATTTCTGTCAGTTCATTGACATCCACTCCATCGTAAGTGATGTAATCCCCTTCTGATTTACCTTTTTCCCGACTGGTAATGCGCCAAACTTGCTTCTTCCCTGGGGTTGAAACTTTTTCAGCATTGTTAGACAGCTTGATGGTATTTCGCATTTGACTATTTTCGTCTTCGATAGCAACAATCTTATAGACTGCTCCGAGGGCTGGTTGGTCATAGGCTGTGATCAACTTGGTTCCGACACCCCAGACATCAATCTTAGCCTTTTGCATCTTCAAGTTGAGGATGGTGTTTTCATCCAAATCATTTGAAGCATAGATCTTCGCTTCTGTGAAACCAGCTTCATCCAACTGTTGGCGAACCTTTTTCGAGATGTAGGCAATATCTCCAGAGTCAATCCGCACTCCTAGGAAGTTGATACGATCGCCCATCTCACGCGCCACCTGAATCGCAGCTGGAACTCCGATGCGTAACGTATCATAGGTATCCACTAGGAAGACACAGTTGCGATGGGTCTCTGCATAGGCCTTGAAGGCTTTATAATCATCGCCATAGACCTGCACCAAGGCATGGGCATGGGTCCCAAGGACAGGGATGTCAAATAGTTTTCCTGCACGTACGTTACTGGTCCCGCTAGCGCCTCCAATAACGGCTGCACGGGTTCCCCAGATAGCCGCATCCATTTCTTGTGCTCTACGAGTTCCGAACTCCATCAAAGGTTCATCTTCGATCACAGACTTGATCCGAGCGGCTTTTGTGGCAATCAAGGTTTGGAAATTGACAATATTGAGGAGGGCCGTTTCAACCAACTGACACTGGGCAAGCGGTCCTTCTACTTGGACAATCGGCTCATTGGCAAAGACCAGGTCCCCTTCTTTGGCAGAACGAACGGTCAATTCCATTTTGAAATTTTTCAAGTAATCCAGGAAGGCTCCTTCGTAGCCTAAGGATTCTAAGTAGGCAATATCCGACTCTGAAAAACGTAGATTCTTCAAATAGTTGACAATGCGCTCAAGACCTGCAAAGACGGCATAGCCATTTTTAAAAGGTTGCTGGCGGAAATAGGCTTCGAAGACCGCCTTTTTATTGTGGATGCCTTGCTCAAAGTAAACCTGCATCATATTGATTTGATACAAATCAGTATGGAGAGTTAAACTATCATCTGGGTACATGTTTGATCCCTCTTCTTTTTTTACGTCATGGCACCAGTCACGCTCTGTCAACTGGCACAGTCCAAAATAATTTTAAACACATTATAGCACATTTTAAGCAGGACCACATGAGTTTAATCCGGGTTAAGCCTCATTTTTTATCGTAAAAAAGAAGGGATCTTCGCCTCTTTCCATCAGACGAACATCCCTTTCTTCTCTCTTATTCTTCGTGTTCAGTAATATATTTATAAGCTTCTTGACCGGCGACAGCGCCATCCCCAACAGCTGTGGTGACCTGACGAAGATCTTTTTGGCGGACATCTCCAACCGCAAAGACACCCGGCACGGAGGTCTTCATGTGATCATCAGTGATCACCCAACCTTGATCGTCTAGAATACCGAGGTCTTTGGCAAAGTCACTGACAGGATCCAAGCCCACATAGATAAAGACACCCCTAGCTGTTTGCTCGCGAACCTCACCTGTTTGAACATCTTTTAAGACCAGACTGGTCACACGGTTTTCCCCTTTGATCTCTTCGACCACTGTATTCCAAGCAAAGTGAATCTTTTCATTGGCAAAAGCTCGGTCTTGAAGAACTTTTTGGGCACGTAGGGCATCGCGGCGATGAACAATGGTAACAGACTTAGCAAACTGAGTCAGGAAGATTGCCTCTTCAACCGCAGAGTCTCCTCCACCAACAACCATGAGGTCTTCATCACGGAAGAAGGCACCATCACAGACAGCGCAATAAGAAACCCCACGACTATTTAATTCTTCTTCACCCGGAACTCCCAATAAGCGATGGTTAGAACCAGTCGCAATAATAACGGTCTTGGCTTGCAAGAGGCCATCATCTGTCGTAATTTCCTTGTAGCTTCCTTGATCCACAATGTTTTCAGCTCTACCGAACAAGTGTTCCACACCTAGGGCTTCTAGTGGCTCGAACATCTTTTCAGCCAATTCAGGTCCACTGATATTGGCATAGCCTGGGTAATTCTCGATATCGGATGTATTATTCATCTGTCCGCCAGGAATTCCAGCTTCTAACAAGGCAACTTTTAGATTGCTGCGGGCTGCATACAGGGCTGCAGTCATACCCGCAGGTCCTGCACCGATAATCAGTGTATCATACATAAGCTTCTCCTTTAGTTGTAACTATCTTGATTCTAACTCCAATTGAACCATTTTGCAATTATCTTGCTCGAAGAATAAACAGAACTCCAATGACTGCAAAGGTAAGAACTGGAATTGTCATAATATCAATTAATAAAATATCATAGAGGTGTAACTGGCGTTCCTTAGCTGTTTTATCCGTCTTACGAGCTGCTCGCAAGCCTATCCAAATAGCTGAAGCAACCAACACCCCAATTGAAGTGATGATTAGGCTCTCGATATAGAGAGATAGCAATTGCTTTAACATAAGATCTCCTTAGTATCCAAGATTGGAATGAGGGGACGAGATGCCGATTCGTTTCGTTCACCATTGGATAAACTTGAAACACCTTATTATGTGGAAAAAATGGACTACTAATAATCATTTTCTCCTGAGGCACCTACTCAAAGAAAAATCCGAGTCTGAAACATCGCGTTCCAGACTCGACCTCTTATATATTATATCAAACAAATGTTCGTTTGTAACTAGCAAAGAATTCTTTTGTCCGCTCTTCTTTAGGAGCTTTCATAATCTCTTCTGGTGTCCCAGATTCAATAATTTTCCCCTTGTCGAGGAACAAGACCTTATCTGCCACCTGGGAAACAAAGCTCATATCATGACTGACTAGAATCATGGTTTGACCTGCCTGAGCTGCTGCTGCAATGGCTTTTTCTACCTCTCCGACCAATTCCGGATCGAGGGCTGAAGTTGGCTCATCCAATAAGAGGACTTCTGGCTTCATGGCTAGGGCCCGCGCCAAGGCTACCCGTTGCTTCTGCCCTCCTGACAAATGACGAGGGTAATGGGTTTCGCGGTCCGACAGACCGACTTTTGCGAGTTCTTCTTTGGCAATCTTGGTCGCTTCCTGGTCGGATAAGCCTTTGACGACGATTAGTCCTTCCTTGACATTGTCCAAAGCAGTCTTGCGGCTGAAAAGATTAAACTGTTGAAAGACCATAGCTAGCTTTCTTCGAAGGGTCAGGATCTCGTCCTTACTGATGGTTTCAAAGTCCACCTTCTCCCCATTGATATCAATGCTGCCACTATCCGGAGCTTCCAGATAGTTCAAGCTTCTCAAGAAGGTTGATTTCCCAGCTCCAGAAGAACCGATCAAGGCAACAACTTCCCCTTTTTGAACTTCCAAATCGAGATGGTCTAGGACCACTTGACCGGAAAAAGATTTTGATAATTGTGAAATCCGAATCATGCTGCTCGTTCCTCCTCTTGCAAGGTTTGGGTAACAACTTTTGGATCTTTGATAGCGAGTACCTGTTCGATCCAACGTCCCAATTGTTCAATCAAAATATTAATGGCCCAATAGATCAATGAAACAGAGATAAAGCGCTCGAAGTAGCGACTATCATTCCCCGACATAATCTTGGCTTGGGCAAAGATTTCCAACACTCCAGCATAAAAGGCCAGAGAAGTCCCCTTGGTCAAACCAATCAAAGAGTTGATCAAGGTCGGAGTCGCAACCACGGCTGCATTTGGAATAATAATCCGACGATAAACTTGAGCATTGGTCATCCCGAGACTCTTCGCTGCTTCGATTTCACCCGCATCAACAGATAGAATCGCTGCCCGAATGGTCTCACTGGCATAGGCTGCCTCATTGAAGGCAAAGGCCACAATGACAAATAAATGGGCTGGCACATCGTTGATATTAAAGGTTGTTCCATATTGTTGGTTAATGGCCTTCAATAGGAGCGGGATTCCATAGTAGGTCAGCATCAACTGGACCAAAATTGGTGTCCCTCTTAAAAAACTCACAAACAAGGCTTGAATCGGGTAGAGGATTTTTACCCGATTGATTTTGACAATGGCAAATAATAGAGCTAGCAATAAACCAAAAAAGGCTCCTGCCAAGGTTAACAAAATCGTATTTGGAAGCTCTTTTAAAATTCCTGGAATAGCTTCAAAAACGACGCGTAGGTTAAAGATTTCTCCTTCTGGTATCCATTTTAAAAACTCTTCGTACCAGCCAGATGCCAGATAAGTAGTTGTAAACATCTTCGTTACTTCCTCCCTCGATAATGAATCATTCTATCATATTTACAGTTAAAATGCTGAGTTTTGCTACTGATCGTTCGTAAATCATGCTTCAGGTCTGATGTGATAACAAGCAAGCATCTCCCCTAAGAGCAAAAAAATAGACTATCTATAGATAGTCTATCACAAAATAAATCAGCGACCAAATAGTTAATTTTTATGGAAATCTTTAAATTTCTTTATCACTAAAAGGTTTGGCGTTTTGCCTTTCTTTCTGCCCGACCACGAGCACGATTCTCAGCTCGCTTGGCTTTGCGACGTTTCTCGTCCACAGCCCATTTGATTTTTTTCTTGTAGCCTGGTTTGATTTTTTTCTTCTTCTTCTTGACCAAGCCGATCATCTCAATGTCGAGTTTTTCTTGGCGTTTTTCACGATTAGCCCGGCGATCCCGGTCGTAGGTATCTTCGATAGCTCCAGCCTTCAAGACCTTAGGAACAAACTGGATGCCCAATTTTTCAAGCTCCCGAATGTCTGAGTCATCACTCGGTTGATAGAGGGTGATGGCTGTACCAGGAAGGCCATTCCGACCAGTCCGGCCAACGCGGTGAACAAAGAAGGATAAGTCTTGTGGAATAGCATCGTTGATGACATGACTGACCCCTTCAATATCAATCCCACGCGCTGCCAAGTCCGTCGCCACGATATATTCAAAATCCAGGTTTTTGACTTGGTTCATGATTCGCTTGCGCTCCCGTGGAGGAACCCCTCCATGGATTTTAGCGACCTTGAGCCCCTTCTCTACTAGAAAAGCATGCAGATCGTCCGCTCTGTCCTTGGTATTTACAAAGATCATAGCCAGATAAGGTTGAAGAGCCTGCGTCAGTTGATAAATCTGCTCGTTTTTGTCGCGCCCCTTTGTCGATACCAACCAGTTATCAATGGTGTCCGAGATTACCGTTTTGGTTTTGATCTGCTCCATGACAGGGTTAGACAAATATTTCTTCAAGAAGGGTTGTAACTTTTGTGGAATCGTTGCTGAGAAGACTAAAAACTGAAGCTTCTTGGGAAGACTGGATGCAATCTTGTCTACCGTCGTCAAAAAGCCCATATCGAGAGTCATATCCGCCTCATCAACCACAAAGGTGTGAGCCTTATGAATAGCCAAGTCTCCAGAAGCGACCAAATCATAGATCCGTCCAGGTGTCCCAATGACAATATGGGGTTGGGCTACTTGGAGCTTATCGATCTGGCGAGCCTTATCAGTTCCTCCAACGTAGTTGGCAATCCGAATTTCTTTTTCACAGTGGCTAGCAATCTGACGAGCCGCTTGGTAAATCTGTGTGGCCAATTCCCGACTAGGCGCAGTAATGACCACTTCGACATGGCTACTTTCCTCATTTAAGGTTTGAAAAATTGGCAAGAGGAAAGTATGGGTCTTCCCTGATCCTGTTTTAGATTCACCGACCAGATCACGGCCTGCTAAAACAATCGGTATCAGCTTTTCTTGAACTTCTGTTGCTTCGATAAAATTAATTTCTTTTAAGGCCTCTTGGATATAGTCCTTAAACTTAAAATCTGTAAATTTCATTCTCTTATCCTTTCATCATCTCCACTATTATATCAAAAAACTCCTCTTCCCGCTCTTCTTTTGGACACCAATTCTTAGCCAGCGAAAAAGGCTGAGATAGCAATCCCAACCTTTTATGATTCATGGCTTATGAATTGGTCAAATAGTAGATCAAGAGGGTCAAGGCGCTCATTCCTGCACCAACACTCCAGAGAAAGGCATCGACCTTCCACTCAGACCATTTAGGTCCATTACCAGACAGACCACCCAACTCTAAATGGTGATGGAAAGGCGTCATGCGGAAGATCCGCCGTCCTTCCCCTGTCCGTTTCTTTGTCCATTTGAAATAGGACACTTGGAGCATGACAGAGCTAGTCTCAAAGACGTAGACAATCCCAATCAAGAGCAAGGTCCACTCTACGTGGAGAGCCATGGATAGAGTCGCAAGCATCCCACCTAGGGCTAGGCTTCCAACATCTCCCATGAAAATCTTGGCCGGCTTGTGGTTGTAGACGAAGAAACCTAATAGAGCTCCAATCATACTGATGGTCACAAAAAGGATATCGATTCGTCTTTGCCAAACAGCGATAATGGAATAAGCGATCAAGCTGATGGTTACCGAAATACTTGCCAAGCCATCAATCCCGTCCGTTAAGTTGACTGCATTTGAAAAACCAACCAACCAGAACAAGGCAAAGACAATATAGAAATGTCCCAAATAGACATCCCAACCAAAGACATTGAGAAGACTACCAGCTCCATGGCGTTCAGAAAAGAGATAGAAAATAATCCCTCCCACCAATTGCAGGGCTAATTTTTGCTTGGGATTTAGCCCTTCATTGATCTTACGAAAGACCTTCAAGAAGTCATCCAAGAAACCGACGATTCCATACAAGACCAAAATAAAGAGGATCAATTGAACAGGACGCGTAAAGTTCCCGGTTAAAAAGCTAAAGACAAGGGTGACAAAGACTGAAGTGATCAAGAAGACCACTCCCCCCATAGTAGGAGTACCTGCTTTGGCTTTGTGTTGCTTCACATCTTCGTGCATTTGTTGGCCCGAAATATGGGCCCGTTGATAGAAACGGATAAAGGCAGGAATGCCAATAACCGTTAGAATAAATGATACTACTAGGGTAGCAAGTAACATATCAATCTCCTAATGTAATTGTTATTTTCTTCGTCTTCTTTAAAGCAGTTTCTACTTTGACGTTTTGTTTGCTCACACGAGAACCTTCCCCTTTATAGGTGATCTCAATGCCCGTCCATTCCGCAAATTTATCAACATTTTCCTTGGTCCAGCCATACATATCCGGAACTGAATCCAAGTCATCTGTTAGTAATAACACTTGCTCATTTGCTTTTAATTTCGTTCCTGCTGATACAGACATCTTTTTAATATTTTTTCCAGTACCTAGGACGACCGGCTGGATCAGATTGCGACGCAGTTCATCTGCGAAGCCACCTGGGCTGATGGTCTGCTTCAAGTTCAATTCTTTCGACAAGGATTCTGCCGACGGCATCTTATAGGTGTCCTCTTTCGCGACCCCATCCAAGGCTTTGGTTTCAGTTACTAGATTCAACTCATCCTTCAAAGCAACCGCATCTTCCAAGACTGGATTGACCAGTTCTTGCCAGCTCTTTGGACTAAAGCTGACTTCAGGCTGTTGAACTGTCACATACATAATAAAATCTGGGTCTTCAGCAGGTGTCATGACAACAATCGAGTTGATATTATCATTTTCACCTTCCAAGTAGCCATTAGCTGTCGCAATTTGGGCTGTCCCTGATTTAACAGCAACATTTTGTCCAGCTACTTGGATAATGGGACCATCCGATGAATAGAGGGTACCAAATTGAGGATCAGTCCCTACCGTAATCATGTAATTACGGGTCTGTTGGGCAGCCGAAGCGGATACTGGATTGCCGACAATCTCTCTTTGTGATTTACGAGCAGTTTCATGCTTGCCGTCGTAGATCGCACTGATAAATTTAGGCTCCAACATTTCCCCATCATTTGCAATGGCAGAAAATGCACGTAACATCTGCGTTTGGGTCACCGAAATCCCTTGACCGAAGGAAGACATGGCTTGAGTGACATAGTTATCACCTGGTAGGCCTCCAAAACTTTCGTCCCCCATTCCAAAACGTGTAGGAAGTCCGAACTTAAAGAGTGTGAGGTAATTCATCCAGACATTATTGCCCATCTTCTGTTCAAGCTTGGTCATCCCAATGTTACTTGAATAGGCAAAACCTTGGGCAATATTCATATAGCGACCTTCTGACAAGCCCATATTGATTTCCCAGTCTTTGATGATCGCATCTTTCACCTGTAACTCGTTATTGTAATATACCTCGTTATAGGCTGGGAAAGTCCCATGATCAATCGCCGCTGCCAAGGTCATGACCTTCATAGTCGAACCTGGTTCGTATTGATCCTGGTAAAGAATCGTGTTCCAGGTTCTCAGATTCTTAATATCCAAGCCTTCTTTGGTATCTGCATTATAGGTTGGACGTTGCGTCGTTGCAAGGATTTCCCCCGTTTTGGCACTGATCAGGGTCGCACTGACATATTTACCTTTTACCTTTTCTTGGAAAACATCCATTCGCGTTTCGAGATAGGTTTGAAGTTCCGCAGAAAGGGTTGTGTATACATCCTTCCCATCTTCTGTCTTCACGGCAACCTTATCTGATCCTGGCACAATATTTCCGTTGCGATCCTTTTCATAGGTCACCACTCCATCCTGACCACCCAGGATCCGATCCAAGGATTTTTCTATTCCCGTTGTTCCCTGCAGGGTTTTATTGCCTTCTTTATCTTCTATCAATTGAGCTTGACCGATAAATTGAGAGGCAAAGGTCCCATTTTTATAACTCCGGTTTGGACTCATCGTAAAATCAACACCTTTAATGTTGGCAGCTTCTAGTTCACTCCGGATAGCATCCATATTGCTATAGCTGATATCATTCCCCGCTGCACCAAAAGAAACTTGGTTGAGCTTCTTCTGAGACAGTTGTTGGACGACATAGTCTTTTTCCATGCCCAAATAACGATTAAAAACGTCCGCTACTTGGTTGTATTGACTTTCTTCAACGTATAAAACTTCACCTTTTGCCGATTTATAGGTTTTGTCGATGATCGCATAAACATTATAAGTCGTCGCATCCTCAGCAATAACAGCTCCATTTCGGTCATAAATTGTTCCTCGTTTGGCTGGAACAATCTCTGTTTTCTGATGGACTTGATGGGATAACTCAGATAAATTTTTTCCGAATTTGCTATCTGTGCCTATGATAACTGCAAAATTAATGAGAAATATGAAGAAAACAAGAATGGAAAGCAAACTTAAATTCTTAGCTACTTGCCGACGATTTTGGTCTGGAAGTTTCCTTTTTTTAAGGGAATAACGAATGATTTTCTTTTTTAATTTACTCATCGCTACTTGAACTCACCACTTTTCGATTTTCTTTTTGGAGGGTCATCCCCTGAGAACTAGCTAACTTAGACAAGCGTTCATATCGAGTCAACTCATTGACTTCTTGCCGGATATCTTCTAGTTCAGTCTCTTTTGTTTTTAGTTCCGTATTGAGGTTTGTCAAATCGCTTTGCACTTGTAGAATCCGCGTCTGCATAAAAATAATACTGACAGCGAGAATAATCCCTGTTAGGACAATCGAGCCATAAAAAGCTTTTTCTACTCTGGTAAAGCGACGAATACGATCTTGCAACTGACTGCCCCGAGATCGTAATGGTTGATCTGCCATGTTTATTTCCTCTTACTTATGAATTTTTCGAGCAACCCGCAATTTTGCAGAATGAGCTCGGTTGTTCTTCTCTAACTCTTCTTGGCTTGGAAGAATCGGTTTTCGAGAGACTAATTCCATTTTTGGTTTTAAGTCCTCTGGGATGAAAGGCAAGCCCTTCGGTACTTCTACTGTAGAAGCTTCTTTAAACAATTGTTTGGTCAAACGATCTTCCAAGGAATGAAAGGTAATGACTGAAATACGACCACCAACTGCCAACAAATCCATGGCCTGCTGGATTGATTCATCCGCCGCTCCCAATTCATCGTTGACTTCAATTCGAATCGCCTGGAAAATTTGTTTGGCTGGATGCCCCTTTTTCTTTAGTTCCTTAGCCGGTTTTGCCGATTTGATGATTTCAGCCAATTCTGTCGTCGTTTCAATCGGTTTTACCGCACGCGCTTGTTCGATCTTTCTAGCAATTTGCTTGGAAAACTTATCTTCCCCATACTTGAAAAAGATTCGGACTAGATCGTGGTAATCATAGTTGTTGACCACGTCATAAGCCGTCAAAGAGGCTTCTTGATTCATCCGCATGTCCAAGGGAGCATCTTTTTTATAAGAAAAACCGCGAGACCGCTCATCTAACTGGGGACTAGAAACTCCTAAATCATAACAGATTCCATCAATCTCATTGACTCCCAATTCTTGGAGACGCGCTTGAAGATTCCGGAAATTGTCTTTGATGAAGGTTACCATGCCCTTTTCAACATAAGGAGCTAATCGTTTCTCCGCATTATCAATCGCATGCTGATCCTGGTCAAAAGCATATAAATGCCCTTTTTCACTTAATTGACTTAATAAATATTCGCTATGGCCAGCTCCACCTAGAGTGGCATCCACATAGATTCCATCTGGCTTTACATCCAGCATATCAATCGTTTCATGGAGCAAGACCGTTACATGATGAAATTCTTTACTCATATCCTATCTATTTTACCACAAATCTGACCAGGATGCACTTGAGATTCTCTTCTCTATCTGCTCATCATTTTCGGATAAAAAGTTCCCATTCTTCAAAAGCTCATCCTATCAACCAATAGACCGAGAGAAGCAAATTGTGATACAATAACTCTATGAAAGATAAGAAATACCTCCTCCTTGGCCTGCTAGTGGCCGATCTAATTGCAGTCTACTTTTTCCTACGCACCCCTGTCCCTTGGATTTTTTGGACAGCAGCCTTCGTTCTTGCCATCTCTATTTGGATATTTAAAAATCAATGGAAAAACTACAAAAATAGAGATAAGGATTCAGAGTAGCCCATATAGAACAAGAAAACTCGATCAGTTCAACTTCTGATCGAGTTTTCTATTATCTATTTATGAATTGGGATCATCCAAACTGCGGCCGTGCAAACCTTTCTCTCGTTGTACTTGGCGTAGTTTCTCAGGTGTCACATCGTTACCTTCTTCGTCCACCACTTTAATTCCTTCGATATGGTGACGAACCGAACGACGATAACCTTCAATGTATTCTTCACGAAGTTTTGCTTGCTCCACTTCTTCTTCTGGAGTCAACCCTTCTGTTTTTTTCTTTTTAGCAAGCTCATTGATTCGAGCGATTTTTTCAGGTGTCATAATAAGACCTACTTTCTACCTTTTACCAGGTACTTATTTTGTGTTCAATTGGTTGAAGGCTGCAACAGCGTTAGCTTTCGCTACAAGACCTGCAAGAAGGGCCAAACGGTTGTTTTTAACAGCCTCATCTTCTGCCATCACCATAGTATTGTCAAAGAAGGCATCAATGACTGGGCTAAGAGCAAAGAGTTGAGTCAATTTGTCACTAGCTGCACCAGTCAATTCAAGCTCTTCAATTGCTTTAGCAAGAGCTTTTTCTTGATCATTTTCAAAGAGACTGGCATCGACCGCTACTGAAGCATCTGCTTTTTCTGCCAAGTTGAAAGCACGTGAGAGGGATTCAACAGCTGCCTTGTAACCATCGGTCTTCGTAGCTTCTGAGAGAGCGTCAGCTACTTCCAACATATCTGCCACGACAAAGTTTGAACCAGCAAGAACAGCGTCTTTGATATCTTTTGCTGTGCGTCCCATCATCTTGTCCACACGCGCCTTGATGAAGTTGAGCACTTCTGCTTGATTATCATAAGAAAGGCTATCAAATGAAAGAGCGTAAAGGCTGTCAATCAACTCATCCATAGGGATATGCCAGCCAAAGGCATCCAAGATACGGACAATCCCTTGTGTTGCACGACGAAGCGCATAAGGGTCATTGGAACCTGATGGAATCAAGCCTACTGAGAAGAAGGAAAGGAGGGTATCCAATTTATCTGCAAGGGCAAGGATGGCACCAACCTTAGTCTCTGGAAGGGCTCCGTCTGCTGCATCAGGAAGGTAGTGCTCACGGATAGCTGTCGCTACCGCAGCATCTTCACCAGCAAGGAGGGCGTATTTTTCACCCATGATTCCTTGCAATTCATCGAACTCTCCGACCATACCCGTCAAGAGGTCAAATTTGTAGATTTCAGCTGCACGAGCGACGGCTGCCGTTTCTTCAGCTGTCAAACCAGCTTGCTCAGCTAGTGACGCTGCAATGACACCAGCACGCGCCATGTGTTCTGAAAGAGAACCAATTTTTTCATGGAAGGTCACGTGTGCCAATTTAGCAACCAGGTCTTCAATCTTAAGTTTTTGGTCTTCACGCCAGAAGAATTCACCATCTTCGAGACGTGCCACCAAGACTTTTTCATTTCCTCGAACGACATTTTCCAAGTGCTCAGCGTTACCATTACGGACGGAGATGAAGTTTGGTTTCAGCTGACCATCAAGGTCACGTACAACAAAGTAACGTTGGTGTGTTTCCATTGATGTCACCAAAACCTCTTCTGGAACGTCCAAATATTTAGTGTCAAAACTTCCCATAAAGGCAGTTGGGTATTCGACCAAGTTCAAGACTTCATTCAAAAGGCCTTCTTCGATTTGAACTTGAACACCTTGTTCTGCTTCGATAGCCTTGATTTGCTCACGAATCATGTTTTCACGTTCTTTGCTATCCGCAATCACGTAAACGGTACGAAGGTCTTCTTCATAAGAATCCGCATTGGCAATTTCCACTTCATGTCCAAGGAAACGGTGTCCACGACTCACACGTCCTGACTGGATATCCAAGAAATCAAGGTCAAGCGCTTCATCACCCAAAAGAACGATCAAGGTGTGAACTGGGCGAATGTATTCAAAGGTGTTGTTAGCCCAGTGCATGCTAACAGGGAAGGTCATTGAAGCAAGCACTTCTGGAAGGCCAGCCAAGACTTCTTTGGCAGGTTTTCCAGCTTCGTGCTTCGTAACATAAACGTACTCTTCCCCTTTGACTTCACGGAATTCGATATCGTCAACCGTCAAACCTTTCCCACGGACGAATCCTTGAGCCGCTTTTGAGAAGTTTCCATCTGCATCCAAGGCGATTTTCTTAGAAGGTCCTTTAAAATCTTCGGTCAAATCTGTTTGTTGATCCGCCAAACCAATCACACGGACAGCCAAACGGCGGGGCGTTGAGAAGGTTTGAATGCTTTCGTATGAAAGACGGTTGTCATCCAAGAAGGCTGCCATTTTCTCACCGAGTTGTTTTTCACTTGGTGTGACAACGTAGGCTGGCAACTCTTCAAGTCCTAGTTCTACTAATAAGTTTTTTGTCATGTTTTTTCTCCGAAAAATATCTTTTTTTCCAGTTTGCCTTATGTGATTGGCACGCAAGCAACCGACTTCGTCGTTTCATTGCTAAAATTGGAGCCTAAAGTCTCTAATTTTGCCTGGTATCGTTAGTTTCTCTAACGATACCTTTATCACTGCGGCAACTGGTTCTGTAGGATTGCTCTATCAGTCAATCCCATCTAATACGCTCTCTTTATTCTTCCTCTTCTGCTAGGAGTTTTGCGCGTGTGGCTTCGTCGAGAAGTGGGTAACCAAGTTTTTTACGTTCTGCGACGAAGGTTTTGGCTACAACACGGGCCAAGTTACGGATGCGGGCAATGTAGCCAGCGCGTTCTGTAACAGAAACAGCACCACGTGCATCTAGCAAGTTAAAGGTATGTGAACATTTCAAAACATAGTCATAGGCTGGGTGAACAAGCCCCAATTCCAAAGCACGTCCTGCTTCTTTTTCAAATTTTTCGAAGTTTTCAAGAAGCATATCTTGGTCAGAAACTTCAAAGCTGTATTTTGAGTGCTCATATTCAGGTTGAAGGAAGATTTCTCCGTATTTAACCCCTGGAGCCCACTCAATATCGTAAACAGAATCGACTTCTTGGATATAAGAAGCTAAACGCTCCAACCCATAAGTGACCTCAGCGGTAACAGGACCAGTTGCCAAACCACCGACTTGTTGGAAGTAGGTGAACTGAGTGATTTCCATACCGTCAAGCCACACTTCCCAACCAAGACCAGCTGATCCAGTTGATGGGTTTTCCCAGTTATCTTCAACGAAACGAATATCGTGTTCCAAAGGATTGATCCCCAATTTTTCCAATGACTCTAGGTAGAGTTCTTGGATATTGGAAGGCGATGGTTTCATGACCACTTGGAATTGGTGGTGTTGGTAAAGACGGTTTGGGTTTTCCCCGTAACGACCGTCCGCAGGACGACGTGATGGCTCCACATAAGCCGCGTTCCATGGCTCAGGACCGATGGCACGGAGGAAGGTATAAGGACTCATGGTTCCCGCACCCTTCTCGTTATCATAAGCCTGCATGAGCATACAACCCTGGTCATTCCAGTATTGCTGCAAAGTCAAAATAATTTCTTGAAATGTTAATTTCTTAGACATTGAATACTCCTTAATTAATATAATTTCTTGCGACACGAGTCTGCCTCGTCGATCATACGAGGCAAGACGAGTAGTACTGCGTCTAGCTCAGGCAGCCTAGTGCTGAGCGTGGGGCAGTCCGACTGTAAGGAGGTCTCTGCCACTGACACAGTGAAATGTTAATTTCTTAGACATGATTACTCCTTTTTTAATTCTTGCGACTTTGGATACAAAAAAACCGTGTCTTTGCTCCTAAGTCAAGTGACCTAGGGGCGTCAAAAACGCGGTTCCACCCTAATTTATTACTTCATTTTATTCTACTGTACTCAGCTATCTACTGAGAGAAAGCGCCACTTGCTTATCTTGTTCTGCTTGGCTTTCACTATCCCAAGCTCGCTAAAAAAACGCCATAAGCCTTTCTTTCTTGACTAGTATTATAGCAGATTTCTATTCGAGTGTAAACAAAAAACAAGTCCGAAACAGGTGTTTCAGACTTGTCGCAAATCCTTTCAAAGAAAGGGTGACTGTTATGGGCGTTTTACAACCTTTAGTTTTTTCCCATTTAATTTTTTCTTAGCAGCTTTAACCTCAGCTAATACCGCCTTGACTTCCTGTTGACTGGCACCAGGATTAGCCAGTACAGCTTGAGCGCGGATAAAGGCTTGTAGGTAGTTTACCTTCACCTTATCTGCTGCATAGATAAACTTCGCATTCTTAGCTTGGAACTGGAGTTCTGCCGCAATCAATTTCTTCAGACTTGAAAAATCAGTTGTTTTACCATTTAGCTGTTGATCAGCTGCCTGATAATTTGCAAGTGCTTGGTTGATTTGCTCTTGTGTCACACCTTCACGGACGAGCAAGAGGGCCAATTCCTTAAAGCTTTGGTCAAAGGTTCGTCGAGCGGAATCCTTAGCGTTGGCATAGCGACCTGTTTTTGAGGTTACATCATAGGCAGCAATGGCTGATTTTAGCGCTGTAAAATCAGACTCTTTTCCGTCTAATTGACTGGTAACCAATCCAAGATTTGAGAAGATTTGGTTAACTTCTGCTTGTGATAACTTAGTCGCAAGAGCTTTCTGAGCTTCTTGATAAGCTGCATCATAGGCTAAACGTTTTTCACTTGTTGCATTAAAGTACTGAGGAGTGCTGGTCAAGTTCGCTTGTTGGGCCAACAATTGCAACAATTGGGTCTTAATGACTACAGAAAGTTTTGCGAGATTGTTTTGGTCTGCTAGAACGGTCACAGTCGGTGCATCCTCAAACAACTCATAACCTGTTGGTAGACTGACAGAAATCGTATAGGTTCCAACTGGGACATCTTTCCCAAAAGCGTTCTTGCCATAGCGCTGAACTGGAAGAACAAAGGTTTCACCAGCTTGATTTTTCAAGACAACTGGTGTTGTTCTTGGTACTGCTTGATCAAAGACCAGGCTCAAAGGTGCAGTGACAATCTCTTTGGCCAAGAATTCGATGGTCTTAAAGCTGTCCTCTGCAGTGATTTCAAATTTCTGAGTTCGTTGGCTGACAAGTTTCAGATCTGATTTGTCATAGGCAAAGAGTTCTGCCACGTAGCTACCAAACTTAAGGAAATTGATTTCTTTCCCTTTGTCTAAGTTGACATACTGTCCTTGATCATCCTTGATACGGTAGACAAAATCGGTATCTAATTCTTTATGTGTATCGGCATCTAGGACTGACACCTTAATCCGGCCACTATCTTCACTACCAGCAAAATCAGAAAGAGAAGCAAAGTCGCGGTTTCCAGCGTAGTCTTCTACCACATAGTAAAGTAAGTCTTTACTGATTCCTTCTGGAAGAGTATAGCCACCGTCCTCATTTGCCGTTAAATAGACACGGTTTTCAAAGCGGCTAGTCTTCCCTAGGACATCTTTCCCCTCCTTAACCAGGGTTCCTTCTTCATCAAAGGCCTTGACATAGAAGACTTGCTCTCGTAAGATTCCACCGTTGCCAATATCTTTTGTTTTACGAGCATAGAAGGTTTCTACTCCATCCTTCTTGGTCGTATAACCTGAAGTCAAGACTGGTTTTTGGGTGTCAATTTGGAGGTTAAAGCGAACAACTTGCTCCTCTGCTCCTGGAACTGCTGGCGTATAACGAACCTCATAGACATAGTGACCATCCGCCACCTTTTCACCCTTGGCATCCGTTCCTTCCCAAGCCGAGTTGTCGACTAGATAAGATCGTTTCCCACGTCCATCAAAGTAATTCTTACGAGCAGAGAAAGATCCTGTACTTGTCCAAATTGGGTTAGCAAAAGCTTGATCATCTGCCTTGTAGACAGCCGCTTTCATATTATTTAGGTTTCGCAAGACGACTGCACGATACTGCACGTAATCTTTGTTCCCATCTCCATCTGGAGAAATAGCCAGACGGACATTTCCATCAGCATCCAAGTGGAGGACGTTCAAACCTTCTGGTGTTTCCACTGTTCCAAGAACGATTGGGCTTCGTTCTGCTGTTTCCTTCTTAGCAGTCGTATAGAGCACATCATTCGCGTTTGAAACTAAAGAGGTGACGTTCGCATTGGATGGCACGTGTTTGGTTTCTGGAACATCATAGTAGAATCCTGATTTCCCTTCTCTTACCAAGTTGTAGATTGGTTTTTCAACCGCAGGGATATCTTGGAAAGAACCACGGAAGCCCATAAATGGAATGCTAACCACATCGCCATCATCTGCTGGATCCACAAAGCGAACAAATCCTTCTAGGAAGTAACCGTTCGGCATCAATTTAGTCAATTCTTCTGCAAACTTAGATGCATCGACAGTCACCGTCACTGTCTGACTACTATGGGCTTTTACAGTGACATTTGGCCATACAGTCTCTGTTAATTTCCGTGGCTTCAAGGTAAAGTGATCGTCTTTTACATCATCGGTAGTGGTATTCACAATCATCTTCAACTCTCTATCAGTATCAGAAATATTATGAACAGTCACATCAAAACTGAATCGATCTTCCACATTACCAAGAGTTACGCTTGGGTAAGCATCTTCATTCGTTACATATAAATCTGTTGAGACGGCTGCAGCAGTATCTACAATCCCTGCCCCTTGTTGACGTACCGAAGTGTAGGCTCCCGTTTCTTTGTTGAAGTGCGGTTTTGCAGTTGACATGATCAAGGCCTTAACCGTTGCAGATAGCTCCTCTGGTGAAAGTTCTGGATGATGAGCTTGGAGGTATTCCTTCACCAAAGCCGATACCCCAGCCACATGAGGAGAGGCCATACTGGTTCCGCTCATACTGCCATAGCTATTGTCATTTAGTGAAGAGAAGATTGATCCACCAGGTGCAGTGACATCTGGTTTCAATTGTCCATCCGTTGACACTCCCCAACTAGAGAATTCAGACATTTTTCCTGCGTCAGGGTTTGGACGGTTATCCAGACTGCCATCAAAGACTATCTTGTAGTCTTTGTCTTTGATCGCTTCTCCATAGCGCTTAGAAATAAATACCGCAGGAATCTTTCTCGCATCGCCTTCGAGACCCATTTTGACATTTGCACCTTCGACACTGTTATAAATGAGGGCGCCAATCGCTCCTTTTTTATAGACATTAGCGACCTTATCTGAGAAGGTGATTTCGCCACGTTTGATGAGGGCAACTTTACCAGTCAAATCGAGACCTTCTAAATCACTCTCACGCCCCAAACCAGCATCCACATAGTCATATTCTTTCCCATTTTCGAAATTGGCATCTGTTTCAGCTGCTGTATAGGTAAATTTCCCTTTATCCAAGTCGGCATTGTCTTCCAAACCACGCACTGTAAAGACTTCTTCTGTTACGAATGAATCATTTACTGAGGCAACTGAAATAGACTCTTCTACGGTTGAAGGACTACCCACGACACCGTAATCAGGGTTTTCAGCACTTGGGTTGTCATAACCGTATCCATAGGTATTGCTATTACCTGCCGCGATAACGACACTAACTCCTTTGGCGCGTGCTCGTTGGATCGCTTCTCGGACAGCAGGGCTAGCATTTACTGTAGATCCTGTCCCAGACCCTAAACTCATGTTAATGACATCGGCTCCCAATGCCACTGCGTCATCAATCGCTTTCACATAGACAACATCGCTGGTCGATCCACTACGATCAGAGAAAACCCGCATGAACATCACTTGGGCTTCTGGAGCAACTCCGTATACGTAGTTGCCATCCCCAGCTTTTTTGTCAGGGTTCCCAGTCGCAATCCCAGTTACGTGCATACCGTGTGAATCATGGTCTTTTTCTTTGATATTGTCATCTCCATCCATATAATCATAGGCAAAGACGACTTTATCATTGTACCATTTTCCGTAGTCAATTCCCGCTGCTTTTTTTGCAGCTTCTAATTCTGTTTGATTTTTGAATTTCCCTTTTGTAGGATCTGAAATCCGCAATACTTCATGGTAGACATCTAAACCAGAGTCAATGACTGCAACAACAGTCCCTTCACCCTTGTAGCCTTTTTCCCATGTTTGGGGCACATTAATAATCGTATTGCTGCTGATACTTAATGGTTTATCTTCAGCTTTCTTTTCAGTACGTACTTCCGTTACAGGTTTAGCCTCACTCTTCTCCTCTGTTGAAGAAGGTTTTGCTGCTGTTTTTTCCTGTCCTTCGGGTGCTTTTTCTACAGTTTTATCTTCGGTTTTAGTTACGACTTCCGCTTGCTTTTCAGTAGCTGGAGCCTCTGTTTTGGCTTCCTTCGCAAGGACTTGGCTATCTGATTCGACAGATGGAGTTGTTGCCCCTTTGTCTGAAGAAACTGGCTCGTCAACAACTTCACCATTTTCAACTACTGAGCCTGTAGTCTGCTCACTTACCTGATTCGTTACTGGAGACGCAGACTCACTTGGCGATACTGGATTTGCTTCTGCAGATGCAACGACTGCAGTCTCTGGCTGCTTCGCTTCATCAGCACTTACATTCCCTGCTCCAAAGACAAGGACCGATCCTAACAGCACCGATGCAACACCAAACTTATATTTTCTCAATGAGAAACGCTGTTTACTCATAAAATTCCCCCTATATACTAAATTATTCTTATTATACTCCTAATTTTTCAGAAAATTCACTCAACATTAACTTTGTTATCAAATTGTAATATTTCCGTACAATATCTTTAATTAGTTATTTTTTGTTTGCTTTTTAGTGGTTTTAGTATTCAAATAATTAGATAACTGAAACAAATTATTCGTTTTTCATCTTATTACACAAAAAAAGACAGTGAGAGCAACCTCTCACTGTCTATAAATAAACAATCTTAAAAGTCTTTAGTGTCTGGGTCTGGTGCTCCCGCCTCTACTGGGATCTTCCGAAGGAGCTCACAGTCTTCTGAGGATAATGCAATCGCAGAGCATTGCAGATTACTTGCAATGTGCTCAGGAGTCACTGACTTGGGCAAAGGTAAAAATCCTTCTGCTAAACTCCAAGCCAAGAGAAGCTGGGCTGGTGTCACGTCATACTGTTTAGCCAGTGTAAGAACTGTCTCATTTTGGAACAGCTCTCCTTGACCAAAGGGTCCCCATGCCTCCAATAAAATTCCTTTATCACGGCAATAACGGACCACTTCCTCTTGATAGACTCCAGGGGCCAAGCGAATCTGATTGACCGCCGGAAGAACGTTGGCACTCTCTAACAAAGCATCCAGGTGATGGGGCAGGAAGTTACTCACGCCAATAGAACGAATCTTTCCTTCTGCCTGCATATCTTCCATGGCTCTCCAAACCTCACGATTCCGTTCTTTCCAGGCCTCATTTTCTCGATGAGTCACAGGATTTGGCCAGTGGATGAGGTACAAATCGATATAATCTAGTCCCAATTTGTGCAAAGATTCTTCTAGGCCATTAACAGCATCCTCATAGGTGTGACGATTATTCCACAACTTGGTCGTTACAAAAAGCTCTTCTCTTGGAATACCACTATCTTTGATAGCCTTTCCGACGCTTTCTTCATTTTGATAGATGGCTGCCGTATCAATATGGCGATAGCCCGCTTCTAAGGCTGCTTTTACTGCTTGATAAGCTTCCTCGCCATCTTTCGCCTTCCATGTACCAAAACCAAGTACAGGAATGTGGTGTCCGTCATTTAGTTTGTAGCTCTTCATCTTATTTCCCGTTACTTTCCTTTGTTTTTTCACCAGACTTAGAAGTCTTCGCATTCAAGCGCAACTTTGGCTTAAAGATATTTTCTTTCGGCTGCACCATCGATTTACTAAAAAAGGCATAGAGTAAAAAGGCACTACCTGCCACTAGGATGACGGGACTACGGCGCAACATACCGTAGATAAAGAAAAACAAGCCCATCAATAAAAAACGTACGTTTATCTTATTCATAAAACTACCTCGCGATTCAATTACTTTCATTATACCATGTATCAGGGCAAAGAGACAAATGGCTAGATCAAGGAATCCTATTCAAATAAGCTGAGACTTTCATCTCAGCTTATGGGATACATTCAATTTTTAGTCTGACGAAAGCAAGCGATTCATAGTTGAACCTCTTTTTCACCATTAAGCTTCAAATCGTTTTTGGCCATCCAAGAAGGTTGCTACCAACTCTAAATCTTTATCCAGTACAATAAAGTCAGCGTCATAACCCTCACGGATTTGGCCACAGACATCATCAATATGGACAGATTTAGCAGGGTTGAGACTCGCCATCATGACCGCTTCATGAGGATTGGCAATGCCCCACTCAACAACATTCTTCAATCCATCTTTAAGCTTCAAGATCGAACCAGCCAGGTTCCCTGTCGATTTCAAACGGGCTGTTCCATTTTCTACGACAACAGGGAATTCACCCAACATATAGTCGCCATCTTCCAAGCCACCAGCTGTCATACAGTCGGTGATCAAGGCGATATTTTCCACTCCTTTTTGTTTGAGAAGGATGTCGCAGGCTTTTGGATCAACGTGATGGCCATCACAGATTAACTCTGCATAAGTATGAGGAAGTTGGTACATAGCCCCAACCATTCCCAGCTCACGGTGCGTCAAACCGCGCATTCCGTTATAGGCATGTACCCAGACACTGGCCCCAGCATCCACTGCTTTTTTGGCTTCGTCAAAGGTTGCATTGGAGTGACCAAGGGCAACCGTTACCCCTTCTCCTGTCACTGTACGGACAAAGTCTTCTACACCATCTCGCTCAGGGGCAAGGGCAATTTTATTGAGCAAGCCGTTGGCTGCTTTTTGCCATGCACGGAATTCATCCATTCGAGGATCTTTCATGTAGGCTGGATTTTGTGCCCCTTTGTACTTCTCTGTAAAGTAAGGGCCTTCAAAATAAATCCCGCGAATCTTAGCTCCTGTTGCTTCTTTGTATCGTGCACCGATATTTTCCGTTACTGCCAAAAGTTGTTCGTAAGAGGAAGTCAAGGTCGTAGGCAAAAAGCTCGTAACCCCTGTACTCAAGAGCCCTTCACTCATGGTATGGAGAGTGCCTTCGATATTGTTATCCATCACATCTACCCCACCAAATCCGTGAATATGAGTATCTACGAGGCCAGGCGCAATGCTGTAACCAGAATAATCCAGCACATCCGCACCTTCTGGTAAGCTTTCCACATGTTTTCCAAACTTGCCATCAACAAGCTCCAAATAGCCTCCGCGGCGAACCCCATGTGGATAATAAAATTGATCTGCTTTAATATATGTAGACATAGTCTTGTCCTTTCCATTGTAGGAACTGTGTTCCATTTATATTCATACATATTATAACGCTTTCACTTCCATTTGTAAATGGTCTAGACCTATTTTTGAATAGAATCCAACAAAAAACAGAGTAAGCTTCCTACTTACTCTGTTTGACGTTCCTTAAATTTGCTCGATTTGTACTTTTTCAGCGAGATTCATGGCATGGTCTGCAACACGTGTATAGTGAGAAATGATATCAATAAAGTTTACTCCGGCTTGAGGTGTACATTCGCCTTGGTTCAAACGACGAATATGGGTTTTCCGAAGTCTTTTCTCCAACTTTTCAATTGCCTCGTGACGTGCTACCAATTGGTTTGCAAGACTCACATCATTGTTCTCAACAGCTTTTAAGGCATCCTCTACAAATTGATGGGTTTGGTTGTAAATATCTTCCAATTCAGCCAAGGCCGCTTCTGAAAAGACCACTTTCTTACGAATTAAATAATCGGTCAGATTGATCAAGGCTTCCGCGTGATCTCCAATCCGCTCCAAATCCCGTGAAGAATCCAAGATATTGGTGAGAACTTCACTTTCTCTCGGACTCAAGGCTTCACTCGACAAACGAATCAAGTAGCGAGTCAAATCATCATCAATGGTATTGATGGCTTCTTCTGTCTTATGACCCTTTTCAGCTGTTTTTTCATTTTGATGAACAATATAATCATAAGAAAGATTAAAAGCTTTGTCTGCATATCCACCTAAATGAAGCAACTCTTTTTTTGCATTTCCAAGAGCAATCGAAGGTGCTTGAGTGATCAAATTTTCATCCAAGTAGAGCGGTTCATATTTGACAACCTCGTCCTCACCAGGAATCAGCTTGGTCACAAAGTATGCCAAAGCTCCAATGAATGGGAACTGGATGATGGTATTGGTTATATTAAAGGTTCCGTGAGCAAAGGCTATGGTCATTTCTGGGGATAAATGAAGAGTCGTTTCAAACCATTGAATCAAAGAGGTAAACGGAACAAGGAAGACAAGACAGATAATGGTTCCGATAACATTAAAGGCTACATGGGCACCTGCCACACGTTTGGCCGCAATATTAGCTCCCAAGGAAGCAATGATAGCTGTAATGGTCGTTCCGATATTATCACCAAAGAGAACTGGGAGGGCTCCTTTCAGGTCAATCAAATGACTAGCATAGAGATTTTGCAAGATACCAATGGTTGCAGAAGAGGCCTGAATCAAAAGTGTTAAGCCTGATCCAACAAAGACACCCAAGATAGGACTTTTACTTAACTGCACCATATAGTCACGAAAGACTTGCAAATCTTTAAGAGGTTCCATAGCCCCACTCATCAAGTTGAGGGCAAAGAAGATACCACCGACACCAAAAACGATTCGTCCAACATTATTAACCAAACGATTTTTGGTAAAGAAGAGACAAACCGCTCCGATAAAGAGCATGGGAAGAGCGTAGTCTCCTAATTTAAAACCAATGATAAAGGAGGTAATAGTCGTTCCAATATTGGCCCCCATAACAATACCAATAGCTTGACGGAGGGTTAGAAGTCCTGCACTCACCAGACCGACCGTAATCACTGTAACCCCTGAACTCGACTGAATCAAGGCAGTCATCCCAATCCCTACTAGAACCCCTAGAAAGGGATTACTCGTATATTTATCAATATAGTAGCGAAGTCGATCTCCTGCAGCCTGTTGCAAGCCTTCTCCCATGGTTTTAATACTATAGAGAAAGAGCCCCAGGCCTCCCAAAAAGTTAAATACAATTTCCTGCCAGTTAATCGACATGTTCATTCCTCCAAATTTGAGATCAGAAATAAAACTCCTCTCCTATTGTAAAGGATAATTTCCAATCACACAAGAGATTTCTGTAAATTTCTATTATTTTTTGAAACCGTTTTTTCCTTCTGTTTTATTTTCCTCGTTTTAAGAGCCAAAAAAAGAGGGTGGAAAATTTCCAACCCGAGACTGTAGACAAACTATTCTTTTTTATAAATCTAATAAATTCTATAAAAAGAAATGTTACTCGTTAGAGTGATTCAATCATCTACTGAAACTTTTCGTCGTGAGAAAAGTACCTGAAACTTAATAGTTTCAGGTACTCGGAATTATTGAGACCTTAGGCTCAATAATTAGTCATGGAACTTCGAAGAAGTTCGCTGACGTCCGTACTCACCTAAGGAAAGTTTCTAAGAAGACTTTGTCTTTCAATCTGGGCGTGGAAAATTTCCAACCTCTCTAGTCTTTGTTCAAATTGCGTAACATCTCATCGATCTTGTTACCGTATTCGATAGACTCGTCTTTGACAAAAGTAAGATCCGGAATCTTGTACAGTTTCAAATTCCGACCTAATTCACGCTTGATGGTTCCTGTTGCTTTTTCAAGGCCTGTCTGAGCCTTTTGATTGTCTGAAGCCAAATCACTCATAATTGAATAATACACTTTGGCCATAGACAAATCACCTAGCATTTGAACATCCGTAATAGTAACGCCTTGAACACGCGGGTCACGGACTTTCTTTTGTAAAATCTCATTGACTTCACGCTTGATTTCCATCCCTACTCGATCTGTCCGAAAATGACTTGCCATAGGAACTCCTTTCTGCTTTGTGTTTAAAAACTAGGAAATCAGAGAAAAGTCCTCTTTTTTCCTAGTCAGCCTCTTATTTTTTAATTTCTTCCATGATGTAGGCTTCAATGGTATCGTCTGTCTTGATATCATTGTAGCCTTCAATCATCAATCCACCTTCACGACCATTTGTCACTTCTTTGACATCATCTTTGAAGTGTTTCAAGCTTGCAAGAGCACCGTCATATATCACGACACCGTCACGAATGACACGAACCTTGGAATCACGAGTGACCTTACCACTGAGGACCATAAATCCACCGATGGTACCCACTTTAGAGACCTTAAAGGTTTCACGAATAACCGCTTCCCCGATAATTTTCTCTTCAAACTCAGGATCCAACATTCCCTTCATGGCATCTTCCATTTCTTCAATCACTTTGTAGATGATTGAGTGAAGACGGATTTCTACCTCATCAGCCTCAGCTTGTTGACGCGCTTGTGGCGTAGGGCGAACGTTAAATCCAATGATGAAGGCATTTGAAGCTTCCGCAAGGGTCACGTCTGATTCGTTGATGGCACCAACTGCTGAGTGAACGATGGTCACTTTCACACCTTCCACTTCAATCTTTTGAAGGGAAGCAGCAAGGGCTTCAACCGATCCTTGAACATCGGCCTTGATGATGACATTAACGGATTTCACTTCGCCAGCCTTCAAGGTATCAAAGAGATTTTCAAGGCTGACACGGTTGGTTGCTTGACGTTGTTTCATCAGCGCACGTTTCGCACGTTCTTCACCGGCTGCACGCGCAGATTTTTCATCTTCATAAACCGCAAAATGGTCACCCGCCATTGGTGCTTCATTCAAACCAGTGATAGAAACTGGAGTAGATGGTCCAGCTGCTTTCACACGACGGCCAAGGTCATTGGTCATGGCACGGACACGTCCGAAAGTATTACCAACAACGATTGGGTCTTGGACATTCAAGGTACCTTGTTGAACCAGAAGGGTTGCAACCGCACCTTTACCTTTATCCAAACGCGCTTCGATAACCGTACCGATGGCACGAACAGTTGGATCTGCCTTGAGTTCTTGGATTTCAGCCACAAGAAGGACCGTTTCCAAAAGTTCATCGATATTTTGGTTGAACTTGGCAGAAATTTCTACAAACTCAGAATCTCCACCCCAAGCTGTTGACATAACTCCATGCTCTGCCAATTCACCGATCACACGTTCTGGGTTGGCACCTGGTTTATCAATCTTGTTAATAGCTACGATGATTGGAACGTTCGCTGCTTTTGAATGGTTGATGGCTTCGATGGTCTGTGGCATCACCCCGTCATCTGCCGCTACAACCAAGATGGTAATATCCGTAACAGATGCTCCACGTGCCCGCATAGAAGTAAAGGCCGCGTGTCCAGGTGTATCCAAGAAGGTAATTTTCTTGCCATTTTCCACGATTTGGTAGGCACCGATATGCTGGGTGATTCCTCCCGCTTCACCTGTTGCTACACGTGAATTACGAAGGGTATCCAAAAGGGTTGTCTTCCCGTGGTCAACGTGTCCCATGATGGTGACAACTGGTGGACGCTCTACCAATTCATCTGGATTCAAATAGCCATCTTCGACGAAGAAGCGTTCGATATCCGCATTGTCCACTTCAACCTTTTTCTTGGCTTCAATTCCATAATCCACTAACAGAAGTTCAATGGTATCGCCATCCAAGGATTGGTTTTGTGTCGCCATCACTCCCATCATGAAGAGTTTCTTAACGATTTCCGCAGGCTCACGCTTAATCCGTTTTGCGATTTCCGCAACCGTCATTCCATCTGTGTACTCAAGCTCACTTGGCAACTCATGGAATTTACGCTCTGTTACTGGTTTTGGAGCTTCATTGCGGTTATTCTTTCCTTTTTTATTCTTTTTGTTGTTGTTCCAGTTACTATTTCTTTGATTTCTCACTTGGTTTTGACTACTTCGATTCTTTTGTTGTTTTCTTGGACCATCTTCTTCGCGATCAAAATCTTCACGTTTTTTGTCTGGTCTAGCTTGCTTTTTCCGACGTGTATCAACTGCTGCAGGACTTGGAGCCACTACCGGAGTTGCCTTCACTGCTTCTGCCTTTGGTTGTGGAGCAACAACTTCAGTCGTAACTGCCTCTTCGCGCTTACGACGTTGTTGACGGTCTTGCTCTACCTTGGCTGCCTGGTTTTGCTTGTAGCGTTCTTCACTACCACGTGCATATTCTGCATTTTGCTCTGCCTTTAATGCTGCTGCACGGGCTTTGAAGTCAATCTTCGGTGCGCCATTTACAGGATTTGGACGTCCTTGACCGTTTCCAGCTTGGTCACGGCGACGATCATTCCCTTGGTTCCGGCGGTCATTTCCTTGATTTTTTCGCTCATTACGATTTTGGAAACGATCCCCATCCCGACGGTCGTTTTGTTGTTTCTTAGGTCGATTCCCTTGTTGTTGACGACGTTCCGCCTGCTCTTTTGCACGGGCTTCGCGTTCCGCCTTGAAATTACGACTCTTTGGCTTCACAACAGGTGCTGCCGCTGTTTCCGTTGTCTTTTCAGGTTTGTTTGCAACAGGTTCTTTTGCAATCGGTGCAGCTTTTACTTGTTTTTCTTCCGTCACTTTAGGAGTTTGGGGCGCCTTTGATGCAAAACTATTGACCAAACGCTCAACCGCTTCACCTTCGATACTAGAAGCGTGACTCTTTACCTCCAACCCTAATTCTTTGGCCCGTGTGACGACTTCTTTACTTTCCTTGCCTAGTTCTTTGGCAATCTCATACAATCTTTTCTTAGACAATTGCTGTCCTCCTCTTCTATTCCATAAGAGACCTCATTTTCTTTGAAAATCCAGCATCTGTCACGGCCGCTACCTTTCGTGAGCGACCAATGGCAGTACTTAATTCTAGTGTTGAAAACACGGTTAATACCGGAATACCATAATAGTGGCATTTATCTGTGATTTTTTTGGTAAGATTGGGAGCTGCATCATCTGCTAGAAAGACCAAACGAGCCTTTCCTTCTTGAACAGACTTGATGACCAACTCTTCTCCAGAGATGATTTTCCCTGCTCGCTGAGCCAATCCCAATAAATTACTGACTTTTTGCTTATTCAAGGCCTAACTCTCTTCTTTTCACCTTATGATCCACATAAGCAATCAATTCGTCGTAGAAAGCTTCATCCACTTCCATGCTAAAGCTGCGATTGAAGACTTTCTTCTTCTTGGCTTGAAGTGCTTCCTCGTTATCGAGCTTGATATAAGCACCACGACCATTTGCTTTCCCAGTTGGATCGATAAAAACTTGACCTTCTTTATTTTTTACGATTCGCAAGAGATCTCGTTTATCGATGACCTCATTTGAAACGACAGACTTGCGTAAAGGGATTTTTCTTGTCTTTACCATGATTCCCTCCCTATTCGTCTACAGAATTCAAATCACTTTCTACTTCTTCAAAAGCAGGTTCTTGACTTGCTTCCATTTCTTCGTACTCACTAGCTGATTTGATATCAATCCGGTAGCCAGTTAAGTGAGCCGCCAAGCGCACGTTTTGACCACGACGACCGATCGCAAGAGATAGTTTGCTATCTGGTACTACCACAAGGGCATGCTTGCTGTCTTCTTCGTCAAAGATGACTTGATCGACCTCAGCAGGCGCGATGGCATTGTAGATAAATTCTGCTGGATCTGGTACCCACTCAATGACATCAATATTTTCTTCTGTTGGGACCATACGATCCAATTTCTGATCATAACGAGCTGGGTGGAACTTGCTAGTAATCTTTTTGATGTTCGATCCACCACGACCAACGATGGTTCCAATCGCATCTACGTTTGGATTATGGCTACGAACAGCAACCTTAGTCCGGTCTCCAGCTTCACGTGCCACGCTCATGATTTCAACGGTTCCATCATAGACTTCAGGGATTTCTTGTTCCATCAAACGTTTGATCATTTCTGGATGGCTACGACTTACGAAAACGTTGACCCCACGAGGATTGTCTTCTACTTTGTAGACAAATACTTCGATGCGATCATGAGATTGGAAGACTTCACCCGGGATTTGGTCTTGTTTAGACAATTGAGCTTCGATAGACCCTAAATTTACATAGATAAAGCGATTATCAAAACGCTCAACCGTTCCACTCATAATTTCATTTTCATGTTCTTTATAAGTGTTATAGGTAATCGCACGAGTTTGCTTGCGCATTTTTTCCATGATGGTTTGTTTAGCAGATTGGGCTGCGACACGGCCAAACTCAGCAGGTGCTTCTTCAAATTTGATTTTGTCTCCCAATTCATAGGCAGAGCTAATCGCAAGAGCATCTTTCAAGCTAATTTCTAACCGGCTATCAAATACTTCATCCACTACTTCACGAACAGTATAAACGCGGAAGTCACCAGTCTTTTCATTAAATTCGATAGCAGCACTTTCTGCTTGACCATACCGTCTCCGATAAGCCGAACGCAATGATTCTGTAACAGCTTCAATGATATCTTCTTTTTTGATTCCTTTGTCTTCTTCCAAGATGCGAAAAGCATCTAGCATTTCTTTACTCATTCTTTTCTTGCTCTTAGGCTACTAAGAGCCTTCCTTTCTTTTCTGCTATAATTTGACAGCTAGTCTTGCTTTTGAGACAAGACTATAGGGGATTTCAATGGTTTTCTTTCTGGTTTTGTCCATGTATTCCATGGTCAATTGGTCATCTTCGAACTTAAGGAGTGTTCCTTCAATGACCTTTTGTTTGTCAACTGCCTTGTACAAGCTGACATGGATATATTGACCCAGAGCTTTTTCCACTGCATCTTTGGTTTTTAAGGGACGCTCCAAACCAGGACTCGTCACTTCTAGGAAGTACTGTTCTGGGAATGGATCTGGTTGAATCTGATCCAACAGAGGACTAATCACTTCTGTTAAATCTGCTGTATCATTCAGGGTAATACCACCTGGCTTATCAACAAAGATACTTAGAACATAATCTCCTCCCATCTTTCCATATTCCACATCCACCAATTCAAATGGAGCTTGGATGGCTGGTTGAAGAATTTCTGTTACTAATTCAACAATTGTTGCGATAGGACAACACCTCCTCACAGACAAGAGGCGAAGATATGTCTTCGCCTCTCCTTTTCTATTCGTTTTAAACATTCTAACACAAGTTCCGTCGAAATGCAAGAATTTCGCCTTCCTCATTCATACAGCTACCATCCAAAAGAAAAACGCCTCCTTTTCAGGAGACGTCGATCCTTAACTAGACTTTAAAATTGTGCTTCAACCCGATAAATGACCTGACCCTTACTTGAGAATTTCTTTTCATATTCGGTCATGACATTTCCCTCAAAATCACTAGCATGAAGATCTAGCCAGACACCCTTCAAGGTCATTCCATACTGAGAAAAACTCACCAAACTGTATTCAAAGAGTCCTCGATTGTCCGTCTTGAAATGAATCTCTCCATGCTCTGGCAAAATCTGTTTGAAAGTATCTAAGAAACTCTTGTAGGTTAGACGACGTTTTTCATGGCGTTTCTTCGGCCAAGGATCTGAAAAATTGAGATACAATTGATCAATCTCACCGTCTTCAAAGTAATTAGTCAAGCTATCTCCGTCCACCCAAAGCAACTTGATATTGGGAACGTCAGCTTCCAACACCTTATCCAAAGCGTAACTTAATACTGATTTTTGAATATCAATCCCGATATAGTTAATGTCTGGATTTTGTTTTGCCATTCCAGTGATAAAGGCTCCTTTACCACTTCCCACTTCAATATGAATAGGATGGTCATTTCCAAAAATCTCATGCCACTTTCCTTTGGCTTCTTCTGGCTTCAAAATGACATATTGCGGATTGGCTTCTAATAATTCGGTTGCACCTTTACGGTTTCTAACTCTCATGCTTCCTTCCCATATTTTGACCGGAAATTACGCAAGGCATAAATTTCTCGGTTCACATTCTCTAAATCATTATTTTCATAGTATTTTACAATCTGACAAAGGAAAGAGTATTGACCAAACCAGTACAATTTACCAAATACAGTTTCATTGTACTTATAGCCGTAATAGACCAACCAATCCTGCCACTGGGAATCTGGAATGTAGTGACTTAAAACATGAGCTACATCCATCATCCGATCTGTTAAGCGGACAGAATCCCAATCTACCAAGTAGATAAATCCACTATCCGTTTCAATCCAGTTACTGTGACGGACATCTCCGTGGACAATGGTTGCATAATCTTCTCGAAAAGCTGGAACAGTCTGTCGTAAACTCTTTAATACAGATTGCAAATAATTGTTTTGACGCAAAGCAATTGGCAACTGACTGCTCAAAGAATTCAATAAATCCAATGGCGATTCAGCTGTGTAGCCCAACTTTCTCAATTGCGTCATCAAGGGGCGTGAACGGTGCAAACGAGTCAGGATATGAACCACTTGCTTTTTCCCCATCCCATTTGGAGTTAAAATTTCTCCATTTAACCATTCTTGTGCGCTCATCACATTTCCGTCAGGTAAGCGTCGGCTCCATAAGAGTTGTGGAGCAATTTGTTCTTTAGCTAACCCTGCTAATATTGGAGTCGTATTCATTTTGACAAATACTTTCCCCCCATCCGGATAAGTCCCCATAAAGGCTTTTCCGCTTTTACCAGCAATTGGGGTTAACGTTAGCTCTTTTTCGTTCGAGTCCATCTCTTCCTCCGTAAAAAGTTTCCCATCTATTTTACTAATTTTAAAGCGTTTCGTCAACTAATCGTCTCACCTTGAAAGGTGCATAACCATAGGCTAAAAAGGCTGTGAAAGCTAGCAAGGCTAGGACGAGAATTTTCTCTTCAAAGACCAGTAATCCCAGTCCTCCCTCGACAAGAACCACAAACAAAGTCACCGATTGAACTGTTTGAAGAAGCCCTCGTGTTTTAGCACTGATTTCCAAGGGGAAGAGTCGCGTTAAATATTGATAGTCAAAGGCCTTGTAGAGTCCGAGCAATTGAAAAACAAGTAAATAATTCAAGAGCCCCGCGACGGCTACTGCTACTAGCGTTTGCGGGATGAAGACAAAGACAGCGATTGCTATTCCTAATAGACGCAGACTCATGGAAAACAGATCTCCATTTCTGAGATAAGAACGGAGATACAGGTTGTTCCAAGTCTTGAAACTGACTTTCGGAACCATGCTTGTTAGTCTGTCTAAGTAGGCCCGCCGTTTCACGCTATTCGTCATTCCTTTTACTGTGGTAAAAAGGGCGAAAAATCTTAGAATCCTTTGCTTTCTCTGGTTTTCTAGCTCTACGATTCGCTTCCAATCAAGACCCGCCTGGTTATAGAATCTTTTCCCCTTCCCTTGAAAAACAAGAACCTTCAACAAGAAGAGAATAGCCAAATAAACCACTACAATGGTAAGAGACAATCCTGAAGCCAAAGCCAAAGGGATAAATAGGACAAGCACAAGGGTTTGTACAATTCCCCAGAAAATAGTCGCTCGTAAGATTTGTTGGTTCAAATAGCCTTTCAATTCCTCTTCTTTTGCCAGAAGAAAAATCATGTCTGGCTTCTCAAAATAGGTTGCGATAGAACCAATTGGAAGCAGGAGCAAAGGAGCTAGGGCAAGTACAAGGAGGAGAAGGCTCTTATCTTTTGGTAGAGAGCGCAAAAATTGACTGTACTGAACCGCTAAAAAGCCTAGAAAAATCAGGAGAAAGAGGACAAAGTGATCATTAAACACATAGCGAGAATATTTCAAGCACTGATTGCGAAAGGTCGTCTTCCTCTTTTGTAAAACTTCAATCATCGGTCCGCCTCTTTTGTTAGTGCAAGGTAAATTTCATTCAAATCGGCATCTGCCATTCCAAATTCTGTCCGCAAATCCTCTAAAGTCCCCTGAGCACGGACCTGTCCCTTATGGAGGATGACAAAGGCATCACACATTTTTTCAGCAGAATCCAGAACATGGGTACTCATTAAAATAGATTTCCCCTTCTCTTTTTCCACCTTCAATAATTGAATTAAATCTGAGATCGCAACTGGATCCAAGCCTAAGAAAGGCTCGTCGACAATAAACAAACTTGGATCAACAGCAAAGGCACAAATAATCATGACCTTTTGTTTCATCCCCTTAGAAAAATGGACAGGAAACCAATCCAATTTTTCCTCTAGTCGAAATTGCTTCAAGAGAGGAGCCACACGCGCAAAAACCGCTTCCTGATCTAAGTCATAGGCCATCGCCACTGTTTCAATATGCTCACGCAGGGTTAACTCCTCATAAAGGCTCGGTGTTTCAGGAATATAACCAATTTTTTGGCGATAAGCACTTGGAGAAGTAGCTAAAGTCAAACCATCGATCCGGATTTCGCCAGCATAGGGACGCAACAGACCTATAATTTCATTTATGGTCGTTGATTTCCCTGCTCCATTCAAGCCAATCAATCCAATTAATTGACCATCGCCAACCTCAAAACTAACATCTTTTAAGACAGGGATATTGACATAGCCTCCTGTCAGGTTTTTTATTTCTAACATATTTTCTTAGCTTTCTGGTATAATGTTCTTATATTATAACAAAATCTAGCGAAATTGAGGTACATTTATGGTTTCGGATTGTATTTTTTGTAAGATTGTTGCCGGAGAAATTCCTGCTTCTAAGGTCTACGAAGATGACCATTTTCTTGCTTTTTTAGATATCTCACAGGTCACTCCAGGCCATACCCTTGTGATTCCAAAAAAACACGCCCGTAATCTATTGGAGATGACACCAGATGAAACGGCTGCCCTTTTTAACATCGTTTCAAGAGTCACCAAAAAAGTGGAAAGTGCTACACGGCCTCAAGGAATGAATATCATTAGTAACATGGAAGAAATTGCAGGTCAGTCTGTCTTCCACACCCATGTGCATATTCTTCCACGCTACTCTCAAGAGGACGATTTAAAGATTGATTTCATTGCCCACGAGCCTGATTTTGATCGCCTTGCCCAATTATCCAAGGATATCTCAAACCATTAAAAAGGAGCTTACTATGAAATTAAGAGATCTAATTTGGTTTGCGACTGGAGCAACCATCAGCTATCAACTTGTTAAAAATCGTGAACCCCTGAAAAATGAATTCAACGAAACCAAGCAACTCACGGATGGAATCCAATCAAACCTTTCAAAAATCAAAAAGAATATTGAAATCATCCAAGAGCAAAGAGTCCTTTTAAATCAATTACTGGAAGACTTTTCCTATAAAGCAAGGGTCTTCTCTCAGCAAGCCAATGCTTCTGTAGAACAAATCCAAACTATTTGGTCTGGGAAATCTAAAACGAATGACTAACTAAAAAAGGTTTTGAGATTGCTATCTCAAAACCTTTTTATTTTTTGACTTAGTTTCCTCCGGTACCAGTTACTGTTGTATCCGTATAAGGTGGCACTGTCGGTTGGTTTGGCGTAACTGCTTCTGAGCTTACAGAAGTTTCTGGAACATAGGAAGGATCATAATAGCCTCCACCAGTATCCTGGCTCGCCTCTACTGGACTTTCACCACTTTCTGATGAAACGCTTCCCCCAGTTTCGTCGCCATCCAATAGAACGGCACTTGTTTTGAGCTTGCTTACAGGTGATAAGCCCAGACTTTTACGCAGGATATTCTGCATCTTCAACAGGTGTTCTGAAGTAACGATTTGGTAACTTCCACCATCCGCTAGGGTGGCATCTTCCCCTTTCAACTGTTCCATACGGATGTTCTTCAAGGCATCTCGATAGCCCATCAACTGCATCAAGCTATTCGTATCCAAGGAGATATTGGTCTGCATATTATCACTAACTGCTTCAATAATTCCTTGATAGTTGCTCAGACCATCCAAAGTCAATACTTTCTTGATGATCTTTTCGATGACTTCCCGTTGGCGTTTTTGACGGCCATAGTCTCCTTCTGGATCTTGGTAACGCATCCGTGAGTATACCAAGGCTTGCTCTCCATCAATCTCTTGACGACCTGGTGGAATTTTCGCTGTGTATTCCGGTTCATTTTCTTCAATCGAAATATCAAAATCAAATGGATTGTTTACCGTGATACCGCCGACCTTATCAACCAGTTGGACCAGGCCTTTCATATTGATCATCGCATAACGGTCGATATGAATATTCATCAAATCTTGGATGGTTTTAATGGCCAATTCTGCTCCACCTTGAGCATAAGCCGCATTTAGCTTAGCTTGTACAGTTTCTCCATCTTGCGTAATATTGGTCAAGATATCCCGTTCCAAACTCATAATCGTTGTTTCACGCGTCTGTGGATTCACTGTCACGAGAATCATGGTATCACTATTCCCTACCCACTGATCCTCTCTTGAGCCTGATCCAGTATCGACCCCCATGAGTAAGATGGTCATTGGTTTGTTTTCTGCGATGACATTATTTTCATCGCCAATCCCTTTATAAGTCTTACTCAACGAATTTGTCGACTGATTGAGGATCGTCAGCCCATAGGCTCCAAGCCCGATTGTCGTTACGGCCAACAAACTAAAAAACATTAATAGAATTTTTTTAATCATAGATTCTGTCCATCTATCAGTTTGCCCATTAGGTAAACATCCAGATATTCCCCTTCCTTGTATACGCCCCTCTTGCGGAGACCTTCAATTTCAAATCCTAGCGTTTGGTAGAGATGGATGGCCCGTTCATTTCGAACTTGGACACTGAGGTCTAATTTCCGAAGGAGGTTGGTACCTTCTGCCCATGCGATTCCTTCTTCTAGGAGAATACGACCCAAGCCTTTATTCCAATAGGCCTTTCGAACAACGATAAAGACATCTCCAATATGACGCAAGGCCCTATTTTGATCCGCCGCAATATTTAAGACGCCTACCAAATCCTCACCCAAGTATAACAAAAGACATAATTGGTTGTCTGTTTGTGCTTGTGTTTCAGCAAAGATTTCTAACTCTTGCTTGGTCATCCCAAGCCCTTCTGGAGCCAAGGTCATATAATCCGATTCAGTCGCCACATCTTTAAAAAAGTCAAGTAAGTGTTGCGCATCCGAGACCTCAGCCTCCTTCAAAAAGAGATCCAATACCTGTTCCATCTTCAAGCTCCTACAGAAGTTAGAAATGAGTCCTTTAATTGTTCTGCACGTTCACCGACAGCTGACAAGCGTATCTCACGTCCGTCGCCGTCCTTGAGCAGTTCAACCTTTAAATATCCAGCAGGAAGACTGGTCTCTAGCAGTTCGCCCCACTCAATAACGGTCACCCCTTCACCAAATAAAAAGTCATCCAAATCAATCGAATCTGGATCGTCTCCAATACGATAGACATCCAGGTGATACAAGGGCAAGCGACCTTCATATTCTCTCACAATGGTATAAGTGGGACTTTTAATCATCTGACGAATATCCAACCCTTGAGCTAGGCCTTTTGTAAAGGTTGTTTTCCCAGCCCCCAGATCCCCTGTCAGAATCACGACATCCTGTTTTTCTAACTGTTGACCCAACTGTTTTCCAAGTGCAATCAACTCTTGTTCATTTTGACTTTTCATTGCTCCATTATACCAAAAATAATTGATTCTTGCCCACTATTTTTAGTCGATTACCTTCAGCCTCACCTGAGACAATCAAAAAAGCTTGGACGATTTGTCCAAGCTTTCTTCTATGTTCATTCTAGTGCAAGGCCATACTGATAAAGTTCAGAATAAACAAGGCATCTAGAATCCAAATCATACTGTGAACCTCTTTGGCTTCACCTTTGACAAGTTTAGTTACTGTATAAGTAATAAAACCTGCTGCAATCCCATTTGTGATGGAATAACTGAATCCCATAAAGATAGAGGTAAAGAAGGCTGGTACAGCTTCTGTTATATCATCCCAATGGATGTTTTTCAAGCTACTCAACATCATGATCCCAACGATGATCAAAATCGGTGCTGTCGCTGCTGTCGGTACAATAGCAAGAAGGGGACTAAAAATACTTGACACTGCAAAACAGAGGGCTACGACAAGGGCTGTCAAACCAGTCCGTCCACCAGCTCCGATACCCGCAGCTGACTCAACATAAGTCGTTACATTCGAAGTACCTGCAATAGCACCAACAGATGTCGCTACGAGGTCTGAATAAAGGGCTTTATCCAATTTAGCGGATTGATGATTTTCACCATTTGTGGCAACAATACCAACTTTTTCACCAGTTCCAATCAAGGTACCAATCGTATCAAAGATATCTGTCAAGGAGAATGCCAAGATGGCCATCAAGGTTTCAGGAAGACGAGAAGTATTGGTAATCAAAGAACCTAATCCTTCTGAACCAAGTGCAGCTCCAAAAATTTTGCCAAGATCATTGACAGCTGCTCCAAGATGGGTACTACCAAAGTCAATCGTTGAAAGATCAACAATTCCAAACACAATACCGAGGATTGTTGTCGTAAGGATAGAAAGGATAATTCCTCCTTTAATGCCCTTGATGACAAAGAAAACAGTAATGGCTAAGCCAGCCAAGGCAAGGAGGACTGTCGGACTATTGAAACTAACAAGTCCTGGGACCGCTGCAGAATTTGCTGTAATCGCTGCATTCGCTTTGTCAGCCCCTTCTCCTGCCACCGTATAGGTATGCGGATCAATCGAAAACTTCAACAAGCCAGCATTTTTAATTCCGACATAGGCCAAGAAAATTCCGATACCAGCTGAGATAGCTGAACGCAAAGCATTTGGAATGGACTCAATAATCATTTTCCGAACATTGGTTAATGTGATAATCAATGAAATTAGTCCGCAAATAAAGACCATTCCCAAGGCTTCTTTCCAAGAATAGCCCATCCCAAATACCACTGTAAAGGTAAAGAAGGCGTTCAAGCCCATCCCTGGTGCTTGGGCATAAGGCAGATTCGCATAGAAAGCCATCATGAGAGTCCCAACGACTGAACCAATAATGGTTGCTAGAAATACTCCTTGAGCAGGCATTCCTGTTTGGGAAAGCATTTGAGGGTTTACAAACAAGATATAAGACATGGCAAAGAAGGTCGTTAAACCAGCTAATACCTCTGTACGAACCGTCGTTCCGTGTTCAGATAGTTTGAAAAACTTATCCATTTTTCTAATAAACTCCTTAAAAAAAATAAATCTGCTCGCGACTCAATCACGAACAATACTAATATCTTATCAAATATCATTCACTTTTACAAGAGATTCATCTGGATAATCTTTTGTGCCACATCATTTACTATTTGAAAAACTGAAATTTTCCTGTTTATCTGGTATAATGGTAGCATTCTTCTTAAAATATGGCACTTCTATACTCCTTATTTAGAGTTCGAAAAACCATACAAATGAAAGGATTCTTCCTATGAATAAAAAACTAATCGCTGTCGATTTAGATGGCACCTTATTAAATTCTGAGAGCAAATTATCATCCTATACGATTAAAACCATCCAGAAAGTCAGTGAACAAGGTCATCGGGTCATTATTACAACTGGGCGTCCCTATCGAATGGCAGAACACATCTATAAGGAATTGGGATTGGAAAGTCCCATGATTAACTTTAACGGCGCTCTCACTCATATTCCAAATAAAAAATGGTCGAAAGAACTATCCATGACCCTTGATAAAAAATACCTCCTCGATATGGTCGAGAGAGAAAATGACATCCAGGCGGACTTTATTGCAGGAGAGTATCGCAATAAGTTCTATGTCACCCATACCTACCACCATACGATTGATCCCGCCTTATTTGGGGTTTCAAAAATCTCCTCCAAAACAAAATTCGAAGCCCGTAAAGTTACCGAAAACCCAAACGCCATCCTCTTTCAAACACGCGCTGAAAATAAGTATGCTTTAGCCGAAGAAATGCGTGATTACTACCATCACGAGCTAGAAATCAATAGCTGGGGTGGTCCCCTCAACATTCTGGAATGTGCTCCAAAAGGCGTCAATAAGGCCTTTGCCCTCAACTATCTCCTCGAGACTTACGGACTTGATCGGAAAGACCTTATCGCCTTTGGAGACGAACAAAACGATACAGACATGTTGGCTTTCGCAGGAACTGGTTATGCAATGAAAAACGCCAATCCTGTCCTCCTCCCCTATGCCGATAAACAAACCGAGTATACAAACGATCAGGACGGTGTTGCTCGTCAACTAGAAAAACTCTTCCTATAAATAGAGAGAATCGCTTGAATCACCTTTTACAAGAAAGGATTCAAGCTTTTTTGTTTTCTCAAACATACGAAACTTTATAGGGACTTTCTCTGAAAATAATTTAACCAGTTAAGTTTATTTTCAGAAAATTTTCTATGTAAACGCTTGCTAACTGATGGAGTTTGTGATAAAATTAACATAACAAAAATAAAAAAGGAGCCTAGCTCGTTTCATACGATAATGATTCAAGTGATGTTACTTCTCGTTTTATTACCGTCTCTAATTCAACTAAGCTCTTGAGGAGGAAAACTATGAAAGCTGTTGTTGTAAATCCAGAAGGTACTGGTGTTGAAATTGTTGCAAACAAGGAGATGCGCCCATTAGAAACAGGGGAAGCTCTTGTTCAAATCGAATACTGTGGTGTCTGCCACACGGACTTGCACGTTGCTCACGGAGACTTCGGTAAAGTTCCAGGCCGTGTTCTTGGACACGAAGGAATCGGGATTGTTAAAGAACTTGCTCCAGATGTGACAAGTTTAAAAGTTGGTGACCGTGTCAGTGTTGCTTGGTTCTTCGAAGGATGTGGCACTTGTGAATACTGTACAACTGGTCGCGAAACTCTTTGCCGTACTGTAAAAAATGCTGGTTACTCTGTTGATGGAGGAATGGCTGAACAATGTATCGTAACTGCAGACTACGCAGTAAAAGTACCAGAGGGATTAGATCCAGCCCAAGCTTCTTCTATTACCTGTGCCGGTGTTACAACCTACAAAGCTATCAAAGAAGCCAAAGCTGAACCAGGCCAATGGATCGTTATCTATGGAGCTGGTGGCTTGGGTAACTTAGCTGTTCAATATGCCAAGAAAGTCTTCAACGCTCATGTCATCGCTGTTGATATCAACAATGATAAACTCGAATTGGCTAAAGAAGTTGGGGCAGACTTTGTCATTAATGGTCGTGAAGTCGAAGATGTCCCAGGATTGATCAAAGAAAAAACAAATGGTGGAGCTCACTCTGCTGTCGTAACAGCCGTTTCTAAAGTAGCCTTCAACCAAGCAGTAGATTCAGTTCGTGCGGGTGGTCGCGTTGTTGCAGTCGGACTTCCTTCTGAAATGATGGAGCTCAGCATTGTGAAAACAGTATTAGATGGTATCCAAGTCATCGGTTCTCTTGTAGGAACTCGTAAAGACTTGGAAGAAGCCTTCCAATTTGGAGCAGAAGGCTTGGTCGTTCCAGTTGTTCAAAAACGTCCAGTAGAAGATGCTGTCAAAGTCTTTGACGAAATGGAAGCCGGAACCATTCAAGGACGTATGGTACTTGACTTCACCAACTAATCAACTCAACCTATTAGACCAGCCCAAATGGACTGGTCTTTTTTAGTTTCTCACAAACAGGACCTGCAAGGGGTTGCTATATTTTTATTTTACCTATTAGAAGCTACTACTACTCTTTTTAGAAACTTTGGTTCCCCTTCATTCCCCTCTTGTCAAGGAATTCCAAAGGATTTTCGAATTTAATGGCTAGATATAGATATTAATAATTCAATATATTAAAACCTATCTTTTTCCTTTAATTTAGTACTGAAAAATTGACTTTATCATGAAAACGTTTTATAATAGATAAGCTTAAAGTTTTCTTAAACTGAAAGTCAAACAAATTTTATAAGGAGGAATGTCAATAATGAGTATTGGTATCATTATTGCTAGCCACGGTGAATTTGCAGCTGGAATCCACCAATCCGGCTCGATGATCTTTGGGGATCAAGAGAAAGTTCAAGTGGTTACGTTCATGCCAAGTGAAGGCCCAGATGATCTCTATGCTAAATTCAATGCTGCTGTTGCCGCATTTGATGCAGAAGATGAAGTCTTGGTTTTGGCTGACCTTTGGAGTGGTTCTCCATTTAACCAAGCGAGTCGCGTTATGGGAGAAAATCCAGAGCGTAAATTTGCGATCATCACTGGATTGAACCTGCCGATGTTGATTCAAGCTTATACAGAGCGTTTGATGGATGCAACTGCTGGCGTTGATAAAGTTGCTGCAAACATCATCAAAGAATCTAAAGATGGAATCAAAGCTCTTCCAGAAGAATTGAATCCTGTCGAAGAAGCAAGCACTGCTTCAGCTACTCCTGTTGCCCAAGCCGCTATTCCAGAAGGAACAGTGATTGGTGACGGAAAACTCAAGATTAATCTTGCCCGCTTAGATACTCGTCTACTTCACGGACAAGTCGCAACTGCTTGGACACCTGATTCAAAAGCGGATCGAATTATCGTAGCTTCAGACTCAGTTGCCAAAGATGAGCTCCGTAAAGAGTTGATCAAGCAAGCAGCACCGAATGGTGTGAAAGCAAACGTTGTCCCAATTCAAAAATTGATCGACGTTGCAAAAGATCCACGCTTTGGTGAAACACATGCTTTGATCTTGTTTGAAACACCTCAAGATGCCCTTCGTGCCATCGAGGGTGGTGTTCCGATTAAAACCTTGAACGTTGGTTCAATGGCCCACTCAACTGGTAAAACCATGGTTAACAATGTCTTGTCAATGGACAAAGAGGATGTGGCTACATTTGAAAAAATGCGTGATCTTGGAGTGGAATTTGATGTCCGTAAAGTGCCAAATGACTCTAAGAAAGATTTGTTTGACTTAATTAACAAAGCTAACGTTCAATAATCGATTACTTACGAAAGGATTTTAAACATGTCTATTATTTCTATGGTATTAGTGGTCGTTGTTGCCTTCTTAGCAGGTCTTGAAGGTATCCTTGACCAATTCCAATTCCACCAACCACTTGTTGCTTGTACCTTAATCGGTTTGGTAACAGGTAACTTGACTGCCGGTGTTATGCTTGGTGGTTCCCTTCAATTACTTGCACTTGGCTGGGCCAACATTGGTGCCGCAGTTGCACCCGACGCTGCTCTTGCATCAGTCGCCGCTGCGATTATCTTGGTTCTTGGTGGTGACTTTAGCTCTAAAGGAATCGCTGTGGCTCAAGGTGTAGCTATTCCACTTGCAGTTGCTGGTCTTTTCTTGACCATGATCGTCCGTACTCTCTCCGTTGGTTTGGTCCACACTGCCGACGCTGCTGCTAAAAAAGGTGATTTCAAAGGCGTAGAACGCGCTCACTTTGTAGCCCTTCTCCTTCAAGGTCTTCGTATCGCCATTCCTGCAGCCCTTCTTTTGATGATCCCTGCTGACACTGTTAAAGGTGCTCTTGAAGCGATGCCTGCTTGGTTGTCAGACGGTATGCAAATCGGTGGTGGTATGGTCGTAGCCGTTGGTTACGCCATGGTTATCAACATGATGGCAAGCCGTGAAGTTTGGCCATTCTTTGCCATTGGTTTTGCTCTTGCTGCCGTTAGCCAATTGACCTTGATTGCTCTTGGTGCAATTGGTGTTGCCCTTGCCTTGATCTACCTTTCTCTCTCTAAGAAAGGTGGCAATGGAGGTGGCGGAGTTGCTACTTCTAATGACCCAATCGGCGATATCCTTGAAGACTATTAAGAAAGGTGTGACACTATCATGACTGAAAAATTACAATTATCTAAATCAGATCGTCAAAAAGTTTGGTGGCGTTCAACCTTCTTGCAAGGTTCTTGGAACTATGAACGGATGCAAAACTTGGGTTGGGCTTACTCATTGATCCCAGCTATCAAAAAACTTTACACGAAGAAAGAAGACCAAGCGGCTGCTCTTGAGCGTCACATGGAGTTCTTCAACACTCACCCATACGTAGCTGCTCCAATCATCGGGGTAACTCTTGCCCTTGAAGAAGAAAAAGCAAATGGCGCTGCCATCGATGATGCCGCTATCCAAGGGGTTAAGATTGGTATGATGGGACCTTTGGCGGGTATCGGAGATCCTGTCTTCTGGTTTACAGTTCGTCCAATCCTTGGAGCACTTGGTGCATCTCTTGCCTTGACTGGTAATATCCTTGGTCCACTTATCTTCTTCTTTGCTTGGAATGCGATTCGTATGTCCTTCTTATGGTACACCCAAGAACTTGGCTACAAAGCAGGTTCTGAAATTACCAAAGATATGTCTGGTGGGATCTTGCAAGACATCACTAAAGGAGCTTCTATCCTCGGGATGTTCATCCTTGCTGTTTTGGTAGAACGTTGGGTATCTATTAAATTCATCTTTAATGTTTCTTCTGTCAAATTAGACGACAAAGCTTATATCCACTGGGATAAACTTCCTGAAGGATACAAGGGTATCCAAGAAGCCTTCGCTCAAGTTGGTTCAGGTCTATCTCAAACACCTGAAAAAGTTACGACTTTCCAACAAAACTTGGATTCATTGATTCCTGGTTTGATGGGATTGCTTCTTACTTTTGCTTGTATGTGGTTGCTTAAGAAGAAAGTATCTCCAATCACTATCATCATCGCCCTCTTTGTAATCGGTGTCTTGGCACACGTTGCTGGCTTGATGTAAGCAAAGATCAACAAAAAAGAAGGTTTCGACCTTCTTTTTATTATGGTATAATGAAATGAACATTGTTACAGGAGGATCACATGGCGCAATCACAGAATAAAACCGTTGAATTCCATACCACTGGTGTCTCTTATCTAGGTGTTGGTGGAAAGGTTGGAAAAATCCTAGTTGGGAATGTCGCTTTTGAATTTTATGCGGATGCTAATGTAGAAGACTACGTCCAAATTCCCTGGAAAGAAATCGAACAGATTGGAGCCAACGTATCCGGGCGTAAAATTAGCCGCCATTTTGAAATTTACACTAAGGAAAGCAAGTTTCTATTTGCTTCTAAAGACTCGGGGAAAATCTTAAAAATTGCCCGTCAACACCTTGGGAATGATAAAATTGTCAAGTTACCAACCTTGATCCAAACCATTAAAGCTAAAATTAAAAATCTATTTGCAAAATAGCTCCTTTTCTTGTATAATAAACGAAAACGGATAAGTAAATTAAGGAAATCTTTCAGAAAGTCTGCGGTTGCTGTGAGCAGATAGAGGACTTAATTGAAATTCTACCGTTTATCAAAAAATTGAAGATCAAATCAAGTGCACACCTGTGAAGTTGGATGGAACCGTGGCCCTGCCACTCCAACACTGTAACAGGTGTGCTTTTTGTTAAAGGAGAAGCTATGTTAGATATTAAACGAATTCGTACAGACTTTGATACAGTTGCTGAAAAATTAGCGACACGTGGCGTAGACGCTGCTATCTTAAACGAAATGAAAGAGATCGATGCCAAGCGTCGTGACATCTTGGTCAAAGTAGAAAGCCTCAAGGCTGAGCGTAACACAGTATCTGCTGAAATCGCCCAAGCCAAACGCAACAAAGAAAATGCAGATGATAAGATTGCTGCCATGCAAACTCTCTCTGCAGAAGTCAAAGCACTAGATGCAGAATTGGCAGAAATCGATGCGAAATTGACAGAATTTACTACGACTCTTCCAAACATCCCTGCTGATAGCGTACCTGTTGGGGCTGACGAAGACGATAACGTAGAAGTTCGCCGTTGGGGAACTCCTCGCGAGTTTGACTTCGAACCAAAAGCTCACTGGGACCTTGGAGAAGACTTAGACATCCTTGACTGGGAACGTGGTGGTAAAGTCACTGGCGCTCGTTTCCTCTTCTACAAGGGGCTTGGAGCTCGCTTAGAACGTGCTATCTACAATTTTATGTTGGATGAGCATGGCAAGGAAGGATACACAGAAGTCATCACCCCTTACATGGTCAACCACGATTCTATGTTTGGTACTGGTCAATATCCAAAATTCAAGGAAGATACTTTTGAACTCAGCGACACCAACTATGTCTTGATTCCAACTGCTGAAGTGCCACTGACCAACTACTACCGTGATGAAATCATTGATGGTAAAGATCTACCAATCTACTTTACTGCTATGAGTCCATCTTTCCGTTCTGAAGCTGGTTCTGCTGGTCGTGATACTCGTGGTTTGATTCGTTTGCACCAATTCCATAAGGTAGAAATGGTCAAATTTGCCAAACCGGAAGAATCATATGAAGAATTGGAAAAGATGACAGCCAACGCTGAAAACATCCTTCAAAAACTCAACCTTCCATATCGTGTCGTGGCTCTCTCAACAGGAGATATGGGCTTCTCAGCTGCTAAGACTTACGACTTGGAAGTTTGGATCCCTGCTCAAAACACCTACCGTGAAATTTCAAGTTGCTCAAACACAGAAGATTTCCAAGCACGTCGTGCTCAAATCCGTTACCGTGACGAAGCAGATGGTAAAGTCAAACTTCTTCACACCTTGAACGGTTCTGGATTGGCTGTTGGACGTACCGTCGCTGCTATTCTTGAAAATTATCAAAATGAAGATGGTTCTGTAACCATTCCTGAAGTCCTTCGTCCATACATGGGTGGCGCTGAAGTCATCGCACCAAAATAAGAAAAAACTGAGTCTTGCAAATTGCAAGCTCAGTTTTTTAATATTTACGAAAACGTTGGTAACGTTGCTCTAGAAGTTCTTCTAGAGGCAAGGCTTGTAGCTCCTTCAATTCTGCTTGGATTTCTTTCTTCACTTGAGCTAGTAATTCGCCATTGGAAAAACCATGCTCCGGAATCACCTTGTCCACAATATCCATATTCAACAACTCATGCGAAGTAATCTTCATCAATTCAGCTGCTTCCATGGCACGACTACCATCTTTCCAAAGAATAGAGGCAAAACCTTCTGGACTCAAGACCGCATAGATGGAGTTCTCAAGCATCCAGACCTTATCTGCTACAGCAAGAGCCAAGGCCCCACCAGAACCACCTTCTCCGATGATAATCGCGATAATCGGAACTTTTAAATCACTCATTTCCATGAGGTTACGGGCAATTGCTTCACCTTGTCCCCGCTCTTCAGCGCCAACACCAGGATAAGCACCCGCTGTATTGATAAAGGTCACAACTGGACGGCCAAATTTCTCCGCTTGCTTCATGAGACGCAAAGCTTTTCGATAGCCTTCTGGGTGGGGTTGGCCAAAGTTTCGACTGAGGTTGTCCTGAAGATTCTTTCCTTTTTGAATCCCGACAACCGTTACCGCTTGATCCCCTAACCAGCCAATTCCACCAATCACTGCACCATCATCTCGGAAATTTCGATCTCCATGCAATTCGATAAAGTTATCAAAAATTCCATGTGCATAATCGAGAGCTGTCAAACGTCCTTGGTCACGAGCTTCTTTAATAATTTGTGTTATTCTTGTCATTACTTCCCTCCATGAAAGGCTAACAAGTCTGCGATTGTTGAACGCATTTCACTACGCTGGACAATCACATCCACAAAGCCATGCTCTTGCAAAAATTCAGCCTTTTGGAAATTATCCGGCAACTGTTCCCGTACAGTAGACTCGATCACCCGTCGACCTGCAAATCCCACAAGGGCTTGACTCTCTGCAATGATAATATCTCCTTCCATTGCAAATGAAGCCGTTACCCCTCCTGTTGTTGGGTCTGTTAAAACCGTCAAATAAAACAAGCCTGCTTTTGAGTGTCTTTGAACAGCTGCAGAGATTTTAGCCATCTGCATCAAACTGACGATTCCTTCTTGCATCCGAGCGCCACCAGAAGCTGTAAAGAGCACGACTGGGAGCTTTTCTTCTGTCGCCAATTCAAATAGACGCGTAATCTTTTCACCGACCACAGAGCCCATAGAAGCCATGATGAAATTAGAATCCATAATACCAAGAGCCACTTGATGGCCCCCGATCTTTGCAGTTCCTGTTAGCACAGCTTCATCAAGTCCTGTCAATTCACGAACAGCCGCCAATTTCTTCTTGTAGTTTGGAAACTTAAGCGGGTCCTTGGTCTCAATACCCGTAAACAATTCAATAAAGCTTCCTGGATCAATCGTCAATTGAAGTCGCTCAACCGCAGAGATGCGGAAGGTATAACCACACTTCGGACACAGACGTTCACTTCCTAGATCCTTTTGGTAAATCGTATGTTTACAACCCGGACACTGAGAAAACAACTCATCTGGAACCTCTGGTTTTGGCTGAGGTGCTTCAATGGCCGACCGATTGGGATTAATTCGAATGTACTTATCTTTTTTAGAAAATAAAGCCATCAACTTCTCCTTACTTGGTAAAAGAACTTTGTAATTGTGCGCGTTCATTCCTTGTGAAAATGAATCTCACATTTACAAAGTTCAATGCTTATTGATTTTTCTGATAATTTGGTAAAAATGTCTCCATCAGAAAGGCGGTATCGTAGTCACCAGCAATCACGTTCGAATCTGAAATCAAATCCAATTGGAAATCACTGTTGGTCATTACACCATCAATTTCCAACTCATAGAGGGCGCGTTGCATCTTCATCAAGGCATCAAAACGATTCTCTCCATGGACAATGATTTTGGCAATCATACTATCGTAGTAAGGTGGAATCGTATAGCCAGGGTAGACAGCTGAATCCACGCGCAAGCCGACTCCTCCACTTGGAAGATAGAGATTGGTGATTTTTCCTGGGCTAGGTGCAAAGTTAAAGGCAGGATTTTCTGCATTGATCCGGCATTCAATGGCATGACCAGAAATTTGAATATCTTCTTGGCTTACAGACAATTCTTGCCCAGCAGCAATTTTAATTTGCTCTTTCACGATATCAATTCCTGTGACAAATTCTGTCACGGGATGCTCGACTTGAACCCGAGTGTTCATCTCCATGAAGTAAAATTCGCCTTTACCTTCATCGTAAAGAAACTCGATTGTCCCAGCATTTTCATAGCCAACAGATTCTGCTGCGCGGACAGCTGCAGATCCGATTTGGTCTCGAATTGTCTTACCGATTGCTACGGATGGAGATTCTTCGAGGACTTTTTGGTTGTTTCTTTGAAGGGAACAATCCCGTTCACCCAAATGAACCACATGCCCAAATTGGTCAGCCAAGATTTGAACCTCAATATGACGAGCTGGGTAGATGACGCGTTCAAGGTACATAGCTCCATTGCCAAAGGCCGCCTTAGCTTCTGTCGAAGCAGATTCAAAAGCTGGAACTAGGTCCTCTGCCCGTTCTACTTTACGGATCCCTTTACCGCCACCTCCAGCTGACGCCTTGAGCATGACAGGATAGCCAATCCGATCAGCAACTTCCAAGGCTTCTTCAGCTGTATGAACTTCACCATCTGATCCTGGAATCACAGGTACACCTGCTTTGATCATTTGTGCTCGGGCATTAATTTTATCACCCATCATATCCATGACAGATCCTGATGGTCCGATAAACTTAATCCCTACTTCTTCACACATGGTGGCAAACTTCGAATTTTCACTCAAAAATCCAAACCCTGGGTGAATCGCTTCTGATCCAGTCAAAACTGCTGCAGATAAAACAGCATTCATGTTTAAATAAGACTCAGTTGACTTGGCAGGCCCAATACAAACTGCTTCATCCGCTAGTAAGGTATGCAAGGCTTCCTTATCAGCCGTTGAATAGACAGCGACTGTTTCAATTCCTAATTCACGAGCAGCTCGAATAATCCGGACCGCAATTTCACCACGATTCGCGATTAAAATTTTTCGGAACATAGAAACCTCCCTAGTTACCAATTGCAAATGTTAGGGTCCCGCTAGCAGCTAATTTCCCATCGACTTCCGCTTTTGCTTCCACGACCGCAATCGAACCACGACGCTTGACAAAGGTAGCCGTCATCACGAGCTGATCTCCCGGAACGACTTGTTTTTTGAATTTAACCTTATCCATTCCAGCATAAAAGACTAATTTCCCTTTATTTTCTGGTTTGGATAATTCTAAGACACCGGCAGTTTGTGCCAAGGCTTCCATAATGAGGACACCTGGCATTACTGGGTAGCTTGGAAAGTGCCCATTAAAGAAGGGCTCATTGATCGTCACATTCTTAATGGCTACAATCGTATCCTCACTTGTTTCAAGGACGCGATCCACCAACAACATCGGATAGCGATGCGGAAGAGCCTCTTTAATAGCTTGAATATCGATCATTTAATCCGTACCAATCCTTTCCCAAACTCAACCATTTCTTCATTTGAAACAAGGATTTCAGTGACAATTCCATCCTTTGGTGCAGGAACTTCGTTCATAACTTTCATCGCTTCAATAATCAATAGGGTTTGGCCTTTTGAAACGCTATCTCCAACCTGAACAAAAGCTGGTTTATCTGGACCTGAAGCTAAATAAGCTACACCAACAAGAGGACTTTCAACCACTTCCCCTTCTGCTGCTACTGCTGGACTTGCTTCAGGAGCTGGTGCTGAAGGAGCAACTGGTTCTTCTGCAAGAACAACAGGGCTCTCAACAGCAGGCACCACTTCCTGAACTACAGGAGCTGGCGTAGCAGGTTGTGGGCTAGCTACACTGCCAGTATTTTTACTAAATGATAGCACATCCGTTGCATTTTGATAGCTAAATTCACGAAGACTAGATTGGTCAAATTGACTCATTAGGTCTTTAATCTCTTGAATATTCACTTTATCCCTCCCAACGTTTAAAGGCTAAGACAGCATTGTGTCCTCCAAATCCAAATGTATTGGAAATAGCATAGGAAATCGGACGTTCTTGCCCTTCACCAAAGATGACATTGGCTTCAATATAATCTGATAACTCTTGTGTTCCAGCAGTTTTTGGAACATATTGATGGCGAATTGCTTCAATCGTCGCAATAGCTTCAACTGCCCCTGCTGCCCCCAAGAGGTGACCTGTAAATGATTTTGTAGAAGATACTGGAACTTCTGTACCAAATACAGAAACGATTGCACCACTTTCTCCTTTTTCATTTGCTGGAGTAGAGGTACCATGGGCATTAACATAATCAACTTGAGCTGGTTCAATTTCTGCTTCATCCAAAGCCAACTTCATTGCTTTAATAGCACCTTGACCTTCTGGATGTGGAGAAGTCATATGGTAAGCATCACAAGTATTTCCGTAACCCACGACTTCAGCAAGAATGGTTGCACCACGTTTTTCAGCGTGTTCCAAACTTTCAAGTACCAACATTCCTGATCCTTCCCCCATCACAAAACCATTCCGATCTTTATCAAATGGAATAGAAGCACGAGTTGGATCTTCTGTTGTTGAAAGAGCTGTTAGGGCTTGGAAACCGGCGATTGCAAATGGTGTAATAGAAGCTTCAGAACCACCAACCAACATCAAATCTTGGAAACCAAACTTAATAGCGCGGAAAGCATCTCCAATCGCATCATTGGAAGAGGCACAAGCAGTGTTGATCGATTTACAAATTCCATTAGCTCCAAAACGCATAGCAACATTCCCAGAAGCCATATTTGGTAGGGCTTTTGGAAGCGTCATTGGTTTGACACGTTTTGGTCCTTTTTCATGCAAACGAATCACTTGATCTTCAATTTCTTTGATACCACCGATACCAGAAGCAACAATGACACCAAAACGGTCTTTATCAATAGCTTCTACATCTAAACCTGCATGATTCACAGCTTCTTGAGCGGCATACAAGGCATACAAAGAGTAGTTGTCAAAGCGGTTTGTATCTTTCTTGATAAAGTACTTATCAAATGGGAAATCTTGGATTTCAGCTGCATTATGAACAGCAAAGTCACTGTGGTCAAATTTTGTAATCGGACCAATTCCAATCTTTCCTTCTTTTAAGCTATTCCAAAATTCTTCTGGAGTGTTTCCGATTGGAGATGTCAAGCCATAGCCTGTTACAACAACACGATTTAATTTCATTTCAAAACCTACCTCTTTTTATTGCATGGTTAAGCCACCATCAATTGCGATGACTTGCCCTGTTAGATATTCTTGAGTCGCAAGAAAGACTGCAACATCTGCTACTTCTTCTGTATTTCCAAATCGTTTCATTGGAATTTGAGCGAGAGACATTTCTTTAATTTTTTCAGGAAGTCCTTCTGTCATATCAGACTCAATGAAGCCCGGCGCAATGACATTGACACGGACATTTCTACCAGCTACTTCACGTGCTACAGATTTAGAAAAACCAATCAAACCAGCTTTTGAGGCTGCATAGTTGGCTTGTCCAACATTTCCTGTCAGACCGACAACACTCGACATGTTAATGATAGCACCTTCACGTGCTTTGGTCATCGGTTTTAAGACTGATTGTGTCATATTAAAAGCACCGGTCAAATTCACCTTCAAGACTTGCTCGAAATCTTCTTCCGTCAATTTCAACATGAGCTTATCATTGGTAATCCCAGCATTGTTGACAAGGATATCTACTGAGCCAAGTGCTTCAATCGCTTCCGCGACCATTCGTTTCGCTTCCGCAGCTTGGGATACGTCCCCAGTAACGCCAACTACCTTCACACCGTATGAGGCAAATTCATCCACTAGGCCTGCTGGGAGCTCTCCACGACTATTTAAGACAATGTTGGCACCTTTTGACGCAAATTTATGCGCAATAGCCAATCCAATGCCTCGACTTGAGCCAGTAACAAATACATTTTTATTCTTTAGTTCCATAGTCACCTCATCTTATTCGTTCAGTAGGGCATCAAGACTGGCTTGATCCTCCACATTTTTCGTTGGAAGAGTTTTATCAATCTTTTTCAAGAAACCAGTCAAGACCTTACCTGGACCAATTTCAATCACTTCATCTACTCCAAACTCTTGAATCGTCGCAATCGAATCATAGAAACGAACGGGCTCCATCACTTGGCGAGCTAATAAAGCTTTGATTTCGTCTGATTTCATGATCTTTGCTTCTGTATTCCCAACCAAAGGCAAGCTAAAGTCCTTAAAAGTAACTTTTTCAAGTTCAGTCGCTAGTTTTTCACTAGCAGAAGCAAGTAAGGCCGTATGGAAAGGACCAGAGACATTCAGAGGAATCAACCGTTTTGCCCCTGCTTCTTGTAAGAGTTCAGCTGCATAATCCACAGCTTCAACCTCTCCACCGATCACAATTTGGGCAGGAGTATTGTAGTTAGCTGGGGTTACAACTCCCTTTTCAGAAGCCTGTTGACAGATTTCTTCAATCAAGGCAGGATCAGTATTCATAACAGCTACCATCTTCCCGCTTCCAGCAGGCGCAGCTGTTTCCATAAATTCCCCTCGCTTAGCTACCAAGGCGACCGCTTCTTCAAAGGAAAGAGCGCCTGCAGCAACCAAAGCAGAATATTCTCCTAGGGAGAGACCAGCCACAATATCCGGTGTTATGCCATTTTCTGCCAAGAGACGATAAATAGCTACAGAAGTTGTCAAAATAGCTGGTTGAGTATAGCGTGTTTGATTGAGTTTTTCTTCGTCAGAATCAATCAATTCACGCAAATCATAACCTAGAATACGACTAGCCGTATCAAATGTCTCTTTGACAACGGGATAAGTTGCATACAAGTCACTAGCCATCCCCAATTTTTGGGCACCTTGACCAGCAAATAAGAAGGCACGTTTTGTCACTGTTCTCTTCCTTTCCTTTACTTGTTAGAATTTCACATCTGCCCAGCGAGCTGCTTCTTTCTGAATGACCTTAGCAGCTCCAAGATAGATATCTTCCAAGATTTCAGCACAGGTCTCTTCTTTACTTACGAGACCTGCAATTTGTCCTGCCATCACAGATCCATTATCAACGTCTCCGTCAACAACCGCATTGCGAAGAGCACCTGCTCCTAATTCTTCAATTTCTTCTTGAGTCTTCTTACCTGCCAAGAAATCTTTTTCAGCTTGGTTATAAGCAGAAGCCAATTTATTCTTAATCGCACGAACTGGGTGGCCAACAACTGACGCAGACACCACTGTATCAATGTCCTTAGCTTTCAAAATTTTATTCTTAAAGTTTTGGTGAGCATTTGATTCTTTAGCAACGACAAATCGTGTTCCCACTTGAACAGCATCTGCTCCAAGCATGAAGACCGCAGCCGCTCCTGCACCATCTGCAACACCACCAGCACCGATAACTGGAATAGAAACCGCTTCGACCACTTGACGAACCAAGGTCATGGTCGTCAATTTACCAATATGACCTCCTGCTTCCATTCCCTCAGCAATGACAGCATCTGCACCTAGTTTTTCCATCCGTTTTGCTAAAGCAACTGAAGGTACAACCGGAATAACGGTAATGCCTGCTTCATGGAAACGATCCATGTATTTCCCAGGATTCCCTGCACCAGTGGTAACCACTTTAACCCCTTCTTCGATAACCAAGTCAACGATGTCATCTGCAAAAGGAGAAAGGAGCATGATATTGACTCCAAAAGGTTTGTCAGTAATGGATTTGACACGATCAATATTCGCTTTGACAACTTCTTTAGGTGCATTTCCTCCACCGATGATTCCAAGACCACCCGCATTGGATACAGCTCCAGCAAGATCTCCATCTGCTACCCAAGCCATACCACCTTGGAAAATTGGATATTTAATGTTTAATAATTCAGTAATTCTTGTTTGCATAGTACCTTCCTCATTTTCGCTTAAGTAATAGTTTGAAAGCGGTTCTTTGCTTTGAGCGTCAAACTATTACCTAAACAAGAGAGAATATCTTTCGATACTCTCATCCACTATTATTTAGTTTTTTCTTCTACGTAAGCAACAAGGTCACCTACAGTAGACAATCCTTCTTCAGTTTCAATTTGAATGTCGAATGCATCTTCAATTTCTGAAATCACTTGGAACAAATCCAATGAATCAGCTTCAAGATCTTCAAAAGTAGACTCAAGAGTTACTTCTGATGGTTCTTTACCAAGTTCTTCAACGATAATTTCTTGTACTTTTTCAAATACTGCCATGATTGGCCTCCTTAAAATAATAAAAATTTTTAAAATGTGTTTCCACATGTTTAACTAGATTGTAACAAGAAGTGAGCCCCATGTCAAACCTCCACCAAATCCTGACAGAAGAATTATTTGACTTCCATCCAATTTGATTAGCCCTTGGTCGACACACTCCGATAATAAAATTGGAATACTTGCAGCACTGGTGTTGCCATATTCCATCATATTTGCAGGAAGTTTTTCCCGATCAACCCCGATTTTCTTAGCCATTTTATCTAAGATACGGTCATTTGCCTGATGCAAGAGGAAATAGTCAATTTCATCAACAGCTACTGGAGCATCTGCTAACATATGTTTAATACTCTTAGCCACATCCCGAATAGCAAAATCAAAGACTGCTCTTCCATCCATTGATAAATATTTTTTATCTTCTTCCTTATTAGAATATGGTGAAGATAAACCAACAGATGATGATTGAAGAACCTCTCCGCGAGAACCATCAGAAAATAAACCTTCAGCTAAAAAAGTTTGTTGTTCGGAAGTTTCCAATAAAACACCGCCAGCACCATCCCCAAATAGGACCGCTGTGGTCCGATCTTCCCAATCAATCACTTTCGATAAGGTTTCACTTCCGATAACGATTCCTCGTTTGTACTGGCCAGAGCGAAGCAACTTTTCAGCAGTCGCAAGCGCAAAGACAAATCCACTACAAGCTGCTGTCAAATCAAAGACAAAAGCTTTAGAGGCACCAATTTTAGCTTGAACACGAGCTGCAGTTGATGGCATCATGGAATCGGGCGAAATCGTTGCAACAATGATAAAATCCAACTGATCCGCTTGTAAACCACTTTTTCCAAGCAAGCGACGAGCCACTTCCGTTGCTAAATCGCTGGTTGATTCTGATTTTGAAATATGGCGTTTGCGAATGCCTGTCCGACTAGCAATCCACTCATCACTGGTATCCATCCGTTCAGAAAGATCCTGATTAGAAATCACTTGGCTTGGCGCATAATGGGCTACCTGACTAATTTTTGCAAAAGTCATTATTTCAACTCCTCCAAGAAACGATAAAGGTTCTGCAACCCTTTTTGCATCACTTTCCGTTCATCTGGAGACATCCCATCGATAATTTGATTGACCATCCGCTTGTGAAATTGTTGGTGAAGCCGATACAAGAGCTTGCCTCTTTTGGTCAAACTCAAATGGACGACACGACGATCAACTTCAGATCTGGTTCGTTCAATATAACCTTTTCGTTCAAGATTATTTAAACTGGTAGTGACTGTACCTAACGTTACCATTAACGAACGCGAAATATCACTTGGAGTTGCGTTTGGTGTTGAGCCGATGACATCTATTGTGTGCATTTCCTTGATGGAAACATCATTAAATCGACTGCTACGTAAACTAGTTTCTTCGATGACTAATACGTTGTTAAAAATGGATGTAAGGTAATCATTGACTAGTTGAAAATTCAAAAACCACACCCCCTATTCATTACTTTGATAATCGAATTTTATCAAAAATCAAACCAAATAGCAAGCCTCAGCAACAAAAACATAAAAATTTTACGTTTTTATTTTCCTTTGAATTTTGGGCGCCGACGCTCTGAATAGGCAATAACTCCCTCTTTAAAGTCTTCCTTGAGAGAAAGATTTCTCTGCAATCGCAACTCAATTTCAGCATAACGATCCCAGTCAGTCAGCATGCTAGACCAAGCCAACTCTTTAATGGCAGCAAAAGAATTATCTGAGCTACGTCTTAACTTCATGAGTAGTTGGTTGACAGTCTTGTCTAATTTTTCTACTTCAGAAACCTTGTACACAACGCCATATTCCAGAGCCTTTTCAGCACCTAATGGTTCACCAGTCATTGCTAACTGAGTTGCTCTAGTCAAACCAATAGCTCTTCCTAAAAGGAATAGACCACCGGCATCAGGAGCCAAACCGACCCCAACAAAGGCTTGAATAAACTTCGCTTTATCAGAAGCAATACAAAAGTCCGCCGCTACTGCCATATTAGCAGTTGCTCCTGCAACCGCACCATCTGCAACCATAATCACTGGTTTTGGAATTTGCTTCATTTTTTTAGAGATTTGATTGACCAATTCCGCAATTTGCGTTAACGAATCGATATCATCAGCATCAACAGCCCGTTTCATCTCAGCTAAATCACCACCAACTGAAAAAACCTTACCGACTGCTTTAAATAAAATAAAACGAACATCTGGATTCTTCTCAGCTAATTCTAATGCTTCAAGGATTTCCTGACACATTGGAATGTTAAAACCATTTGAAACCTCTGGTCTATTTAAAATAATAGATGCGAGATCCTCTTCTACAGAATAAATAATCGTTTCGAACACCATAAGCCACCTCTTTACTAATTCGCTATTCAAATTGTTTGATAGTTGAACTTATTTATTTTTATATTATTTTAGCACAACTACTTTGAGAAGTAAATTACATTTTCATAACAAAGTGTCTCACCCGAAAGACTCGCTTGATAACAGTGCTTTTTTAGATTGTAACCAAGCTCTATCTTTGGTATAATTTAAAGAAAGTTGTGTAAAGGAGTCCACATGAAAGTAGTTAAATTTGGTGGTAGTTCATTAGCATCTGCTACCCAGTTAGAAAAAGTATTCAATATCGTTAAAGAAGATGAAGCCCGTCAATACGTGGTCGTTTCTGCTCCAGGGAAACGCAATGCGGAGGACACAAAAGTCACAGATGCCCTCATCAAGTATTTTAAAGAATATACCAACGGAAAAGATACGAACCAAAGTCAAGAATGGATTATCAATCGCTATCGATCTATTACAGAGGAGTTAGACTTAGACGAGGAAATTATCGAAGAGATTGCTAGAGATATCAAATCCCTTGCAACACTTCCCAAGTCTGACAACACTTTCTTATATGATACCTTCTTAGCAGCTGGAGAAAACAACAATGCGAAACTCATCGCAGCTTACTTTGTAAAAAAGGGGTTAGAAGCAAAATATATCCATCCAAAAGATGCAGGTATCTTTGTAACAAGTGAACCTTGCAATGCTCGCATTCTTCCTTCTAGTTACGATAAGATTGAAGAACTGAGAAACCATAATGAAATTTTAGTAATCCCTGGATTCTTTGGAATTACTAAAGAAGGCCAAGTCTGTACTTTTTCAAGAGGTGGTTCTGATATTACAGGATCAATTATCGCAGCGGGAGTTAAAGCAGATCTCTACGAGAACTTTACAGACGTCGATGGTATTTTTGCAGCTCACCCAGGCATTATCAAACAACCACATTCTATTCCTGAATTAACCTATAAGGAGATGCGGGAATTAGCCTATGCTGGCTTTAGTGTCCTCCATGATGAAGCACTTGTTCCTGCATATCGTGGAAAGATTCCAATGGTGATCAAGAACACAAACAATCCAAAACATCCAGGTACGAAGATTGTGCTGAACCACACTGATGAAAATGTTAAAGTTGTTGGAATTGCAGGAGATTCGGGATTTGTCAGCATTAATACCACCAAATACCTAATGAATAGAGAAGTCGGTTTTGGTAGAAAATTATTGCAAATTTTAGAAGATTTGAATATTAGTTGGGATCATATGCCAACAGGTATTGACGACTTATCAGTCATTCTTCGGTCAAAAGAATTGACTCCAATTAAAGAACAAGAAATTTTAAAACATCTAATCCAAGATTTACAAGTGGATTATGCCGAAATTGAACATGATCTTTCCATTATTATGATTGTCGGAGAGAATATGAAAAATCAAATTGGTGTAACAGCTACAGCCACAAAGGCTTTATCAGAAAATAACATTAATATCCAAATGATTTCACAAGGATCCAGCGAAGTTTCCATCATGTTTGTAGTCAATCAAGAACAAGAAAAACAGGCTATTAAAGCTCTATACGATGTTTTCTTTAACTAACAAAAAAAGGTTCGAAAGAACCTTTTTTTAATTTATTAATAAAAGAGAAATAAAAAAACCCTTTCGGGTACTGACTCCGCCAGTAGGACTCGAACCTACGACATCATGATTAACAGTCATGCGCTACTACCAACTGAGCTATGGCGGAAAAAAGCTAAGCGACTACCATATCTCACAGGGGGCAACCCCCAACTACTTCCGGCGTTCTAGGGCTTAACTTCTGTGTTCGGCATGGGTACAGGTGTATCTCCTAGGCTATCGTCACTTAACTCTGAATGATGAACATTCAAAATTGAATACCTATATTCTAACAAAATTTAAACCAGCTGTAAATATCCTCAGTTACTTTTTGGATAAGTCCTCGAGCTATTAGTATTAGTCCGCTCCATTGCTCACACAACTTCCACTCCTAACCTATCTACCTGATCTTCTCTCAGGGCTCTTACTAACATATAGTTATGGGAAATCTCATCTTGAGGTGGGTTTCACACTTAGATGCTTTCAGCGTTTATCCCTTCCCTACATAGCTACCCAGCGATGCCTCTGGCGAGACAACTGGTACACCAGCGGTAAGTCCACTCTGGTCCTCTCGTACTAGGAGCAGATCCTCTCAAATTTCCTACGCCCGCGACGGATAGGGACCGAACTGTCTCACGACGTTCTGAACCCAGCTCGCGTGCCGCTTTAATGGGCGAACAGCCCAACCCTTGGGACCGACTACAGCCCCAGGATGCGACGAGCCGACATCGAGGTGCCAAACCTCCCCGTCGATGTGAACTCTTGGGGGAGATAAGCCTGTTATCCCCAGGGTAGCTTTTATCCGTTGAGCGATGGCCCTTCCATACGGAACCACCGGATCACTAAGCCCGACTTTCGTCCCTGCTCGAGTTGTAGCTCTCGCAGTCAAGCTCCCTTATACCTTTACACTCTGCGAATGATTTCCAACCATTCTGAGGGAACCTTTGGGCGCCTCCGTTACCTTTTAGGAGGCGACCGCCCCAGTCAAACTGCCCGTCAGACACTGTCTCCGATAGGGATCACCTATCCGGGTTAGAGTGGCCATAACACAAGGGTAGTATCCCAACAACGCCTCCATCGAAACTGGCGTCCCGATCTCTATGGCTCCTACCTATCCTGTACATGTGGCACAGACACTCAATATCAAACTGCAGTAAAGCTCCATGGGGTCTTTCCGTCCTGTCGCGGGTAACCTGCATCTTCACAGGTACTAAAATTTCACCGAGTCTCTCGTTGAGACAGTGCCCAAATCATTACGCCTTTCGTGCGGGTCGGAACTTACCCGACAAGGAATTTCGCTACCTTAGGACCGTTATAGTTACGGCCGCCGTTTACTGGGGCTTCAATTCATACCTTCGCTTACGCTAAGCACTCCTCTTAACCTTCCAGCACCGGGCAGGCGTCACCCCCTATACATCATCTTACGATTTAGCAGAGAGCTGTGTTTTTGATAAACAGTTGCTTGGGCCTATTCACTGCGGCTGACCGAAGTCAGCACCCCTTCTCCCGAAGTTACGGGGTCATTTTGCCGAGTTCCTTAACGAGAGTTCTCTCGCTCACCTGAGGCTACTCGCCTCGACTACCTGTGTCGGTTTGCGGTACGGGTAGAGTATGTTTAACGCTAGAAGCTTTTCTTGGCAGTGTGACATCACTAACTTCGCTACTAAACTTCGCTCCCCATCACAGCTCAATGTTATTGAACTAAGCATTTAACTCAATTCACACCTCACTGCTTAGACGTGCACTTCCAATCGCACGCTTTAGTTAGCCTACTGCGTCCCTCCATCACTACATACTCTAGTACAGGAATATCAACCTGTTGTCCATCGGATACACCTTTCGGTCTCTCCTTAGGTCCCGACTAACCCAGGGCGGACGAGCCTTCCCCTGGAAACCTTAGTCTTACGGTGGACAGGATTCTCACCTGTCTTTCGCTACTCATACCGGCATTCTCACTTCTATGCGTTCCAGCACTCCTCACGGTATACCTTCTTCACACATAGAACGCTCTCCTACCATACCATTAAAGGTATCCACAGCTTCGGTAAATTGTTTTAGCCCCGGTACATTTTCGGCGCAGGGTCACTCGACTAGTGAGCTATTACGCACTCTTTGAATGAATAGCTGCTTCTAAGCTAACATCCTAGTTGTCTGTGCAACCCCACATCCTTTTCCACTTAACAATTATTTTGGGACCTTAGCTGGTGGTCTGGGCTGTTTCCCTTTCGACTACGGATCTTAGCACTCGCAGTCTGACTGCCGACCATAATTCATTGGCATTCGGAGTTTATCTGAGATTGGTAATCCGGGATGGACCCCTCACCCAAACAGTGCTCTACCTCCAAGAATCTTAATGTCGACGCTAGCCCTAAAGCTATTTCGGAGAGAACCAGCTATCTCCAAGTTCGTTTGGAATTTCTCCGCTACCCACAAGTCATCCAAGCACTTTTCAACGTGCCCTGGTTCGGTCCTCCAGTGCGTTTTACCGCACCTTCAACCTGCTCATGGGTAGGTCACATGGTTTCGGGTCTACGACATAATACTAAGACGCCCTATTCAGACTCGGTTTCCCTACGGCTCCGTCTCTTCAACTTAACCTCGCATCATATCGTAACTCGCCGGTTCATTCTACAAAAGGCACGCTCTCACCCATTAACGGGCTCGAACTTGTTGTAGGCACACGGTTTCAGGTTCTATTTCACTCCCCTCCCGGGGTGCTTTTCACCTTTCCCTCACGGTACTGGTTCACTATCGGTCACTAGGGAGTATTTAGGGTTGGGAGATGGTCCTCCCAGATTCCGACGAGATTCCACGTGTCTCGCCGTACTCAGGATACTGCTAGGTATAAAGACTATTTAAAATACGAGGCTGTTACTCTCTTTGGCCTACCTTCCCAGGTAGTTCTTCTATAATCTTTAAGTCCACATTGCAGTCCTACAACCCCGAAGAGTAAACTCTTCGGTTTGCCCTCCTGCCGTTTCGCTCGCCGCTACTAAGGCAATCGCTTTTGCTTTCTCTTCCTGCAGCTACTTAGATGTTTCAGTTCACTGCGTCTTCCTCCTCATATCCTTAACAGATATGGGTAACAGGTATTACCTGCTGGGTTCCCCCATTCGGACACCCCCGGATCTAAGCTTACTTACAGCTCCCCGAGGCATTTCGTCGTTTGTCACGTCCTTCTTCGGCTCCTAGTGCCAAGGCATCCACCGTGCGCCCTTATTAACTTAACCTTATTAACCTAATTTCTTAAAAAATTAGAAAACTCATTAAATATTCACAGCGTTTTCGGTTTATTTTCTTGTTACTATTTGATATAGATATTCAATTTTCAATGTTCATCCTTGGTGATCTCTCACCAATGGAGCCTAGCGGGATCGAACCGCTGACCTCCTGCGTGCAAAGCAGGCGCTCTCCCAGCTGAGCTAAGGCCCCACAAGACCTCTCAAAACTAAACAAGACGAACGTGCAGGTTTCCTTATCCTTAGAAAGGAGGTGATCCAGCCGCACCTTCCGATACGGCTACCTTGTTACGACTTCACCCCAATCATCTATCCCACCTTAGGCGGCTGGCTCCTAAAAGGTTACCTCACCGACTTCGGGTGTTACAAACTCTCGTGGTGTGACGGGCGGTGTGTACAAGGCCCGGGAACGTATTCACCGCGGCGTGCTGATCCGCGATTACTAGCGATTCCGACTTCATGTAGGCGAGTTGCAGCCTACAATCCGAACTGAGACTGGCTTTAAGAGATTAGCTTGCCGTCACCGACTTGCGACTCGTTGTACCAGCCATTGTAGCACGTGTGTAGCCCAGGTCATAAGGGGCATGATGATTTGACGTCATCCCCACCTTCCTCCGGTTTATTACCGGCAGTCTCGCTAGAGTGCCCAACTGAATGATGGCAACTAACAATAGGGGTTGCGCTCGTTGCGGGACTTAACCCAACATCTCACGACACGAGCTGACGACAACCATGCACCACCTGTCACCTCTGTCCCGAAGGAAAGCTCTATCTCTAGAGCGGTCAGAGGGATGTCAAGACCTGGTAAGGTTCTTCGCGTTGCTTCGAATTAAACCACATGCTCCACCGCTTGTGCGGGCCCCCGTCAATTCCTTTGAGTTTCAACCTTGCGGTCGTACTCCCCAGGCGGAGTGCTTAATGCGTTAGCTGCGGCACTGAGTCCCGGAAAGGACCCAACACCTAGCACTCATCGTTTACGGCGTGGACTACCAGGGTATCTAATCCTGTTTGCTCCCCACGCTTTCGAGCCTCAGCGTCAGTTACAAGCCAGAGAGCCGCTTTCGCCACCGGTGTTCCTCCATATATCTACGCATTTCACCGCTACACATGGAATTCCACTCTCCCCTCTTGCACTCAAGTTAAACAGTTTCCAAAGCGTACTATGGTTAAGCCACAGCCTTTAACTTCAGACTTATCTAACCGCCTGCGCTCGCTTTACGCCCAATAAATCCGGATAACGCTCGGGACCTACGTATTACCGCGGCTGCTGGCACGTAGTTAGCCGTCCCTTTCTGGTAAGATACCGTCACAGTGTGAACTTTCCACTCTCACACTCGTTCTTCTCTTACAACAGAGCTTTACGATCCGAAAACCTTCTTCACTCACGCGGCGTTGCTCGGTCAGACTTCCGTCCATTGCCGAAGATTCCCTACTGCTGCCTCCCGTAGGAGTCTGGGCCGTGTCTCAGTCCCAGTGTGGCCGATCACCCTCTCAGGTCGGCTATGTATCGTCGCCTTGGTGAGCCGTTACCTCACCAACTAGCTAATACAACGCAGGTCCATCTGGTAGTGGAGCAATTGCCCCTTTCAAGCAGATATCATGCAATATCTACTGTTATGCGGTATTAGCTATCGTTTCCAATAGTTATCCCCCGCTACCAGGCAGGTTACCTACGCGTTACTCACCCGTTCGCAACTCATCCGGAAAGAGCAAGCTCCTTCCTTCAGCGTTCTACTTGCATGTATTAGGCACGCCGCCAGCGTTCATCCTGAGCCAGGATCAAACTCTCATTAAAATAATTGTTTGTCT
>NZ_JVKU01000009.1:0-60679 GCF_001072385.1 Streptococcus sp. 343_SSPC | reverse complement strand
TCTTTAATTTCCGGGCTCAGGCTAAAACAGTTTCCCAAACTGTTTTACTCTCAAAACTCCCGAGTGCCTGAAACACAGTTGTTTCAGGCACTTTTCTCACGGCGTAAAGTTTTTCATCTTCTTAAATGACTAAAAAATGAAAGTTATTTTTTGAAAATCATCCAGCTGTTTTATAAAAAAATAATAGTTTGTCTGCATTAAAAAATCCCTCCGTGTGAACGGAGGGATTTTTTAATTGCTTTGACGAATGTTCTCTAATATAGCTTGGGCTTTTTCCAGGTTAAAGGGTTTGTCTTCTAGCAGGGCTTGGACCACCGGAGCTACCTCTGACGGACTAGCGCCAGCAAGTAGGGCAAGTGACTTAGCCTGGAGTTTCATATGCCCATGCTGAATACCGGTGCTGACCAAGGCCTTAAGCGCTGCAAAGTTTTGAGCCAGGCCAACGGAAACAATGATCCGCGCAAGAGTTTGGGCGTCGGGATTTCCAAGTAGGTCATGAGCCACTTGAACACTTGGATTGAGTCCGATGGAGCCTCCCTTGGTAGCAATGGGCATGGGAAGGGTCAGCTGGCCTTCTAGGACTTGCTGATCTGGATGAGCTATCCAACTAGATAGTCCTTGAGCTTGTCCTGTTCGACTAGCATAGGTATGGCCGCCCGCTTCAATCGCCCGCCAATCATTCCCAGTTGCCAAGACGACAGCATCGATGCCATTGAAAATTCCCTTGTTGTGAGTCGCTGCTCGATAAGGATCAACAGCCGCTAATTGACTGGCCAGAGCTATTTTCTGAGCGATTTCGGCAGCTTCTTTGGGATCGCGACTGAGGAAGCGGTAGTCTATGTGACAGCTTGCCGTGACCAGGGCATCTGTAGCTAAGTTAGATAGAATAGCCATTAATCCTTGCCCCTCGGATAAATCTTCTAAAGGGTCGACCAGAGCTTCCAACATGGTGTTGAGCATGTTAGCCCCCATGGCTTCTTTTGGATCAACGGATAGGTAGCAAATGAGAAAGTCACCTTTCACCTCTGTCCAGAGATCTCGTGCCCCACCTCCCCGTTTAACGATGGAAGGATAGGCTTGATTGGCCAGTTGGAGCAGTTCTTCTTTAGCTTCTGTAATCGCCTGACTGGCCTTTTCTTTATTGCTGACATCATAGAGAGCCACTTGCCCAATCATTTGACGCTTGTGAACCTGGGTCTGAAACCCACCTGAACGCTTGATCAACCCTGCAGCATAAGAAGCAGCAGCAATGACAGAGGGTTCTTCCGTCACCATTGGGACCTGAATTTCCTGATCATCTATCTGGAAGCCAGGAGCTATACCAAAGGGCAAGGCTAAGGTGCCGAGGACATTTTCGACCATTTCATTGGCAAGAGAAAGGGGCAATGTGTCATTGTCCCTTACTGTTTGTAGTCCTTCTTCTGAAAGGAGTCCGGCCTGAGCCAGTTTCTCGATACGCTCTGCTGGACTTGCTTTTGAAAAACCAGTTAATTTAACCATGGTGTTCTACCTTTACATAGGTTCGTTGGTGTTCGTTGATTTCTGATAAGGCAAAGGTTTGATCTTGGTAACCTTGGAAGGTTTGATTGCCTTCAGCATCTAATTGTGCCTCTTCGAAGAAGATCTTCTCATATTCGGCAATCGTAAGAGCTTTTCGCTGATCCAATTCTGCCATACGATTTGGATGGAGCATTTGCTCATATCCTTCGACTAAGTGAGCACTAAAAATCTCAGCGACTGCGCCACTTCCATATCCATAGAGGGCGATCCGGTCGCCAGCCACTAGTTGAGGCTGATTCTCTAAGAGAGAAAGCAAACCTAGGAAGAGGGAACCCGTATAGATATTCCCAACCTTTTGGCTGTAGAGAATGGACTGTTCAAAATTGTATTGCAATTGGGCTTGTTTCTCAGGAGAAAGACTCTTATCAAGAATCTTTTTTAAGCCCTTAAGAGCAAGCTTGGGATAAGGTAGGTGGAAGCAGATCGCATCAAAATCATCCAATGTCAGACCAGTCCGTTTTTGATACTCTGTCCAAGTTGTTTTCAAGCAATCCAAGTACTGTTGGGTCGAATAGATCCCATTGACAAAGGGAGTGCTTGAGTAGTTGGGACGCCAGAAATCCATGACGTCACGGGTCTGAGCTACATTATCATCATTAAAGGCTAGGATACGTGGGTTCTGCGTCACTAGCATAGCGACAGATCCAGCTCCTTGAGTCGGTTCTCCAGGGGTGTCGATCCCATATTTTGCAATATCGCTGGCAATGACCAAGACCTTGCTCTGTGGGAACTTTTCAACATGAAGTTTAGCATAGTCCAAAGCGGCCGTTGCAGCATAGCAGGCTTCCTTCATTTCAAAGCTCCGAGCAAAGGGTTGGATTCCTAGGAGACCGTGAACGAAAACAGCAGCAGCCTTACTCTGATCAATTCCTGACTCGGTCGCCAGGATGACCATATCAATTTCTTCTTTTTCTTCTTCGGTTAAAATACTATGGCTGGCACTTGCTCCAAGTGTGACGATATCCTCTGTAATAGGGGCAATACTCAGTTCTTTCAATAAGAGCCCTTTACTGAGTTTTTCTGGATCTGTATTTCGAGCAGCCGCTAGCTCACTTAAGCGCAAGACATACTGGCTGGTCGCAAATCCAATCTTATCAATACCGATTGTCATAAATAACCTCTTTTAATTTGATATCTACTAGTATATTTCGTTACTATTTTACCATATTTGAGAGCAAAACTCCCTTGAAAAAGCCAGAACAGTATGGAAATCATTCTTAGGACCGAGTTGGGCAAGGGGATTTTTTGAAAAAGAGAGGACGAAAAACAAAAAAGAGGCTGGGACAAAAGTCCTAGCCTCTCAATTATTTTTGGATTGTCGAGCAAGACGCAGTGGTTGAGTGGGCTCTACTACGCTGATTTCATCAGCTTTTAYAGCCCTACTCAACTGTGCGGAGGTGGGACGACGAAATCGAATTCTAACGAATTACCGATTTCTGTCCCACTCTCTTCAACTCTTATGCTTGCTTATCTTTTTTAGGATTGCTCATGATTCGTATGAAGAGTTCTTTGCATTTATCTCTTAGAACATTTTCGTAGAAGACGAGTATAGCGATGTCCGCAATCAGAAAGATCAAGGTCAGGTAGAACAAGTCAAATGAATTACGGGCATAGTAAGTCGCTGATAGATAGGAGGAGAAGGCTCCTAGAATCACCCAAGGAAGATACTTGATATACTTGTTTACCATCGTACAGTACCTCACATACTTTAAAGGATTTGTTTTTTCACTATCATTGTATTCCTTTTAAATAAAAATGCAAGCGATTACACTTATAAAATTTGAAAAACCAATGCTAGTTGGCATTGGTCATTTTTCTTTTTTGGTAGCGTTGGTAGGAATGGTAGAGTTTCAAGATGACAGATCCGCTAGCCATCCCGATAGAGATGACCAAGGCCAGAATAACAACCAGAGTCACGCTGGTCACTGCCTGGCGATATTGGCCACTAACAAAGAAATAGGTGGTCCGATAGGAAATATATCCAGGAACCAAGGGAGCAAGAATAGCCAGCATAAAGACAACGACAGGCGTCTTATAGATAATACTTAAAATTTGACTGATACAAGAACCCACAATCGCTGCAATAAACGTCGCGATAATAACATTGGTAGGTCCTTTCAAGATATAGTAGAGCAACCAAATAGCCATCCCTAAAATTCCTCCAGGGATTAGCATGGAACGTTGCACGTTGAGGACGATTAAAAAGGTAATGATGGCAATCAAACTTGCCACCGCTTGGATTAAAAATTCGATTAGGTTCATGATTCTATTTCATAAGGACAAGAGCGACGGTCGTTCCGGCACCAAGGGCAAGAGTAATGAGCAGGGTCTCAAAGAGTTTACTCATCCCCGAGTTGAGGTGGTTGTTCATCAGATCCCTGACGGCATTGGTCATGGCAATCCCAGGAACGAAAGGCATGACACAACCGGCAATAATGAGATCGGTATTGGAAGGAAAACCACTATATTGAGACCAAATATGGGCCAAAAAGCCAAAGACAAAGGCTGCCGCAAAAGCAGTGGCAAAAGGGATGCGCACGTATTTCTCAACGACTAGAGAGAAAGCAAAGGCAAAGACGGTCGCAATACCTGCTCCTATCGCATCATAAAAATTCCCGCCAAACATAATGGAGAAAAAAGGGGCACTAAGAGTTGCCGCGATGGTTAACTGGAGATTGGTATAAGGGACTGCCTTCTGCTTCAATTGGATCAAGGCTTGGTAGGCTTCTTCGAGATTGATGTGCCCAGAGACTAATTGGCGAGAAATCTGATTGACATCACAGACCTTCTCGATATTGTAATTGGTCCGCAGGATCCGCTTCATCCGCGTGATATTGGCATTTTCGATTGAAAAGAAAATAGCGACTGGCATCGCTAAGGCATTGCAATCATCGATTCCTTGAGAATGAGCAATCCGGATCATGGTATCCTCCACCCGATGGATTTCAGAACCACTCTCTAAAAGGAGGGTTCCTGCCAACATGAGGACGTCAATCACGCGGTCCATATCTTTAGACGCTTCCATTGTTCTTCCTGTTCTGTTAATAGATTGTCTCCATTATATCAAAATTTCACTGATTTGTACTAGTGTTACCACGGATTTAGTCAAGACAGGACAAGAAAAAACCAGCCGTTTCCGGCTGGTTTGAAAAATCTATTTGAATCTTAGCTCAATGCATCGTCCATAGAAAGAACTTCGTGGAAGACACGTTGTGTCAATTCAGTTTTTTGTTCTGGAGTGAGGTATTTAGTGTTTACACAGTATCCAGAGATACGTACGATAACATCTTCACCGCTCATGATCTTTTCGTAAACGTCTGACAAGTCCATAACGTTCAAGTTAACGTGTTGTCCACCGTTTTCGAAGTATCCATCAAGGATAGTTACCAAGTTGTCTACTTGTTCGTCACGAGTTTTACCAAGAGCACGTGGTGATACTTGAGTTGTCAATGAGATACCGTCAGCTGCGTAACCAAAGTCAAGGCTAGCAAGTGAGTTCAAGTTTTGCAACCATCCACCTTTCGCTTTGTTAGATGGGTTAGCACCTGGTGAGAAGAATTCCAATTTGCTTGTGTTCACAGAACCATCTTCGTTGAGGAATACCCCTTTGTGGACTGGTGAGTTACCAGTTTGTTTAGAGTAAGCAACGTTAGAAGTGATAGTCAAAAGTGAAACTGTAGCTTCTGCATTCTTGTAAAGTTTGTGGCTGCGAAGACGAGTAGTGTAAGCTTCGATCAACCATTCTGCCAATTCGTTAGAACGTGGGTCATCTTCACCCCAACGTGGGTATTCACCAATTGTTTCGTAATCGTAGATGTAGCCATCTTCGTCACGGATTGGTTTAACAGTAGCGTATTTGATTGCTGACAAAGTATCAACAGTGTTAGCGAATCCACAGATACCGAATCCCATGTTAGCGCGTTGGTGAGTTGGCAAGAAGGCCATTTGAACAGCTTCGTAGTTGTACTTATCAGTCATGTAGTGGATGATGTTCAAAGCATCTACGTAAGTGTCAGTCAACCAGTCAAGTGATTTTTCGAAGTTTGCTTTAACAGATTCGAATTCAAGAACTTCGTCACGGATAGGATCGATGTCAAATACTTTGTAGTCTTTATGAACGTCGTCGTAACCACCGTTCAAACCAGTAAGAAGAGCTTTAAGTACGTTTACACGAGCACCGAAGTACTGGATGTTGTGGCGTTGTTCTTCGTTTTCTGGGTCAAGTGGAGATACACAACATGAGATACAGCTCATTTCACCGTATCCGTCTTTCGCCATTGTTGTTACACCTTCGTATTGGATAGAAGAGTGTTTGTGGCTCATGTGCATACAGTAGCGACGGAAGCTGTATGGCAATTTATCAGTCCAAAGAACTGTCAAGTTTGGTTCTGGAGAGTTACCGATGTTGTCCAAAGTGTTCAAGAAACGGAAGTCCATCTTAGTAACACGGTGACGTCCATCGTTACCCATACCAGCCATAGAAGTTGTGATGAAGGTTGGGTCACCTGAGTACAATTGGTCGTAAGCTTTTGTACGAGCAAATTTAACAGTACGCAATTTCATAACGAAATCATCAACGAATTCTTGGATTTCAGACTCAGTGTAAGTACCACGAGCCAAGTCACGTTCAGCGTAGATATCCAAAACGATTGGCACACGTCCAAGAGAAGTAGCAGCACCGTTGATCACACGGCAGACAGCCATGAAGGCGATGTTTGTCCATTGGATTGCTTCTTTTGTATCGAAGGCAGGACGACGTACATCTACACCATAAAGGTCACCCAATTTAACAACTTCTTGAAGTGCTTGGTATTGAAGGTTTACTTCTTCACGAAGACGGATTGATTCTTCATCGATTTCAGTAATCGCGTTCCAGTCGTTTGCTTTTTCAGCCATCAAGTAGTCAGCTCCGTAAAGGGCCAAACGAGCATAAACCCCGATGATACGTCCACGTGAGTATGCATCTGGAAGACCAGTTACTGTGTGAGCGTGACGTGCACGACGAATGTTTGTAGTATAAGCACGGAAGATACCGTCGTTAACTGTTGTTACATATTTAGTGAAGATTTCATGCACAGCTGGATCTGGCTCATATCCATTTTCTTTCAAAGTAGTTTCTGCCATACGGATACCACCACGAGGCATGAAGTTCAATTTGAACAACTCATCGTTTTGGATACCGAAGATGACTTCGTTTTCTTTGTCGATGTATCCAGCTGCGATATCAGCGATAGAAGTTGGACGAGTATCGTATGGGAAACGAGTTTCTTCGTAGTGTGCTTTTGTCTCTTCAACAATCTTCTTGATGTGAAGTGAACGTTCTGTTGGGCCAGCTAGGAAGCTTTCGTCTCCATCATATGGAGTGTAGTTAGCTTGTACAAAGCGTGAGACACTGGCTCTTTCTTTCCAGTCTTCACCTTGGAAGCCTTCCCAGGCTTTGTCAAAAATGTCTTGTGCTTCAACAACTGTTTTAACAACCATGTTTAAATCCTCTTTTGTCTTTCTAGCAACAAATCTGTTGCACTTACAATAGTAGTATACCATATGGAAATCGGTTTCACAAAGGGAATAGCAAAAAGATTTTGGATTCTTTTATAATACAGAATGGTAAATACGAATAAACTGTATTATATTTTTGTCTCAGAAGAGGTAGGAATTAGTAGGAAAAAATCGTTGATAGGGATATAATGAAAGAGGAGGTTGCCCATGCTCATATTTCCTTTAGTAAATGATACAAGCCGTAAAATCATTCATATCGATATGGATGCCTTTTTTGCGTCCGTTGAAGAGCGTGACCATCCCGAATTAAAAGGAAAGCCTGTTATCATTGGCCATGATCCCCGTTTGTCTGGTGGAAGAGGAGTGGTATCAACCTGTAATTACGAAGCCAGAAAATATGGGGTCCATTCTGCTATGAGTTCCAAAGAAGCTTATGAACGTTGTCCTCAGGCAGTTTTCATCTCTGGCGACTACGAGAAGTACCAGGCTGTCGGTCTCCAAGTCAGAGAAATTTTTAAACGCTATACCGATCTGATTGAGCCCATGAGCATTGATGAAGCCTATCTGGATGTGACCAACAATAAGCTTGGTCTTCAGTCTGCTGTCAAGGTAGCTCGCTTGATTCAGCATGATATTTGGAATGAGTTGCATTTGACTGCTTCTGCCGGAGTTTCCTACAATAAGTTTCTAGCAAAAATTGCCAGTGATTACCAGAAGCCTAGGGGACTGACCGTCATTTTACCCGAGCAAGCTCAAGACTTTTTAAGTCAGCTGGATGTAGCTAAGTTTCATGGTGTGGGAAAACGGACAGTGGAGCGACTTCATGATTTGGGAATTTATACTGGTGCAGATCTCTTAGAAGTGCCGGAAATGACTCTCATCGATCACTTTGGTCGTTTTGGTTTTGATCTTTATCGAAAGGCTCGGGGGATTCATAATAGTCCGGTTAAGAGCAATCGCATTCGAAAGTCCATTGGGAAGGAACGCACCTATCGAAAATTGCTGGTGGCCGAGGATGATGTGCTAAAAGAACTAGCCAACCTATCAGAAAAAGTGGCGAGCAGTTTGGCTAAGCATCAGAAAACCGGCAAGACCTTGGTGCTCAAGATTCGTTATGCCGATTTTACGACCTTGACCAAGAGACGAAGTTTAGAGGAAGCAACCAGAGACCCTGAAGTCATTCAGAGACTGGCCCAGGAGCTCTACCAGAGCCTAGAAAGTAACTCCTCAGGTATTCGCCTTTTAGGGGTGACCCTCACTAATTTTTCTTCCGAGTCTCGGGAAACCCATGAAGGATCTCTAATAGAAGAAACCCCGTAGGTATACTTGACCTACGGGGAATTTTTAGCTAGTTTTTGAAGAACTGTTGAATCTCTTCCTCGGCGAGGCCAATCATGGGATCAATGCTTAAGTAATTGTCCTCTGTTAATCGATAGCCTTGTTGAGAAGCTTGGGAAGCAGATGAGTCAGAGTAGTTTTCAACAGAGACGAGCTCCTTTTGGGGTTCTGTTTTTTTTATGGGCTCTTCCATGTGGACAGGGCTCTGTGAGGCAGAGTCTCTACCTTGAGGGCTTCCATCCGAAAAACGCTCAATCAGATAGGTTTTTCGAGCGGTTCCGGTATTTTTTGTCGCAAAGTCAAATGCAGTGTATTCTCCCAGGAGGATGAGTTTGCTTTTGGAACGGGTGATGGCCGTGTAGATTAGATTGCGTTGGAGCATGCGCCGACTCTGATTGGTCAAGGGCAGAATGACCACAGGAAATTCGCTTCCCTGTGACTTGTGGATGCTCATGGCATAAGCTAGGCGAATCTTGTACCATTCATTGCGGGGGTAGACCAATTCATTGCCATCAAATTGGATGGTGAGTTCATCTTGCTTGGATTCGGTATACTTAGCTGGCAAGAGGTCGGTGATGTAGCCAATATCACCGTTAAAGACATTGCTTTCGGCATCATTGACCAGGTGGATGACCTTGTCACCATTTCGATACTGGCAGTCCAGTGCTTGAAAGAATAGAGCATCCGTTTCCAATGGATTGAGAAGCTCTTGCATGAGATTGTTAATCTGGTCAATGCCTGCAGAACCTCGATACATCGGAGCGAGGACCTGGATGTCTTGGGCCAGAATGCCGTTGCGAAGGGCAGCGCTGGTGATTTTTTCAATCATGGGAGCGATGAGCTCACTCGGCGCTTCAAAGTAGGAACGATCAGGTTTTTTCTCTGTGAAATCAGGAGGCAGTTGGCCTTTGCGAATCTGACTGGCCAAAGTGACGATGGTCGAATCTTCACTTTGACGGAAGATGTGTTCCAGTTTGACTTGAGGGATGCTAGGGATCTGTAGGAGATCGGACAAGACTTGTCCAGGACTCACAGAAGGAAGCTGATCGGCATCACCAACGATTAAGAGTTTAGTATTGGAGGAGATATTGCTGAGAAGCTGATTGGCCAGCCAAGTATCCACCATAGAGAATTCATCGACAATGACAAAATCCGCATCAAGATAATCGTCCAAGTGACTCGTGTCGTCGTCTCCCGTCATTCCTAAGTGACGATGAATGGTGGCGCTCGGAAGGCCAGTCAGTTCACTCATTCGACGGGCTGCTCGACCGGTTGGAGCAGCTAAGAGGATTGGTAATTGAGATTTCTTGCGAAGGTCCAATTGGTGCAGGCGGGCATAGGTTCCGATAATTCCATTGATAACGGTTGTTTTCCCTGTTCCTGGTCCACCTGTTAGCACAAAGACCTTTTGCTGAATGGCTTCTTGGATAGCCTTCCGTTGGATGGGATCGTAGTGAATGTGGAGTTCATCTTCAATGTCATCAATCGTTTGTTCGATTTTTTCTGGGTCGAAAGATTCTTGCCTTCCTTTTTCTAGCAGGCGACCGATATGGCTTCGGATCCCTTCTTCCGCAAAGAAGAGGCTGTTGTTGAAAATCTTGGTGTCAATGTTTTGCGCCTTGTCTTCTTCGATGAGACTGGCCAATTCTTGGGCAACACTGGCTGGATCGAGCTCGACTGGACGAGATGCTTCTAAGAGTTGGATGGTGGCCTGGAGCAATTCTTTGGCTTCAACGTAGGTGTCCCCTGTTTCTAAGGAGAGGGTTAAAAGACTATGAACCAGTCCAGCTCGAAAGCGTTCAGGAGCATCACTGGCAATCCCTAATTCTTCTGCTAGTTGGTCGGCGATTTTAAAGCCCATGCCTTGAATATCTTCGACCAGTTGATAAGGAGCCGATTCGACGATTTGCAAGGTTTCTTCCTTGTAGAAATCTTGGATTTGGAAGGCTAGTTTATTAGGGATGCCATAGTTAGCAAGTTGGGCGAGGACCCGTTCCGTACCATAGTTGAGCTGTAGTTTTTCGACAAAGGCCTCGCGATTCTTTTTAGAAAGTCCGGAGATGGAGGCTAGCTTTTCAGGTGCTTGCAGAATTTTATCAATGGTATCCTCACCATAGAGATCGACGATCTTTTGGGCCGTTTTGAGTCCGATCCCTTTAAAATGGTCGCTAGAAAAGTATTTCACCAAGCCTTTGCTAGTGGGTTTGGCTCGTTCATAGCGATTCATTTGCAACTGTTGGCCATATTTCGGATGATGGACCAGTTCTCCCCAGAAGGTATAATCTTCTCCTTCGACGATATCTGCCATCGTTCCAGTGACGATAATTTCAAAGTTATCATAGTCCTCTGCATCTGTATCATTGATATCCAACAATAAGATACGGAAAAAACTACTTTGATTTTCAAAAATGACCCGCTCAATGGTTCCTGAGAAATAGTATTCCATGCAGAGTTTCCTTTTAAGTAATGGTCTGAGAGAGCTTATCTCTCATGAAGATATTGAAAGAGATTGGAACAAGAGTCCCAACCTCATCATGGGTTAATACGTCTGGAATGGAAGGAGTGGCCAGAGGCGAAGGACGGCTTCCCCTTTGATTTGTTCCTTCTTGAAAGCCCCCACCTGGCGGCTATCTTTTGAAACGATTCGATCATCACCAAGGAGTAGATACTCATCATCCAAGAGCTTTTTCGTGAAGGTCGCACTTCCATCTTTATCAACGGTGAAAGCTTCGGCAATCTGTGCCATTTGGCGGAAGAGCTCTCCATTTTCTTCGAACCCTTTTCCAGAATAGGTTGATTGCAATTTATCTTCTTTAAATTTTTGAATGTAGTCTTTCAAGTAAGGCTCGTCAGTTTCTTTGCCGTTGATATAGAGGACATCGTTTTTGTACTCGATGGTTTCACCAGGGAGTCCAATGACCCGTTTAACGATTTCTTTGGTTTTTCCATTTTCTGTTTCACTAGCGACCACGATATCAAAACGGTCGATAGGCAGTTTATTGATAACGAGAAGGTATTCACTATCTGCCAAGGTCGGATCCATAGAATGGCCATCGACACGGACAGGCGTCCACAGATAAATACGAGAGAGAATAATGCCTCCAATAATGAGGCCGAAGAGCGCCCATTCTTTCAGGAAAGAACGGACTGGATTAGTTGATTTTTTTGAACGTTTCATGCTTTATCTTTCTATCAATTTTTTTGCTTTTTCTGTATTTTTAAAATGAAGTTTGGCACTGTAGTCAAGGGCTTGAATGCCATAGGCCTTTAAAAGTTGAGCAGCTACCTTGTCTGAGGGCGCACCAGCCCCACTAGGAAGGGTGTAGCCGAGTTCTTGACTCAAATCTTCCAGATTTTGGAGGAAGAGGTCACGGGCAATAATGGAACTCACAGCTACTGCCAAGTATTTTCCTTCGGCCTTCTCTTCTAGGGTGACGACTTGTGGGACCTGATTCGCTTCTGCTTGAACATAGCGATCATAGTTTTTCTTGGTCGTAAAGGCATCGACTACAATCTTTTGAGCTTTTGTCCCTTGTTGCAAGAGCAAAAAAATGGCTTGATTGTGAAGAGCAACCTTGACAGATACCGCATTGTAGCCAGAGGCGATGACCTGATTGTATTTTTTAGGTGTCAGCAGTAAGGCCTGATGCGGGATTTCTTTTTTGAGGATCGGTGCGAGAGCTCGAATTTTTCGATCATCTAAGGTCTTAGAATCCCCAACTCCTAGACTTTTTAAGCGGGCATGTTGCTCCGGGCTGACCAGTGAAGCTACGACGGCAAGCCCTCCAAAGTAAGAACCGTTTCCAACTTCATCCGTTCCGATTAAGGGGAAGTCTTGTCCGGCAAGTGCTTGGTCTATCGGATCTTGTTGGTAACCGAAGAAGGCAGCATAGCGCGTCGCCTGACTACCTTGTAGGACAACCTTTCCTGATGTGTAAATCGAAATGGTTGCACCAGGTGCCTTGAAAAAATAACGGATATATGGATTTTTTGAAGGTAGCAGATGGTCTTGGTGCTGACGAACAAATGCTTGGATGTCCTCGTTTTGAGGGGACAATGTAATTGTTTCCATAGCCCTTATTGTATCATAAAAGCTAGATGAAAGGCCAGAAAAAGACCAGCCGAATTTAGTCTGAAAGAACTTCTTTTAGGCTTGCTTCAATTGCTTGAGGATCAGTTTTTGAAGAGAAGCGGTGGATAACTTGGCCTTGGCGATTGATCAAGAATTTGGCGAAATTCCATTCAATGCGGGAGCCCAAGGGACCATTAGCTTGTTCTTTTAACCATTGGTAGAGGGGGCTGGCTTCTTTCCCATTGACTTTAATTTTTGCAAAGCGTGGGAAGCTGGTTTGGTAATGGAGGCTACAAAATTGATTAATCTCTTCCGCACTACCCGGTGCTTGGCCCATAAATTGATTACATGGAAAGTCAAGGATTTCAAATCCTTGGTCATGGTAGCGCTCATAGAGCTCTTGTAATCCCTGGTATTGAGGCGTAAGCCCACAACCGGTTGCAGTATTGACGATGAGGAGTACTTGGCCTCGATATGCTTCGAGGGAGAAGGGGCTCCCATCTTGGGCCATTACGGTGAAATCATAGATAGTCATTTTACACGTCCTTTCCTACTTTCTCTATTGTATCACGCTTGAGTCGAAAAAAGTTAAACCGTGGTCCTAGTGCTTCGGTATTTCCTATGGGAAGGGGATTTTCCTACTGACAAGCGGGCTAGATTTTGATATAATATCGTGAGGTGATTTTTATGTCCAGCTTAAATAGATACAAATTTACTTTCGGTAATAAATCGCTGACTCTTACAACTAATCATGATAATCTCTTTATGGAAGAGGTTGAACGGGTCGCGAAAGAAAAATATGAAGCGATTAAAGAACAAATGCCAGCTGCTGATGATGAGACCCTGGCCATTTTACTAGCAATCAATAGTTTGTCAACACAATTGAGTCGTGAGATTGAGTTTGACGATAAGGAAAAAGAATTGGAAGATTTTCGTCGCAAGGCCCTAGATGGCCTAGTCGGTAGATCATCTAATTAAGGGGAGTTGCATGTTTTCAATCCTGATTTTATTCATCCTAGCTTGGAGTTTTTATATTGGGTATTCACGAGGGATTTTGCTTCAAGGATATTATTTTTTAACCATGATTGTGGCCATGTTGGTCGCAGGATCAGGCTATCAGTCCTTGGCAAAAACCATTAGTCTATGGATTCCATTTTCGAGTGCAACACAAGCTTCAAAAAGCTATTTTTATGGTGCAGACCAACTCTTTCACTTAGACAAAGTTTTTTACGCTGGTTTGGCTTACTTCATCTTGTTTGTTTTAGTCTATGCGATAGGTCGAGTGATTGGACTCTTTATTCCCTTGATTCCAACGCCTGAAAAATGGGAGGAGTATCCGTTTCAGATTGCCAGTGGTGTGCTAGCTGTCCTAGTAACCTACTTTGTTCTGCAAATGGGATTCACGATTTTGTCAACCATCCCCATGGCAACCATTCAAGATCGACTCCATGGAAGTTTCCTCATTCGATTTATGGTGCAGCATAGCCCCCTTACAGCAGGCCTCTTGAAACAACTTTGGGTTGTAAAAATCTTAGGTGCGTAATCACTTCTCATCATGTCTAACAGTTCATGAGAGTTATTATAGAAAGGAAGGGGAGGCTCAGACCAAAATCAGCCTCCTTTTCTGTTGTGGAGAAACATGAATCAAAAAATTCTCGAAACCTTAGAGTTTCAAAAAGTCAAAAACTTAGTAGAGCCTTATTTGCAAACGGAGCAGGGAGAAGTGGAGTTGCAGGAATTAGCCCCACTTGCCAAGAAAGAAGCAATTGAAACCGCCTTTCTTGAAATGGCGGATATAGCTCAGATTTTTGTGGAGCATCCGCACTTTAGCGTGTCCACCATCCAAGAAATTCGTCCAGTGACCAAGCGTTTAGAACTAGAAACATCGCTCAATATCGATGAATTGTTAGCGGTGAAGAAAGTCCTGCGCGTGACCCATGAATTGCGAAATTTTTATGATGAATTAGAAAATGTCCGCTTGGAAAAACTGGATCGGATATTTGAAAATCTAGTCGACCTTCCACAGTTACAGGGAAGTCTCCATGCCATTAATGAGGCAGGATTTATTGAAAACTTTGCCAGTGAAACCTTGGCCAAAATTCGTCGGCGTATTCAAGAGAATGAACACCAAGTGCGAGATATTCTGCAAGAATTGTTGAAGACCAAGTCCGAAATGCTGGCTGATCAGGTCGTAGCGAGTCGGAATGGACGGAATGTCTTGCCAGTCAAAAACACCTACCGCAATCGGATTGCCGGTGTGGTGCACGATATTTCAGCTAGTGGAAACACCGTCTATATCGAACCTCGGGCGGTCGTCAATCTTAATGAAGAGATTGCCAACCATCGTGCAGATGAACGCTTCGAGATGCTCCGGATCTTGGAAGAAATTTCAAACCTCCTTCGTCCTCATGCGGGGGAAATCCGAAACAATGCTTGGCTGATCGGTCATATTGACCTCGTTCGTGCCAAACATCGCTTTTTACAGGACCGAAAAGGAACTATTCCAACCTTGTCAGATCAAGGGGAGATTCAGCTCTTGCAGGTCCGCCATCCCTTGATTGAGCAGGCTGTTCCCAATGATATCCACTTTGGAAAAGACCTCACAGAGATTGTGATTACCGGACCGAATACGGGTGGGAAGACCATCATGCTCAAGACCCTGGGACTAGCCCAATTAATGGCCCAGTCGGGCTTGCCAATCCTAGCAGATGCTGGGAGTAAGGTGGCTGTCTTCACGCAAATCTTCTCTGATATCGGGGATGAGCAGTCGATCGAGCAGAGCCTGTCTACCTTCTCCAGTCACATGACCAATATTGTCTCTATTTTGGAGCAGGTCGATGAGGAATCCTTGGTCTTGCTGGATGAGTTGGGAGCTGGAACGGATCCTCAGGAAGGGGCTTCACTGGCGATCGCCATCCTAGAAGATCTCCGCTTACGAGGGATCAAGACCATGGCGACCACCCACTATCCAGAACTTAAGGCCTATGGGATTGAGACACTTGGTGTTCAAAATGCCAGCATGGAATTTGATACGGACAGCCTGCGTCCGACCTATCGGTTTATGCAGGGGGTACCAGGACGTTCCAATGCCTTTGAAATCGCGCGTCGTCTAGGCTTGTCAGAAGTGATTGTTCGTCAAGCGCAGGGGTTGACCAATCAGGATCGGGATGTCAACCGCATCATTGAAAAGTTGGAAGCTCAGACCCTAGAAAGTCGCAAACGACTCGAGTCCATCCGAGATGTTGAACAGGAAAATCTGAAATTCAACCGCGTCCTCAAGAAATTGTACAATGAGTTGACCCGAGAGCGGGAAACAGAGCTCAACAAGGCGCGTAAAGAAGCGCAAGAAATTGTGGATCTTGCTCTAGCAGAAAGCGATCAGATTTTGCAAGGTCTTCATGCCAAATCGCAACTCAAGCCCCATGAAATTATTGAAGCCAAGTCTCAGTTGAAAAAATTGGCCCCAGAAACAGTCGATCTATCGAAAAACAAGGTCTTGAAACAGGCTAAGAAAGCCCGTGCTCCAAAAGTCGGAGACGAGATCTTGGTCATCAGCTATGGACAAAGAGGAAGTCTTACCAAGCAGCTCAAGGATGGTCGTTGGGAAGCCCAAGTGGGACTGATCAAGATGACCTTGGAAGAAAAAGAATTTAATCTGTTGAAAGCTGAAAAAGATGCTTCTCAACCGAAAAAACGCCAGGTCCACGTAGTCAAACGTTCCAATGCCAATGGACCTCGGGCTCGCTTGGACCTTCGTGGCAAACGGTATGAGGAAGCCATGGAAGAATTGGACAGCTTTATCGACCAAGCCCTTCTCAATAATATGGCCCAAGTCGATATCATCCACGGTATCGGAACTGGGGTCATCCGGGAAGGAGTTACCAAGTACCTCCGTCGCAATAAGCATGTCAAAAGCTTCGAGTACGCTCCTCAAAATGCAGGAGGAAGCGGAGCGACAATTGTGACCTTTAAATAAGCAAAGAGTCAGTCGTGCCTTTTAATCAGGCACGCTTTTTGCTATAATACAGTCAGTTTAAACGGAAAGAAGGAAAGCATATGACCCCTAATCGTTCGTCCGATTCTTGTACTACCATACTTGTCGGAAAAGATGCCAGTTATGATGGTTCAACCATTGTAGCTCGCACGGAAGACTCTCAAAACGGAGTGTTTACTCCTAAGAAATTTATCGTTGTTCAGCCAGAGGATCAACCCCGTCATTATCGGTCGGTCCTATCTCCTTTTGAGATAGACCTGCCAGATAACCCTGTTCGTTACACAGCTGTTCCAGATGCCATTCCAAAAGATGGTATCTGGGGAGAAGCGGGGATCAATCGGTACAATGTGGCTATGAGTGAGACAGAGACCATTACGACCAATAGCCGAGTCTTGGGGGCGGACCCTCTGGTGGAAAGTGGAATTGGGGAGGAAGACATGCTGACCTTGGTCCTTCCTTATGTCCAGACTGCCCGAGAAGGAGTGCTTCGCTTGGGGAAAATCCTAGAAGAATACGGAACCTATGAGTCTAACGGAGTAGCTATCAGCGATGTCAATGAGATCTGGTGGTTGGAAACCATCGGAGGTCATCACTGGATGGCCCGCCGTGTGCCAGACGATGCCTATGTGACCAATCCCAATCAATTGGGAAGTGATCGCTTTGAGTTTGATCGCCCGGAAGAGTTTTTATGTGACCCAGACTTGAAAGATTTTGTGGAACGCCATCACCTGGCCTTGGATTTTGACGGTTCGTCTTTTAACCCTCGTTATGCTTTTGGGAGCCAACGAGATAAGGACCGCCATTACAACACGCCACGGGCTTGGGATATTCAACGATTCCTCAACCCAGAAGTGGAGCAAGATCCTCGTTCCTTCTTCCTTCCTTGGTGTCAAAAACCTTACCGCAAGATTACGATTGAAGATGTCAAATATGTCCTCAGCAGTCACTACCAGGATTCAGCCTATGATCCTTACGCTTTAGAAGGGGATAGTCATAGTCGTCGGACCTTCCGTACCATTGGCATTAACCGGACCAGCCAGACGGCCATTCTCCAGTTGCGGCCAAATCGTCCTCAAGAGACAACCGGGATTCAATGGCTTTGCTATGGGTCAATGCCTTTCAATACGGCCGTTCCTTTCTTTACCCAGGTCGATACGACACCGGATTATTTTGCCAATACGACAGAAAAAGTGACGACAGATTCCTTCTATTGGACCAATCGAATCATTGCTGGTCTGGCAGATGCCCACTATAGTCATCATGTTGGAGATTTAGAAGATTACCAAGAAAGCACTATGGCCCTTGGGCATGCCCGGATTGGACGAGTGGATCAAGCCTTGGCAGCAGGACAAACCGTTGATTTCGAAAGAGAAAATCAGGAAATGAGTGATCAGATTCAAGAAGCGACGGATTGCTTATTGGATAAGGTCTTGTTGGATGCTAGTAACCTGATGACCAACCATTTCTCTTTGAGTGACTAGTTGGACCAAGTTGTACTATTTCATGATAGTTTCTGAAAATATTGATTTTCTTTTCAAATTATGCTAAAATAGAACAAATTGAACATCATACCGGATGAAGTTTTTCAGAAGTAGGGCCTTCCTATGACTGTGAAATGGACGGAACTCTGGAGAGACCGTAAAGGCACCGAAGGGGCAAGGTAGAGCATTCTACTCAAACTCTCAGGTAAAAGGACAGAGCAAAAGATAGAAGCCTTTTTGGTTTTTATTTGGAGCACCAGAGTACATGTTTTGACATGTGCTCTTTCTTTTTCTCTTTGGATGATTGCTTGGATGATGTGGAGGAAGTGGATGGCTATCCCTTTCTAAAGCTAGACAAATGATAAAAGGAGAAATAGATAAGGATGACAAATTGGCTGGCATTTTTTAAACAAGTAGATAATGTGGTCTGGGGGGCTCCCCTTTTGATCCTCTTGGTGGGGACTGGGATTTATATGAGCTTCCGCTTGGGCTTGCTTCAAGTTTTTCGTTTACCCCAAGCCTTTCGGCTCATTTTTACAGAAGATCAAGGAGAAGGGGATATCTCTAGCTTCGGAGCCTTGGCAACAGCCTTGGCGGCGACAGTTGGGACAGGAAATATTGTCGGAGTAGCGACAGCTATTCAGACAGGAGGTCCAGGTGCCCTCTTTTGGATGTGGATGGCGGCTTTCTTTGGGATGGCGACCAAGTATGCAGAAGGTTTGTTGGCCATTCGCTACCGGACCAAGGATGACAATGGTCATATTTCTGGTGGTCCGATGTACTACATTCTCCATGGGATGGGGGAGAAGTGGCGCCCCCTTGCCATCTTCTTTGCCCTGGCAGGTGTCTTGGTGGCTCTCTTTGGGATTGGAACCATGACCCAGGTGAATGCCATTACGGGCGCTTTGAAGACTAGTTTTCAACTTTCCCCTCAAGTCGCTAGTCTGGTCATTGCAGGAATCGTTTCGGCTGTCATATTTGGGGGAATTCATTGGATTTCCAAGGTTTCCGAAAAGGTGGTTCCTTTTATGGCTGCAGCCTATATCTTTGCGACAGTTTATATTATTGTCTTGAATATGGACCAAGTGCCGACCGTTCTATCTCAAGTTTTCCAAGGTGCTTTTACAGGAACCGCGGCTATCGGTGGTTTTTCAGGAGCCTTGGTGAAAGAGGCGATTCAAAAAGGGGTGGCGCGTGGAGTGTTCTCTAATGAGTCAGGACTGGGATCGGCGCCGATTGCAGCAGCTGCAGCGAAGACGGAAGAGCCAGTGGAGCAAGGTTTGATTTCTATGACCGGGACCTTCATCGATACCATAATTATTTGTAGCTTAACTGGTCTAGCTATTTTAGTATCTGGCCAGTGGACAACAGTGGAGCAAGTTGGAAGTGATTTGACCCAACAGGTCTTTATCTCGACCTTTGGCCACATCGGTGGGATCATTCTGACCCTTTGTTTGGTCTTGTTTGCGACGACGACCATTTTGGGTTGGTCTTATTATGGTGAACGCTGTGTCGAATTTTTGGCGGGTGTCAAACTCATTCCCTATTACCGTCTTCTGTTTATCCTGATGGTGGGAGTAGGAGGCTTTCTTCAGTTGGAGTTGGTCTGGATCATTGCTGATATTGTGAATGGACTGATGGCCTTGCCGAATCTCATCGCCTTGTTAGCCTTATCGCCTATTGTTATAAAGGAAAGCAAACGATATTTTAAGAAAAAGAAATAGACCAGATCGTGTGATCTGGTCTTTCTGTCTTAATAGCGTTTTTCTTTGGGCCAATCTTTCATTTCAGAAATGGCTGTAAAGAGGACGTCTGTCGATGAGTTAAGGGCTGTTTCACAAGAATCTTGGATAACACCGATAATGAAGCCTACACTAACCACTTGCATAGCGATATCATTGTCGATACCAAAGAGGCTGCAGGCGACAGGAATCAAGAGGAGGGAGCCACCGGCTACTCCAGAAGCCCCACAAGCTGAAACAGCTGCAACGATACTGAGGACCAGGGCAGTCCCAAAATCGACCTGAATGCCTAAGGTGTTGACAGCAGCTAGGGTCAGGGTATTAATGGTAACGGCAGCTCCGGCCATGTTAATAGTAGATCCCAGAGGGATAGAGACCGAGTAAGTATCAGGGTTAAGACCTAGTTCCTTACAGAGCTTCATATTGACAGGGATGTTAGCAGCAGAGCTTCTAGTAAAGAAAGCAGTCAGTCCACTGACTCGTAGACATTTGAAGACGAGCGGATAAGGATTTTTGCGAATCATGATGTAGACAAAAATCGGGTTGATAACTAGAGCGACGAAGAACATGGTGCCAACCAAGAGAAGTAAGAGGAGGCCATAGCTCTTAAGTCCATCAAAGCCTTGTCCTGCAATCGTTGTATAGACCAAGCCTAGAATTCCAAATGGCGCAAGGTTAATGATCCATTCGACAATCTTGGAAGTGATATCTGCCAGGGTTTGAAGGAGGTCCTTGCTGTGCTCACTCGCTTCTCTCATAGCAACACCAAAGACGACGGCCCAGGATAGAATCCCGATATAATTAGCCTGAATAAGGGCATTGAGCGGGTTGTCCACGATTTTTAAGAGAAGGTTGCTGATGACTTCCCCTAGTCCATCGGGAGAAGTTCCTTCAGCACTAGTTCCTGTTAAAGAAATGGTAATAGGAAAGAGATAGTTCACCAGGACCGCTACCAAGGCTGCCGCAAAAGTTCCCAGGAGGTAGAGGACAATGACTGATTTCATATTGGTTTGAGTTCCCTTTTGGTGTTGGGAGAGGGCGTTAGCGACAAGGGCGAAGACTAGAAGAGGAGCAATAGCCCGCAAGCCCCCTACAAAGATTTCCCCTAATAGACCAATTGCAGATGCTTTAGGAAGTAGCAGAGCTAAAAGGGCTCCAACGAAGATTCCGATTGCAATCCGCTTCATCAGGTTGGTTTTGTTCCAAGTTTGAATGAGTCGTTTAACCATAAGGACCTCCTTTATTGAAAGTTTACCGTCCATTATACGATAGTTAAATCTTAAAATCAAGGTGAGTATAAGAGGAGGTTAGTGGTTCTATAGCCTAAAATCTGATATAATCAAACCATTAGAAAAAGAGAAGGAGATTGATAGAAGGTATGAAGAATATTTTTTCCCGCTATGTCAGTCAGTTTGATTGGACCAAGATCATGGATGAATTGGTTTCAAAATTGATTTCGTTAGCTATTTTATTTGTTTTATTTTTTCTTGCAAAAAAACTAATCCATAGTTTGGTGAAACGCATCTTGAAGCCTTCTCTGAATTATGTAGGCCAAGACGAAGCGCGTAAGAATACCATCCTGCGCTTGGTAGAGAGTCTGTTAAATTACTGTCTTTATTTTATCCTGATCTACTGGATTCTTTCTATCTTGGGCTTGCCAGTCTCTAGTCTCTTAGCGGGTGCTGGAATTGCCGGAGTTGCCATCGGGTTAGGAGCACAGGGCTTCCTATCAGACTTGGTCAATGGGTTCTTTATTCTTCTGGAACGTCAGATAGACGTCGGAGATACCGTTCGTTTGACCAATGGTCCGATTACCATCGCTGGAACCGTCTCTAGTGTGGGCATTCGGACGACTCAGGTGCGAGACGCAGATGGGACCTTGCATTATGTACCCAATCGCAATATTATGGTTGTCAGCAATCTCTCTCGGGGGAACCAGCGCGTCCTCATCGATATGCCAATTTCAGCTCAAACTGACCTAGACAAGATTTATCAAATCTTCCAGCAAGTCAACGATGAACAAGCCCAAAAGCATCCAGAAATCTTAGATGGTCCGACGATTTTAGGCCCTCAAATCGAAAAGGGGACAGGCCGTTATTCCTTCCGCGTCGCCATGATGGTCCAGTCGGGAAGCCAAGTGGCCATTTACCATCTTTATTACAAACTCTATCATGATGCCCTCTTACAAAATGGCATCGAGATTCTAACCACTTTCTCTGTCACACCATAAGAAAAAAGACCCATCGGTCTTTTTTTAGAATGTAGACAAACTTTTCTACTTAAAATAGCTAGATAATGTTTAAAAAATAATTTCTATTACTTTGAATCTTTTAAGTAGATATGAAACTTTCCGCCGTGAAAAAAGTGCTTGAAATACAGTGATTTCAAGCACTCGGAATTATTGAGACCTTAGGCTCAATAATTAGTCATGGAACTTCGTAGAAGTTCGCTGGCGTCCGCACTCACCTAAGGAAAGTTTTTAAAAATACTTTTTTCTTATTCTAAAATAAGCATACCATCTTTAACAGCGAAAGGATCCTTCGGATTGATACGATCGTAGAACATAACGCCATTGATGTGATCGATTTCGTGCTGGACAACGATGGAGTTGTAACCTTTGAGTTTGATACGGTGTTTTTCTCCGGTCTTGTCATAGTAGTCTACCGTTACACGCGCGTGGCGAACCACATAACCAGGAACATTGCGGTCTACAGAGAGACACCCTTCCCCATCTCCTAGAGCCGCATCTTGGACTGAGTGGGAGACAATTTTAGGATTGTACATGACTTCTTGGATGGAGTAGGCTTCTTTTGGAGGATTTCCTTCTTCGTCCTCTGGATTTGGGACGAGAACGGCAATGATGCGCTTAGAAATGTCCAACTGAGGGGCAGCGAGTCCAACTCCACCTCGGAGACCCAATTTTTCCGCCATGACAGGATCCTGCGAATGGTGCAAGAACTGCATCATTTTTTCCCCTAGGATGATGTCTTGATCTGACAGTGGGAAAGTGACCTCTTCAGCGATAGCACGTAAAGTTGGGTGGCCTTCGCGGATAATATCATTCATATCAATTAGATGGGCAGCTTTTGTAATGGTTTCGATTGCAGACATGTTCTCATTCACTCCTTTTTTCTAGAAACCATCATATCATAAATCCTTTTAGAATGAAAGTTTGCCAATTGATTGTGGGGGTGCTAATGGACCAGACGGACTGTAAACTAGAAAAGGAAAGAATCCTAGTCAGGTTCATGGTATAATGATAGGAAGAATGAAGGAGGCAAGCATGCGTCTAGATAAATATTTAGTGGACTGTGGAGTGGGAAGTCGGACAGAAGTCAAGCAAGTCCTCAAGCAAAAAAAGATTCAGGTCAATGGAAAGGTAGAAACCTCTGCCAAGGTCCATATTGATCCAGATAAGGATAAAGTGACCTATCTGGGAGAAAGTTTATTCCATGAAGAGTTTGTTTACTATCTGCTCAATAAACCCAAAGGGGTCATTTCAGCAACGGAAGATGACCGCCATCAAACAGTCTTAGATTTGCTAGATGACACGGCCAGACACAAGGAAGTCTTTCCAGTTGGACGTTTGGATATCGATACCCATGGCTTACTCCTCTTGACCAATAATGGTAAGTTGGCTCATGCCATGCTATCGCCTAAGAAACATGTGGACAAGGTCTACCGTGCCCAAGTAGCTGGCATCATGACTCAGGAAGATATCGACCGCTTCAAAGAAGGAATAGAATTGAAGGATTTCACCACATTGCCAGCGGAGTTGGAAATATTGGAGGTCGATCAAGAAGCTAATAGTTGCTTGGTTCAGATCCGCATCGCTGAAGGAAAATTCCACCAGGTCAAGCGCATGGTCGCAGCTTGTGGCAAGGAAGTCACCGATCTCGAGCGGATTTCCATGGGGCCATTGAGCTTGGATCCTAGTCTCGAATTAGGGGAGTGGCGTAGGCTCCATCCTTCTGAATTGGCATCTTTAGAGATCTTTGGAATTCCATTATAAACAAAGGGAAAGCTAGCAAACCGAGGAAACGGGGAGCTAGTTTTTTGTTTGTGTCAAAAAAATGAACGTTACAGACAAAAAATATATAAAATTGCTTGTACTATCAAATCAAATCAATTATAATGAGAAAAGATAGGTTTTGTAAAAATCTGTAATAGGTAATGGTCTTCATTCCTGCTTGGATTTATCTAGTAAACGTAAAAAAGGAGAAAAATCGTTTATGAAAAAGTGGCTCTATGCTGTTGTGACAACAGTTGCCTTGTTTTTATTAGCAGCTTTAGGATTTGCTAAACCCAATGGGCTTACTAAAGTACATGCTGATACGATCAATGATGTTGTAAGCTCAGTGAACATCTCTAAATCGACTGGCGGTGACTTAACAGAACCACTCGGTGTTTGGGAAAGTTTTAATGTTGAAGCAAACTTTGTTTTACCGAACGGTCGTGTAAAAGCAGGCGATCAGACAGTTATCCAACTTGGAGATGGTTTTAAGGTTTTTGAAACAGATACCATAGACCTATTGGATCCAAGTGGTCAAAAAGTTGCAACTGCGACAGTAGATGATCAACGAAAAATCATCACGGTGACCTATACAGACTATCCTGAAAAAATGGCCAATGTAACAGGGAAATTGCGTTTCTTTGCTCGTGTGGACCACTCCGTGATTAAGGGAAATAAAACACTTGATTTTACACTTTCAGTTGATAAAACAGTCATTTCAGGTGGAAAGGTTGAATACAAAGGAGTCAATCCAGGTGAATATCCTCCAACTCCAGAGGTCTTTAGCAAATGGGGCTGGACCAACTCAGACGATAAATTGAAATTGACTTATACCTTGAACATCAACCAAGGTCACACTGCCCTCCATAATATTGATATTAAGGACCAATTGGCCTTTACAGATGGAAAAATCAAGGTAGATTCTGTTAACATTCATACAGGAACTTGGAAAATCAGTGACGAAGATGGTGCCTATCATTTGCGGGATACCACAAATGTGACCAAGAATTATTCTCCGGTTGTCAGTGAGGACGGTCGTTCACTAACCGTTCATATCGGGGATCTAGCTCCTGAGCAAGGGATGACCATTCGTTATGATGTGTATTTGGACAAGGTTCCAGCCATCAACACAGAATATAAAAACAATGCAACGATGACTGCCACAGAAGTCAAAGAGCAACATACAGTAGCAGATATTCTATATCAATTCCTTGAAGGAGACTTCAATGGTGAGAAGTATTCATTCACCATTCATAAAAAAGGAGAAAATGGTCAAGCTCTTGCAGGTGCTGTCTTTACTGTGACAGCAGATGAAACTGGTGAGCAAGTCGGATCGTTCACCACAGATGAGAACGGTACAGGAACCATTACTGGTTTGACCAAGCGTGCTTATACTATTCAAGAGACTCAAGCTCCAAAAGGGTATGTGATTTCTCAAGAGCCTATCAAACTCAGTCTGGAAGATTTTGGAAATGAGATTGCAATTTCCCGTGATGTCGTTAACCAAAAAGAAAAAACCAGCGTTTCTGGTCAAAAAACCTGGAATGACGAGGACAACAAAGATGGAAAACGCCCATCAGCCATCACCGTTAATCTCTTAGCAAATGGTGTCAAAGTGGCTTCTAAAGAAGTGAAGCCAGATGCAGAAGGAAATTGGCTCTATCAGTTTGACAATCTTGATGTTGTTGACGATGCTGGTAATCTCATTGCCTACACTGTTTCAGAAGAAGCAGTTGCAGGATATGAAGCGACTGTTGAAGGAACGAATATTATTAATAGCCGTACACCAGAAGTGACAGAAGTAGCTGTCAAGAAAGTCTGGGATGATAAGGAAAATAAAGATGGCCTTCGTCCAGAGAAGGTAACAGTCCGTTTGCTTGCAGATGGTCAAGAAGTAGCCGTAAAAGAAATCACTGCTACTGACAATTGGCAGGCAAGCTTTACGGAACTACCAGTATACAAGGAAGGCAAGAAGATTACCTACACGATTACAGAGGATCCAGTAGCGGGGTATACCGCTACTATCGATGGTTTCACGGTAACCAACCGTCTTACACCACCGACAACCCCACCAGGTACGCCTCCAACTCCACCGTCTACGACTACACCGCCACCACCATCAACAACACCATCTACGACTCCATCGACAACCACACCAAGCACATCGGAGAAACCAGAAACTCCAACCACACCAACAGAAGGAAAGAGAAAAATTCTTCCATCAACTGGTGAAGCTACTTCTTATGGCTTGTTCGGAGCAAGTGCTCTGTTAGCTCTTGTTGGTGCAGCGATGCTGTTGAGTAGTAAACGGAAAGCTGACTAACAGCTACAATGGAAATAAATAGGACAATTATCTAAAAAGGTAATTGTCTTTTTCTGTTAAAGGACTTCTAGAATACATGATTCAAAAGATTCATATTAATGTCTTTTTAAGGGAGCATAAGTGTTTGACAGAAAGATGAAATCTTGGTAGAATGAATAGGTCGAATAGACAACTAACTCTTTCTTGGTAGCAGGCTATGCCAAACCTGCCACTCGGATAGAGCATAAAGAAAAGGAGCTTATCATGGCAATCTCAAAAGAGAAAAAAAATGAAATCATTGCACAATACGCACGTCACGAAGGTGACACTGGTTCAGTAGAAGTACAAGTTGCTGTCCTTACTTGGGAAATCAACCACTTGAACGACCACATCAAACAACACAAAAAAGACCACGCTACTTACCGTGGTTTGATGAAGAAAATCGGTCGCCGTCGTAACTTGTTGGCTTACCTTCGTAAGAACGACGTTAACCGTTACCGTGAGTTGATCAACTCTCTTGGACTTCGTCGTTAATCTGCTCTATTTTCCACTTACGCTGCGTTGTCACCTTGCCTCGATATACTCGAGTATAATCTTCGGCTGCGGTTCCTAGCATCGTAAGGTAAAATAGACCAGATCTATCTCCCTTCGGGGAGATTTTTTGTTTTCAGAAGAAATCTAGTACAATCTTCGGTTCGTCGCCTTGTCTAGAAACGTTTTATTCAGCAAGAATGGAGCCCTCTGAATTCAGAGGGCTTTTTTGTTAATTTTTTCGGACAAGATTCATTATTCTGAGTAAGACGTTTTGTTTGACAGATGTAATTGACAGAGTTACAATAGACACATCTTAAGAAATAGAGGTTATCGATATGATTGATATTACATATCTAGATGGTGCAAAACAAGAAAGAGTCATGCATTTTGATTCCTATGAAGAGTTTGAACGCTCCCAACAGACTTGCTTGATTGGTGTAGCGGATTACTATCCCGTACAAAAATTGACCTATAATGGGCACGAACTCGATTACCATGGAACTTACGGAGATGTCTTCTTCTATTTGATGAAGCAAGACCTAGATCAATACAAAAACTAAAGGAGAAAAACAATGGCAAAAGCAATTACAGACGCAACATTTGAAGCAGAAACGAAAGAAGGTTTGGTCTTGGTAGACTTCTGGGCGACCTGGTGTGGTCCATGTCGCATGCAAGCTCCTATCCTAGAAAAATTATCGGAAGAACTTTCAGAAGATGTCTTAAAAATTGTTAAAATGGATGTGGACGAAAATCCAAATACAGCGCGTGCTTTCGGCATTATGTCTATCCCTACTCTTCTTTTCAAAAAAGATGGACAAGTGGTTAAACAAGTTGCTGGTGTTCACACTGCAGAACAAATCAAGGCTATTGTGGCTGAGTTGAGTTAATAAGGAAAAAAGCTAAAGAAAATGATTCCTTAGCTTTTTTTGAGTCTTATTCTCCCAATTCTTCACTGTAAGCAATAATCTGATCAACCGTATCAGACAAGAATTGGATGGTATCGCGGAGTGGTTTGTCAGTCGAGATATCTGCTCCGATAATCATAGCTGATTCAAGTGGGGTCTTGCTACCGCCTGATTTGAGGAGGTCCAGCCAATCTTTGGCTCCATTTTCGGAGTTCTTCAAATGCAGGTATCCCGCTGTTGAGATAACCAAGCCAGCTGAGTAGGTATAGCTGTAAAGCCCCATGTAGTAGTGGCTTTGGCGCATCCAGGTCAAAGCTGCGTCATCATCGATTTCAACAGCGTCGCCCCAGAATTCGGTTAGGACTTCCTTCATGATGCTATTGAGTTTGCTAGCTCCGAATGTGCCACCTTCTTCGATTAAGGTGTAAACCTTGCGTTGGAAGGCTGCTTCCAACAAGTGGGTGATGAAGTTGTGGAAGTAGGTGTCTGTCAAACGGTGAGCCAAGGCAAAGCGTTTTTGACGAGGATCGTCAAACTGGTGTTCCAAATAGTCGCTGAGGAGGAGCTCGTTAAAGGTAGAAGGAGCTTCCACATAGTAGGTCGACATGTGGGCGTTGAAGTAGCTTTGGTTGTTGTCTGAGAAGATGAATTGACCAGAGTGTCCGATCTCGTGGATCAGGGTGTAGACATCGCTCATGCGTCCTGTCCAACTCATGAGGACATAAGGGTGGACACGGTATGGGTCAGCAGCATAACCACCGGAATCCTTGCCTTCATTGGCTGCAAAGTCAACCCAGCGTTCGGTTTGGTAGCGGGCGATTTCGCGGGAATATTCTTCTCCAAGAGGTGCCACAGATTTCATGACCAAGTCATAAGCGTCATCAATGGTCACATCTGGGTTGAGCGCACTGTCCAAATCCAACTTCCAATCAGCGAAGGTCATTTTCTCAAGACCGTTGACCTTGGCCACGTGTTTGAGGAATTTTTGAGCGACCGGAGCAAAGTCCTTCATGATCAGGTCAATTTGACGGTCAAACATGGCACGATCCACTTCCTGCTCAGCTAGGAGATAGTCAAAGACAGAGTCGTAGCCTCGCATATCTGCAATCAGCTTTTCAGACTTAACTTGGGCTAGATAGGTAGCAGCAGCTGTATTTTGGTGCTTGCGGAGACCTTCTGAGAAGGAATGAAAAGCTTTTTCACGGACTTCGGCATTCTCATGGTTTTGGTAGAAGTTTTCATAGGTGACAAAGCTATTTTTGTAGACTTTTCCATCCACTTCAAAATCAGCCATTTCAAAGTCACCCGCCCGCATCTTGGTATAGATGTCTTGTGGTCCGTAGAAGACTTCACCAAGGTTGGTCAAAGTTTTTTCGACATCAGCTCCCAAGTAGTGGGCTTTTTTGATTTTAGCTTGACGAATGGCATAAGTGAGGTGAGGGAGTTGTCCCAGGCGTTCGAGGACTTCTTCATCTGCTTCGACCAAAGCGTCATCAAAGAAAGAGAGTTCGACGCTCGCCCAAGTTTCGAAATCCATCCCCGCTTGGGCAATTTCCGCAAAAGCTTCATCGCCAAAGTCAGTTGTTTGGGGCATAAAGCTGTAGTTGCCAATGTGACTGAGTTGGATCTGAATTTGTTCAAAGACCGCAAAGGCGGCTTCGAAGTCTTCAAAAGTGTGGAGCTTGCCCTTGTAGTTGCGGACAAATTCATTGATTTCTTCGCGTGTTTTTTCAATGGCACGCAAGAAGTCTTCCTGGTCTTGGTAGAGGGCTGTGAGGTCCCAGAGTTCGTTCTCAGGAAATTCAGAACGTTTTTTTAATTCCATAGTGTTCTCCTTTTGATCAAATAACTATATTCAGTATAGCAGAAAATAGGGGAGAATGATAGGCGAAAGGAGAACTTATCAAAGCTAGCTGGATCCAATCAGAAGCCAAGGATTTTCTAGCTTTTTTACCTTCTTTTGGTATAATAAAGTGGAGAAAGTTTCAGGGAGTATACGATGAAGAAAATCTATAAAGTTAGCTTGGTGGCGATGACCTTGCTAACCTTGGTGGCATGTGGACCTAAGCGACGTCCTCGGACGCAACCTTCTACAGCTCAGAGTGAAGTAACAGATGGAAAAAGTTCCAAGAAAGCATCGTCTGGGCATGAGTACTATCAAACAGTGCTTGAACGTTATCAGGCTTACTCTAGGGCTATCGAAGCAGGTGATAGTGCTGGTCTAGAGACTAAACTAAAAGAAATAGATCCTCAATCGGATGAGTATGTCTATGCCATGTATCTTCAAACTCTGGGTAGTAAACCTAACCTTTCCTATTTTTATACAGATTTGGATAAGGATGGGCGGGACGAACTCTTGATTGGGAATGGCCAAACAGTCTCAGCAATCTACTATCTGAAAGGCCAGCAACCAGAATTGTTGCATACAGCTTTTGTGGCTTCCTCTGGTGGCTCTCGTTCAAGTCTTCAAATTTTTGAGGATGGCTCGGTCATCTATGCTAGCTTTTCGTCTCTTCAACCAGATGTAGATTTGATCCATTACAAGTTCCAAAAAGGAAAGCTGGAGACTGTCAATAAGATCCAAATTAAAAATGGGGACGGTCAGAAGCCAGAAAAAGCCTTAGGGATTACAGCAAAAGAATTGGATCAAGCAAAATTTGGATGGAAAGAACTAGAGACCGGAAAGAAGGCGACCAGCCAAGCAAGTACCTCAGAGCAGCAAACAAGTAGTTTCCAAGTCCGTGTAGCAGTTTCAGATCTTCGAATTCGTAAAGAAGCATCGATCAAGGGGGAAGAAGTTGGAATGATCCCGCAAGGTGTTTACACGATAACTGAGAGGGTGTCAGCTGACGGTTATACCTGGGGCAAGCTCCAATCTGGCCAAGGCTGGATCGCGCTTGAATTTACGACGAGAGTGGAAGGGGGAAATGCATCTACTGTTAAAGGATTGAGTGCGGAAGATCAAGAGGATATCCACTCGGTAGTAGAGAATGGCTATTCTTTAATGTATTCTAGATTGGTCAAACCAACCTTTATATTAGATTTATCAAATGATCATAGCGGTATCTATTCTTATACAGAAGGCATGTTTTTAGATTATTTCAATACTTATACTCCAGGTACCTATCAACTTGCAGATGTCATTAAAAAATTGGAAGCTCAAGAAACATCAGAATCCATTCAATCTATGACTACAGATCAATTAATTCAACTTGCGAAAGAAAGAAAACAAGGATGGATATACTCTTCGAAAGATAAGAAGTTTTTTGAATTCGTTCCAGGTGGACGTGGAGGTGCTGGCCCAGAGGTTGTTATTCCTTCAGCAGATGAGTGGGTCGTTGAGAATGATACAGTTACAGTGACAACTAGAGTTAAGACCTCTTCTCAACCTTTTGAGCGCTATGTGTTGAAGCGGAGCAAGAAAGACTATTCAGGTGGAGAACACAAAACGCGATTCTATGTCGTTAGTAAAGAAAATGTGTGGAATGGAAAATAGACGGTAGCTATATCTAGCTCTAGAATTTTAAAATAAGTGGAAATCAAATATTCCTCGAAAAAGGCTTTTAAAGCCTTTTTCTTTTGGGCTTGAATATGGTAAAATAAAGGTTATACGTGCTTGGATACAAAGATGAGGATATAACATACAGATAGGTTGTTGAAATCTCTATCTCGTTGAGTTGTGTGGCCTCGGTATCCTGATGAACTGAATTTTGGCCTCATTTCTTAGGAAAAAAGATAAGCTTCCTAGCACTCATCGAGTGCGACGTCACCTTTCTATTTTTCTACAGAAATGTTCGGCAAGCCGAACCGTCCAAAATATCTTGATTAATTGAACACGGCCGAAAAGCTGTGTAAAAAAGATAAACTGTCTTGTCTTCATCGAAGACTTCGTCAGTTTCCTATTTTACTTTGCTTTTGACGTCCTTAGTATCTTGATCTTTGTAGGCAAGTCGTATAATTTTATCAATCCAAAGGGGATTAAAATGACAAAACAAGTGTTTCAAACGACTTTTGCGGGTCGTGAATTGATTGTAGAGACTGGTCAGGTTGCCAAGCAAGCAAATGGCTCTGTTGTCGTGCGTTATGGTGAGTCAACTGTCTTGACGGCAGCTGTCATGTCTAAGAAGATGGCAACTGGGGATTTCTTCCCACTTCAAGTCAACTACGAAGAAAAAATGTATGCAGCTGGGAAGTTTCCTGGTGGCTTTATGAAACGGGAAGGACGTCCTTCAACAGATGCGACTTTGACAGCGCGTTTGATTGACCGTCCAATCCGTCCAATGTTTGCGGAAGGTTTCCGTAATGAAGTGCAAGTCATCAACACAGTCCTTTCTTACGATGAAAATGCATCTGCACCAATGGCAGCCATGTTTGGTTCATCCTTGGCACTTTCTATCTCAGATATTCCATTTGACGGACCAATCGCTGGGGTACAAGTAGGTTATGTTGATGGTCAAATCATCATCAACCCTACTCAAGAACAAGCTGAGCGCTCTCTTCTTGAATTGACAGTAGCTGGTACGAAGCACGCTATCAACATGGTAGAGTCTGGTGCCAAAGAATTGTCAGAAGAAATCATGTTGGAAGCCCTTCTTAAAGGACACGAAGCCGTTAAAGAATTGATTGCCTTCCAAGAAGAAATCGTAGCGGCAGTTGGTAAGGAAAAAGCAGAAGTAGAATTGCTTCATGTAGATGCTGAATTGCAAGCTGAAATCATCGCAGCCTACAACAGCGACCTTCAAAAAGCTGTCCAAGTTGAAGAAAAATTGGCGCGTGAAGCTGCAACTCAAGCAGTGAAAGACCAAGTCACAGCAGTTTACGAAGAAAAATATGCAGACCACGAAGAATTCGACCGGATCATGCGGGATGTGGCTGAAATCTTGGAACAAATGGAACACGCAGAAGTGCGCCGTTTGATCACAGAAGACAAGGTTCGTCCTGACGGTCGTAAGGTCGATGAAATCCGTCCTTTGGATGCGCAAGTGGACTACCTTCCTCGCGTACACGGTTCAGGTCTCTTCACTCGTGGACAAACGCAAGCCCTTTCTGTCTTGACCTTGGCACCAATGGGTGAAACGCAAATCATCGATGGTTTGGATCCAGAGTACAAGAAACGCTTTATGCACCACTACAACTTCCCACAATATTCTGTAGGGGAAACAGGTCGTTACGGTGCGCCTGGTCGTCGTGAAATTGGTCACGGTGCTCTCGGTGAGCGTGCTCTTGCTCAAGTATTGCCAAGCTTAGAAGAATTCCCATATGCGATTCGTTTGGTAGCAGAAGTCTTGGAATCAAATGGTTCATCTTCTCAAGCATCTATCTGTGCGGGAACACTTGCCCTTATGGCTGGTGGTGTGCCAATCAAGGCGCCAGTAGCAGGTATTGCCATGGGTCTCATCTCAGATGGAAACAACTACACAGTATTGACAGATATCCAAGGTTTGGAAGACCACTTTGGAGATATGGACTTTAAGGTTGCAGGTACGCGTGACGGGATTACAGCCCTTCAGATGGATATCAAGATCCAAGGGATCACTGCAGAAATCTTGACTGAGGCTCTTGCTCAAGCCAAGAAAGCTCGTTTTGAAATCCTTGATGTGATTGAAGCAACCATTCCAGAAGTTCGTCCAGAATTGGCTCCAACTGCTCCGAAAATTGATACGATCAAGATTGATGTGGACAAGATTAAGATTGTCATCGGTAAGGGTGGAGAAACGATTGATAAGATCATCGCTGAAACAGGCGTTAAGATTGATATTGACGAAGAAGGGAACGTATCGATCTACTCGAGCGACCAAGCAGCCATTAACCGCGCTAAAGAAATCATTGCTGGTTTGGTTCGTGAAGCGAAAGTGGACGAAGTCTACCATGCTAAAGTTGTGCGTATCGAGAAATTCGGTGCCTTTGTCAACCTCTTTGACAAGACAGATGCCCTCGTACACATCTCTGAAATGGCTTGGACTCGTACCAACCGTGTCGAAGACTTGGTAGCCATCGGTGATGAAGTGGATGTCAAGATTATCAAGATCGATGAAAAAGGTCGTGTCGATGCTTCTATGAAAGCACTTCTTCCTCGTCCTCCAAAACCAGAACATGCAGAAGACAAAGGGGATAAGGGTCATCGTCATGGCGATCGTCCTCGTCACCACAACAAAGATTATAAACCTAGAAAAGACTTTACCAAAGATCCAGGTGAAGCAACGAAAGAATAAGCATTTAAAAGAAAGGAGCACGGTATGGGATGGTGGCGTGAAACCATTGATATTGTAAAAGAAAATGACCCAGCAGCACGTACCTCGCTAGAGGTCCTCTTGACCTATCCAGGCGTCAAAGCGTTAGCTGCTCACCGTGTTTCTCACTTTTTGTGGAATCATGGCTTTAAGCTTCTAGCTCGGATGCATAGTCAGTTCTGGCGTTTTTGGACCCAGATCGAAATCCATCCAGGTGCGACCATTGCTTCGGGTGTCTTTATCGACCATGGAGCAGGCCTCGTTATTGGGGAAACAGCTATTGTTGAAAAAGGCGTTATGCTTTACCACGGGGTGACGCTCGGTGGAACTGGAAAGGATACAGGGAAGCGCCATCCAACGGTTCGTGAGGGAGCTTTGGTCTCCGCTCATGCTCAGGTCATCGGCCCGATTGAGATTGGGACCAAGGCCAAAGTCGGGGCAGGAGCCGTCGTCGTCTCCGATGTACCGAGTGATGTGACTGTTGTCGGAGTCCCTGCCAAGATTGTTCGTGTTCACGGTAAGAAGGATGAGCCAATCATTCACCAGGAGGAAGAAAAGCGTGAATACTACGTGAATAAGATGGAACACGCCAAGGAAGCCAGTCACCATTCATCAAGTCTTTAGAAAAGGTTGGCAAAGTTATCGAAGTGAAATATGACAGGAGGAACCGACCTGTCAGATTTATCAGATGCTATTTTGAACCAGGCAGTCCTTGAACTGAAAGAAGGCTTGGAGTCAATTTCGCAAGAGTAAAGTCTATCAGTTCTTCTACACAGCTGACTATGTAGATCATCATAACCGAACCTGGGATACCCGCCATGAAGAGCGGACAGCTGATGCCATGACTTTTTTCACTATCGCTTTGACAATAGCGAAGGAACTAGAAAGGTAACTACAAGAATGGCAGTATATTTTTACGGCTGTATCACCATGGATGGCTACTTGGCAGACAGCCAGCACAGGATAGACTGGCTGCATCAGCTTGGTTCTGTAGAGGATACAGGCTATGATGACTTTTACAGGCAAATGGATATCACCATCATGGGCAAGCGCACCTTTGAGGAAATCCAAGATTTGCAAGATGTAGAAAGTTTTTATCAAGCTACGGAAAACTATGTCTTTACGCATGATAGGCACCTGCCTGTCAGCAATTACCAGCCAGTAGCTGGGGATGTGGTGGACTTTGTTCGCCAGATTGACAAAGGCAAAAATGTCTTTGTGATAGGTGGTAATTCCTTGGTAGGACCGCTCTTGGATGCGGATCTTTTCGACCACCTCATTATTCAGATAGCGCCCCTTATCCTAGGAAAGGGGGTTCCCCTCTTTACCCAAGAGGAAGGGCAGCGCTTTTACCAACTGGATAGCCTCAGACAATTTGGCCCTTTTGCAGAGCTGGTTTTCAGCCGAAAAAGTCAGAAATAGAGAAGGGAGTGGACCGCATGATTAAAATTTATGACACCATGTCTCGTGATTTGCGAGAATTTGTCCCAATCGAAGAAGGAAAGGTCCGCATGTATGTTTGTGGGCCAACAGTTTACAACTATATCCACGTAGGGAATGCTCGTTCAACGGTAGCCTTTGACACGATTCGTCGCTATTTTGAGTATCGTGGCTACGAGGTTAACTATATTTCCAACTTTACAGATGTGGATGATAAGATTATCAACCGTGCCAAAGAGGAAGGCATTACGCCACAGGAAGTGGCAGACAAGTACATTACGGCCTTTCGTGAGGATGTGACGGCTCTCGGGGTCAAACCTGCAACCCGCCACCCTCGTGTGGTCGAGTTTATGGATGACATCATCCGTTTTGTCGCTGATTTGATCGAAAAAGGCTATGCCTACGAGAGCCAAGGCGATGTCTATTTCCGTGTGGAAAAATCCCACAACTATGCTAAGTTAGCTAATAAAACCCTGGAAGACTTGGAGCTAGGCGCTTCTGGTCGGACAGATGAAGAAACGGCTCGCAAGGAAAATCCAGTCGACTTTGCCCTTTGGAAAGCTGCGAAGCCGGGTGAAGTTTCTTGGGACAGTCCTTGGGGTCCTGGTCGTCCGGGTTGGCACATCGAGTGTTCGGTCATGTCAACGGGAATTTTAGGGGATACTATTGATATCCACGGTGGTGGAGCCGATCTTGAGTTTCCACACCATACCAATGAAATTGCCCAGTCTGAAGCCAAAACAGGCAAAACTTTTGCCAACTACTGGATGCACAATGGCTTTGTCAATATCGACAATGTCAAGATGTCCAAGTCCTTAGGTAACTTCATTACTGTGCATGATGCATTGAAGACCATCGACGGCCAAGTCCTTCGCTTCTTCTTTGCGACCCAGCACTACCGCAAGCCCATTAACTTCACAGAAAAAGCGGTGCGCGATGCGGAGACCAACCTCAAGTATTTGAAAAATACCTATGAGCAACCGTTCACAGGAGAAGTGGATCCAGCAGACTTGCAAGGCTTTGTGGACAAGTTTATCGCGGTGATGGATGAAGATATCAATGCGGCAAACGGAATCACCGTCGTCTTTGAATTGGCCAAATGGATCAATTCAGGTCACTACAACCAAGACGTTAAGGATGCCTTGACCAAGATGCTAGAAGTCTTTGGAGTGGTCTTTGTCGAGGAAGTCTTGGATGCAGATATTGAAGCCTTGATCGCGGAGCGTCAAGAAGCGCGGTCTAATAAAGATTTTGCGCGAGCAGATGCGATTCGCGATGAATTGGCTGCGCAAGGAATCAAGCTCTTGGATACAAAAGAAGGTGTAAGGTGGACACGTGATTGATGTCAATCTAATCAATGGGATCGCCCTGGCCTTTGAGGGAGATGCGGTCTATTCCATGTATATTCGCAAGCACCTGATTTTTCAAGGGATGACCAAGCCCAATAAACTTCACCAAGCTGCAACCCGCTACGTCTCTGCCAAGGCCCAGGCTAGTCTGATTGCGATGATGTTGGAAGAAGAGCTTTTGACAGAGAAAGAAGTCGAGATCTATAAGCGTGGTCGCAATACCAATAGCCATACCAAGGCCAAAAATGCGGATGTTGTGACCTATCGCATGTCGACAGGTTTTGAAGCGGTCATGGGTTACCTGCATCTGACAGATGAAATCAGTCGCTTAGAGGAATTGGTAGCTTGGTGTATCCAAAAAGTGGAAGAAGGAACAAAATAGTGAAAAATATCAGAGAGTGGTTCCCTCAGGCCGAGGTGACGGATCACCCCAATCCACCAGTTGGTTATGTAGCCATTCCCCTGCAGGCCCAGCAATGGTTGCTACTGAAGGAAGAAGAGCTGACCGAGAGAGAGAAACAATTGATTTCCTGGTTGGGCAGTGAGGAAGATTTTGCCCCCAACCCTTGGTACCAATACCTGATCGATGGAAAGGGAGAAGCCCCTCAAGTCATCAAAAAAATGCAACTCGTCTATTGCCACCTCTCGCACTCGACAGCGGAAGGGACAGCTTCCTGGTTAGAGATGATGCAGACGCTTTTGCCCAACTTTCGGGCAGTCTTGCAACTGAGTGGACAGGACTATGTACTCATTCTAGATCAAGAGCAGTCGCTGACTGTGGCTGATATCTTAAAAGATACCGTCTCTGCCATGGAGTATGATTTTAATATTCGCTTATCCATCATGGTCGGGCAGGTATGGACCGAGTCAAAAGCTGGGAAAGTATCTCCGGTCATCCGAGCAGAACGGGCAGCCTTTCGATCTTGGATCCGAGAAGGCCATCAAGGTGTTTACCGCTTTTCTCAACTCTACCTGTGGGGAATCGAGCAGGCAGATTTGGATCTCCATCCTATCAAAGAACGCTTGCATCAGTTGATTGGGAGTCAAGACCAGTTGCAGGATATCATTGTTGCCCTCTGGGACAACGGGGCAGTTGTAACCAAGGCGGCCCAGCAACTTTATCTCCATCGCAATTCCCTTCAATACAAGATTGACAAATGGGAAGAGCTAACGGGTCTCCAGTTAAAAAATCTGACTGATCTAGCCCTTTGTTACCATTTGGTTCTACAGGATGTTATTTAAATGAAATGAATCCAGAGTTTTGTGCAACTTGCACAAAACTCTTTTTCTTTTTTGTGAGAGTTGCCATAGCTTTGTAAAGCGTTTTCATTTACAATAGAACTATAAAAATCAAAGGAGTACCATCATGGTAGAATTAAATCTTAAAAATATTTACAAAAAATATCCAAACAGCGAACACTATTCAGTTGAAGATTTCAACTTGGACATCAAAGACAAAGAGTTTATCGTTTTCGTAGGTCCTTCAGGATGTGGTAAATCAACAACTCTTCGTATGATCGCTGGTCTTGAAGATATCACAGAAGGTGAATGTTCCATCGATGGTACTGTTGTAAATAACGTAGCACCTAAAGACCGTGACATCGCCATGGTATTCCAAAACTACGCTCTTTACCCACACATGACTGTGTACGATAACATGGCATTTGGTTTGAAATTGCGTAAATACAGCAAGGAAGATATCGACAAACGTGTACAAGAAGCAGCTGAAATCCTTGGCTTGAAAGAATTCTTGGATCGTAAACCAGCTGACCTTTCTGGTGGTCAACGTCAACGTGTGGCTATGGGACGTGCCATTGTCCGTGATGCAAAAGTGTTCTTGATGGACGAACCATTGTCAAACTTGGATGCGAAACTTCGTGTATCCATGCGTGCTGAAATCGCGAAAATCCACCGCCGTATCGGAGCTACAACCATCTACGTAACTCACGACCAAACAGAAGCGATGACATTGGCTGACCGTATCGTTATCATGTCTGCGACTAAAAACCCAGCTGGTACTGGTACAATTGGACGTGTGGAACAAATTGGTTCTCCGCAAGAAGTGTACAAGAACCCTGTTAACAAATTCGTAGCTGGATTCATCGGAAGTCCTGCCATGAACTTCATTAACGTGAAGTTGGAAGGTGGCCACATCGTTACTAACGGCTTGAATTTGAAAGTTCCAGAAGGTGCTTTGAAAGTCTTGAAAGAAAAAGGCTATGATGGTAAAGAATTGATCTTTGGTATCCGTCCAGAAGACGTGAATACAGAAGCTGCTTTCCTTGAAACTTTCCCAGAATCAGTCGTGAAAGCAACCATCTCTGTATCTGAGTTGCTCGGTTCAGAATCTCACTTGTACTGCCAAGTTGGTGACAACGAATTCATCGCAAAAGTGGATGCGCGTGACTATCTTGGAACTGGTGAAACCATCGAACTTGGATTTGACTTGAACAAAGCTCACTTCTTCGACAAAGAAACTGAAAAAACAGTATACTAATCAATACTGACACTATAGAGACTGAGACGATTTGTCTCGGTCTCTTTCATTTTAAGGAGACAAAACATGGAAAAAGACTGGTGGAAGGGGAAGGTCGCTTATCAGATCTACCCAAAAAGCTTCAAAGACAGCAATGGAGATGGTGTTGGGGATTTGAAAGGCATCACGGAGAAACTCGATTACCTTCAAGACTTAGGGATTGATATTCTCTGGCTCTCCCCTGTTTACAAGAGTCCTTTTATTGACCAGGGCTATGATATTTCTGACTATTATGCCATTGATCCCCTTTTTGGGACCATGGAAGATATGGAAGAGTTGATTGCGGAAGGCAAGAAGCGAGGCATTTCCATCATTATGGACTTGGTGGTCAATCATTGCTCCAGTCATCATGAGTGGTTCCAAAAAGCTTTAGCGGATCCAGATGGCCCTTATGCAGACTACTTTTACTTCATCGAAAGCGACAAGGAACCCAACAACTGGGAAAGTTACTTTGGAGGTAGTGTCTGGGAACCGGTTCCTGGCACCAACAAATACTATCTCCATTCTTTCCACAAGGATCAGCCAGACCTCAATTGGCAAAATCCTGTCTTGCGCGAAGAAATTTACACCATGATCAACTGGTGGTTGGACAAGGGAATCGCGGGCTTCCGGATTGACGCTATTATCAACATTAAAAAAGATTTAGAATGGCGTTCGCTTCCGTCCGATCGTGACAATGGTCTGGTCCCAGTACCGGAGTCTCTGGTCAATGCCCAACCGATTGAACCTTTCTTGCAAGAGTTAAAAGAGCATACTTTTGCCAAGTACAATGCCTTCACTGTAGGGGAAGTTTTCAATGAAACCGATGAAGAGTTGCACTTCTTTATTGGAAAAGATGGTGTCTTCTCTTCCATCTTTGACTTCAAACAAACCATGCTGGGTCAGGAAGGAAAAGGCTGGTTTGATCATAGTCTTCCGACAGCAGATGAACTCAAGGAAAGTATTTTCCAAGCCCATGAGCGTGCAGATAGTATTGGAGTTCTCTCGACCATCATTGAAAACCACGACGAACCTCGTGGCGTGTCCCACTATATCGCAGAAGGTCCAGTAAACGATACCAGTAAAAAAGCTCTGGGAACCATTCAGGTTTTGCGTAAGGGAATTCCTTTTATCTACCAAGGCCAAGAAATTGGGATGGAAAACCAAGTCTTTGAATCAGTGGAGGACTTTGATGATATCGCGACCATCAATGGCTACCACGTTGCGAAAGAAGCTGGTTTGAGCGAGGAAGAAGCATTAGCAGCGATTGCCAAATACAGCCGGGACAATGCGCGGACGCCCATGCAATGGTCAGCAGAGCCAGGTCTGGGCTTTAGCGATGGACCAGCCTGGTTGATCAGTCCCAAACCAGACCATTCTATTAATGTGGAAGACCAGGAAAAGGATCCCAATTCTATCTTGAATTATTATCGCCAACTGACCGCCTTGTACCGCCATCCCCTCTATGGAAATACCATTCGGTTTGGAGATATGATCCCGGCTTATCGGGACCGTGAAAACATCATCGCCTTTGAACGCCGTGGGGACAAGCGCCTCTTGGTGATCAGCAATTTCCAAAATCGCCAGGCCACCTTGGAGTTGCCAGCTCCGATTAAAACCGTCATTTTAAATAACACTGCAGGATTATTCCAAGAAGGAGACCAAGTGCTCGAATTGGCCCCTTACCAAACGGTTGTGTTGGAATTGGCAGAATAGAAAAGAACCTTCGCAGACGCGAAGGTTCTTTTCATGTCATCCAAGTCTAAACCTGGAACTTACTCAACTTCTTTCTTTTTCAAGAGGAGGAAGCCGCCGCTAACGGCTAGCAAGAAGCTTGAAAGAATGAAGTGTGCGGTTGTGTCTTCTCCAGTTTGTGGCAATTGCGCCTTGTCTGGATTTTCTAGGAATCTTTGTCCCACTTGGTAGCTCAAGGTTTGCACGCTTTCTTCAGTTTCAGCTGCGGTTTCTTTTTGTGGAAGGAGCACTTTAGGAGTGTCCTTCTTAGCCAAGATTGGCTGTGGAGTGGTTGTTTGGTTATGAATTGGAACCACCACCTGATCTGGTTCTTTGGCTGGTACGTAATCCATCAAGCTTGCTAACTTGCTGCCAAAGATCGCATTGGTTACCCAGCGGAAGAAGTGGACAGGGTGTTGACGGTTGGTTGGATTTCCTGCATAGACAAAGAGAGGTTGTCCCATCAGTTCTCCAGAGATGGCCATGACTTTGTTGGCTAGGACTTCATTTTTTGGCCACCAGCCAGCAATGTAGTAGTCGCTTGAAGCGATGCTCATCAAGGTCTTGAAGTTGCTTGGAACTTTTTCAATCCAGTTTCCTGAGTTGGAGTAGAAGAGGGCGTTCTTCTTGTAACCGCTGGTCAGTGGATCTTGGTCATCAATGATGGCCTTCATCAAGCCCTCGTAGTCACTGCCACCTTTAAGTTTTTCAGCATCAAAACCTGTAAGAACTCCCAATTTTTCCAGTTTCTGCATGGCTTCCCCTCCGATGACGAGAGTTGGTTTCTTGCCGAAGATGGAGGCGTCAAAGCGGTTGTTTTCAAGCACAATGACATCTGCTTCGTCAGGAGTATCGACGATTTGGAAACCTAATTTTTCAAGGACCAAACTAGTATGAGCAGGCGCATCTACGCCGGTCCAATCGTAGTGATAGTTTGGAGAATAGATTTTCAATGGTTTCAAGGTTGGACCGTTTGGTACCTTGTAGAGGGCTTCGCCATAGATAGCGTAGTTTGGAAGGAGTGATGCAAAGGTATCGCGATCAACGATGTAGCCATCATCTGTTAGGTAGACAGATTTACCTTGGGAAATCGCCTTGTTCACGGCTTGAACAGCGCTAGCCGAGGTATTGGCAATGACGTAGTAAGGCGCTTTCGGATCAATCTCAGAGGTTCTAGTCGCGCGAGTGGTGGTGACTTCTCCAAGTTTTCCAGCAAAGAGGCCGTCATTGAACACAGGTTCTGCCTTGAAGCCTTTCATATCAGGGAAGTTAACGAGAAGTTCCGCATACATGGCTGCCCAGGCGGATTCATTAGACCCTTTATAGAGGATATGGTTGGCATAGCCCCGTTTAGCTTGAGCCATGTCAATGACTAAGTCTCCTTTTTTGTAGGTGCCTGTATCTTCTTTGAGTTCTTTGACGAGGACACCGTTGCGTTTGAAGTAGTCAATCATATTGAAGGCTTCTTGCGCATCATTGTCCTTGTCCAATCCCATTGGGATAACATAGTAGTCAGGGAAGAATTTCGGACGACCATTCTTCACACGACCGACAACTTCACCAGTTGGTCCCACTAGTTCGTTCTCTGCTTTTGGATCTTCGATCTTGTTGAGGCCACGTAAGTAGAAGTTGAGGCGCATTTCAAGAAGCTTGTCTGGGTTTTGGCTGAGGAAATCAATTCCGCCAAGGACAGCATTGCGTCCAGCATAATAGGATTCTTGGTTGGATTCTGGAATTTCGATGGTGTGGCCCAAGATGCCATGGTAAACGGCATAGACACCTGTATAACCAGAGAAGGAATCATCCCAGCCATCACCCCAATCCAGTTTTGGAATGATGTAGCTGTCGTATTTGGAGTTGGCAACCCCTGCACGGCCCATATGATGGGCATTTTCCAGCATGAGGTTGGACATAAGGTCGTATTCAAAGTTTGGATCATGTGGAGGCGTTGCAGGCTCGATCAAGAATTCTTTGACAAATCCATGGATATCATAGAGAGCGATCGGATTCCACTTGTTGATCATTTGGATGACGGTACGCACTTCTGGGTTTGTTTGGTAACTAGCATCCCGGTTTGGATCCAGTCCATTGGCTAAGGCACGTAGGTTAAGAGCATCCCCGTCAGGGTTTTCCGTGAAGTCAAACAAGAAGATGAATTTATTGAGCAAGGTTGGGATGTCCAGAGTTACATTCTTGACGTTACCAGCTTCATCTGTCGTTTTAAAAGTGACTTGGTTTTCTGTGGCGAAGGTATGGAAGAGACCAGTGATGATGTCAATCCCAGGTTGTTCATCCGCATGCGTATTATGAACCAGGACAGGCAGTTTGTAATCCAAGGTCTTGTCCTTCAGAGCTGCCAACATCTCGCTTGGTTTTGTGAGAGCTGTTGGATTGGTAGATGAGAGGTAGTGGTCAATACTTGCTTGGTCCTTACTCACAATTCCCATCTTCATATCACGGCCTTGGGCGCTCTTACCAAGGGTTTCAAGCTGAACTAGACGGTCCGTTTTGGCTTCTGCCTTTGTCTGCTCAATGGAAGCTAGCATTTCCTCGTGGGTATGGAAATCTTTATATGGACGGAAGGTTAGATTCTTGCGAATAGTCAGCCCAAGATCTGAACTAGTTCCGACTAAAGTATGCTCGCCAATATAGTTCCGATAGGTCCGACGGATATTATTAGGGCTCCGAAGGCTTAAATCTTCGCCAAAGAGTTCCTTGACAGTAAAGGTCAGATCCAAATCGTTTCCGTTTTTGTTCTCTTCAACTGTGATGAAGGGATCTTTGGAAAGAGTTCCTGTCTCCATATCCCAAGTTTTCCATTCTTCCAGTGGTTTGTCGTCCAAGGTCCAGCTAATCTTGCCAGCAGCCTGAGCTTGATCCTTGACGGTATCTGTTAGCGTTCCCTTTTCAGACATGTAAACAGGGCTGTCACTAAGGCTGATAGCAGGATCTGCGTTTGCTGCTCGCTCTGTTACAGGGCTTTCTACTTTGGTCGTAGGACTAGCGGTGTCTGAAGCGGTAGACGAGCTTGCTTCTGCGCTAGCTGGACTAGCTGAGCTAGGACTTGCTTCCACAGGGCTTGGTGTAACTTCTGATGCTGAGCTAGGACTTGCCACTTCTGATCCAGTAACTGGACTAGCACTAGCCTCCTCTGGCTTGAGGACGTTTTCGACAGGTGTGGCAGGACTAGCTGTCTCAACAGTGTCCGCAGCAACTTGGCCTTGTGCGAGGAAGGCTAAAAGGACAGCGGTAGAAAGACTGAGTGCGTTTGTGTACAAACGCTTCTTATAAGAAGAATGCATAAAGAGACCTCCTTTGTTCTTTGCATGTATGCACCTCTATCATAACACTTTATGACAGCGCTTTCAATATATATGGAAGTTTTTCTCTTAAAATTCGTTACAGATTGATGGCAAAGAAAAAGAGCTGGGGAAATCTTCCCAGTCTCTAAAGAAGGGTTTATGCTTGAAGTTCCTTCTGGTAGGTTTGATAGAATTCCACCTTGATGGAGATGAAGGTTTCAAGATCACGGAGGAGCTGCAGAAGGGTCGCTCGGGTTTCAAATTCTTGACGAGATCGAGGGAGAGGTCGCTCGCGGAAGACTGCTAGATAGCGGTTGATTTCGTCAAGTAGGAATTGGGCTGGATTTTCCTGACTGAGCTGGCTGGCTGTTTTAGCAAAGAGTTGGGCCAAAATAAGACTCTCGCTCGCGGCTAATTGACAGTTGTTTACGTTGTTGGCCATGTCCCGCAGTATATTATTTTGGCGCTTGCGCATCTCAAAATAGTGGATATGGTAGTTGGTCTGATGGAAGAGGTGATTGGAGTGGTCTAAATAGACTAAATCGAGAGCTTCTTTTAAGATGGTATCTAGCTCACGAATCAAGCTAGCATCGTTGCTCCCGTCTCCTTTTCCTAGAAACTCTGCAAAGCGATAGAGAATCTTCTTGAGTTGCTCCTCGACAATTTCATGATAGCGATCAATTTCTTCCTGTCGAGAAGGCATATAGAGATTGGCTAGAAGGGCAAAGCTGGTTCCGATTAGGAAAATAGCTACTTCATTTCCCAATAAAGAAAGGGAAGTGGATTTTTCTAGCAGGAGATGGGTAACCAGGACAGAGCTGGGCGTGATACCAATTTCCCAGCCTTGTAGGAAAGCAAGGGGGACATAGGTGGCCAGATAAAAACCAAGGGCCCAGAGATTGAAGCCGAGAATCTGAAAGGCTAAGCTTCCTAGGAGGAGAGCAAGAAGCATGGACATGAAGCGATTATAGGCTAGTTTGGCGGTACTTCGACGGGTATCGCTAATGCTGAGAATGGCAATGATCCCCGCAGAGGTGGCGTAGGACAGACCCAAAAACTCTGCAAGCAAGATGGCCAAACAGGTGGCGAGAACCATCTTGATGGTTCGGTGAATAAGTGGCATAATGCTAGTTCTTTCCTTTTTCTAAACTAGTTTCATTATACCACAAGCAAAGTGGCCTACTTCAAATGTTTCACCAGATATGGCAATTGTGTTATACTAGTTTCATGGAAAAAAACGATATTGTTTATGGCGTTCATGCCGTTACAGAAGCACTAGTCGCAAATACAGGAAATAAATTGTATATTCAGGATGATTTGCGTGGGAAAAATGTAGAAAAAATCAAAGATCTAGCAGCGGAAAAAAAGGTCTCCATTTCTTGGACCCCTAAGAAAACCTTGCAAGAAATGACAGAAGGAGCTGTCCACCAAGGTTTTGTCTTGCGGGTTTCGGAATTTGCCTATACGGACTTGACTGAGATCTTGACCCAGGTAGCTGATCAAGACAATCCCTTGCTCTTGATTTTGGATGGCTTGACTGATCCGCATAACTTGGGATCCATCCTGCGAACAGCTGATGCGACCCAAGTAGCGGGAGTCATCATTCCCAAGCACCGTGCTGTTGGAGTGACCCCTGTTGTCGCTAAGACCTCAACTGGGGCAGTGGAGCATGTCCCTATTGCTCGGGTGACCAACCTTAGCCAAACCTTGGATAAGCTCAAAGAAGCAGGCTTCTGGATTTTCGGAACCGATATGAATGGGACGCCTTCTCACAAATGGAATACCAGTGGGAAGCTAGCCCTCATTATTGGCAACGAAGGCAAGGGCATTTCAGCCAATATTAAAAAGCAAGTGGATGAAATGATTACTATTCCTATGCAGGGGCATGTCCAAAGTTTGAATGCCAGTGTCGCAGCAGCGATCCTTATGTATGAGGTCTTTCGCAATAAATTATAATAGAAGAAATCAAAGGAAGGGGGCAATCCATGAAAGAAAAAATTTTGTTAGTGGACGGCTACAACATGATTGCCTTCTGGCAGGAAACCCGCCAGCTCTTTAAGAAAAGTGAGCTCGATGCTGCACGAACGATCCTCCTAGAGAAGCTTAGCCACTATGCCAGCTTTGAAGGCATTCGCGTGATTTGTGTCTTTGATGCCCAATACATGCCAGGGATTCGCCAGATCTATGAAGAATTTCAGGTCCAAGTGGTCTTCACAGCAGAGGAGGAGACCGCCGATGACTACATTGAACGTCTGGCAGCAGAGCTCAATACACCCCTTCATCAAGTATCAGTCGCGACGAGTGACTTGAATGAGCAATGGACGGTCTTTGCTCAAGGAGCACTTCGTGTTTCGGCGCGGGAGCTGGAGAAGAGAGTTGCCGTTGTCAAGGCCGACTTGAACCAGGCGCGAGGAGCCGTCAACGATCAAAAACCACCGATACGGCCTTTTGACCAAGAGGGCCTACGTCAACTACAAAAAGAGATGGGAGCAAGTAAATGACCTTTAAAATTTTAACAGATTCAACTGCAGATTTAGATGAAAGATGGGCACAGGAGCATGATGTAGAGATCGTCGGTTTGTCAATCCAAATCGATGGGGCTCATTATGAGACAGTGGGTCCAGACAAACTCACCAGCCCCCAATTATTAGCAGAGATGCAAAAAGGTGCTAAACCAACGACCAGTCAGGTCAATGTTGGGCAATTCCAAGAGATTTTCAAAGGCTACGCTCAACGCAAGGAAAATCTCCTCTATATCGCCTTTTCTTCAGTTTTGTCAGGGACCTACCAGAGTGCGGTCATGGCAAGAGACTTGGTCCTTGAAGACTACCCAGAAGCTGTCATCGAAATCATCGATCCAAAAGCTGCAGGGATTGGAGAAGGCTACTTGTCTATGCTAGCAGTTGAGGCGCGTGATGCCGGCAAGAGTTTGGATCAAGTTAAGGAAGAACTGATGGAAGTGGCTCCAAAGTTGCGGACCTATTTCTTGGTGGATGATCTCTACCATCTTATGCGCGGGGGACGCCTTTCTAAGAGTTCAGCCATCGTCGGAAGCTTGGTCAACATCAAACCCCTTCTTTGGATTGATGAAGAAGGCAAGTTAGCTCCAATCGCTAAGGTACGTGGACGTAAAAAAGCTATGCGGGAAATGCTCACCCTCATCCAGGAAGATATCGGTCACAGCACAGCCTTGGTTTCCTATACAGATGATTTGGCAGGAGCAGAGGAGCTCAAGGATCAATTGTTGGAGAATCCAGCTATCTCCCAAGTCTTGATCATGCCACTAGGTCCCGTCATTGCTGCTCACGTCGGTCCTAATTCTCTCATCGGCTTTGTTATAGGAAAAGAAAATCGCAAATAATTTTTTAAATTGGTTGACTTTTATCTTAAAAATTTGATACAATAGTAGGCGGTATTGTTTACCCCATTTGTAAGGCCCCGGAACCTTTCAAATAACTTGCGGACCGGAACATCCGCCCTGTAAACAAAAACGATATTCATAATAGGAGAAATCATGAACAAAACTACATTCATGGCTAAACCAGGCCAAGTAGAACGCAAATGGTACGTTGTTGACGCAACTGATGTACCTCTTGGACGCCTTTCAGCAGTTGTTGCAAGCGTGCTTCGCGGAAAAAACAAACCAACATTCACACCTCACACTGATACAGGTGACTTCGTAATCGTTATCAATGCTGAAAAAGTTAAATTGACTGGTAAAAAAGCAACTGATAAGATCTACTACACTCACTCAAACCACCCAGGTGGATTGAAATCAATCTCTGCTGGTGAACTTCGTTCTAAAAATGCAGTTCGTTTGATTGAGAAATCAGTTAAAGGTATGCTTCCACACAATACTCTTGGCCGCGCTCAAGGTATGAAATTGAAAGTATTCGTTGGAGCTGAGCACACTCACGCTGCACAACAACCAGAAGTTCTTGATATTTCAGGACTTATCTAAGGAAAGGAACAATAAAGTATGTCACAAGCACAATATGCAGGTACTGGACGTCGTAAAAACGCTGTTGCACGCGTTCGCCTTGTTCCAGGAACTGGTAAAATCACTGTTAACAAAAAAGATGTTGAAGAGTACATCCCACACGCTGACCTTCGTCTTGTAATCAACCAACCATTCGCAGTTACTTCAACTGCAGGTTCATACGACGTTTTCGTTAACGTTGTAGGTGGTGGTTACGCTGGTCAAGCAGGAGCTATCCGTCACGGTATCGCTCGTGCCCTTCTTCAAGTAGACCCAGACTTCCGCGATTCATTGAAACGCGCAGGACTTCTTACACGTGACTCACGTAAAGTTGAGCGTAAGAAACCAGGTCTTAAGAAAGCTCGTAAAGCATCACAATTTAGTAAACGTTAAAACTTATTTAAACTTATTGAAAGCATTTCGTATCAAAAATACGGGATGCTTTTTCTGTTCACCCCAAATTTTTGTAACTAGGTGATACTTGAAATTAATACAAATTTGGTTGTTTTTGATAAATCTAAGCAACACTACATGATGAAGTGAAAGGGGATGAATCTTTGATAGTATTCACTTATTGTGAAATATGATATATTTATTAATTAGATGGATGAATACTTCTAGAGTTAAATATAGTATAATAGGGACATACTTTTTGGTTTATTTTTGTTTGTAGTCGGATTATGAAAGAATATCCAATATTATGCGATAAGATAGAATGTTACAAAAAAGAAAGGGGATGCAATCCGATGAAGAAAGACAGATTAATTGTATTGACAGATGCTGTTCTAGCAATTATTATGACCATCTTGGTTTTAGAGTTAGAAAAACCAACAACACCAAGTCTTGAAGCTTTTTGGGATTTACGGCAAAATTTCTTTGCTTGTTTTCTTTCCTTTTTCTGGTTGGGATCGTTATGGATGGCACTAAACACATTATGGGAAAAGGTTGAGAAAATTTCCTCAGAAATTATTTGGTGGAATTTGTTTCTACTCTTGGAGCGGCAGGAGTTCTCTTTGGAGAATTTCATGCCATCCAAGATACCAGTCTGAATGATGTGGTGGACCGGATCTATATAAATGTCAAGGATTTACCGTTTCAGTCCTTGGGAGCTTTAGCTAATATCCTGTCTGATATTAAGAAGGGACTGATTCAAGACAGTCATATCTGGTCTTTCTTCCAGTCATTTTTCAAACAATATCAGTTGATAATCAGCTTAAATCAGATCTATCAGTTTGTCTATCTTTCTCTGATGGAGATCATGTCCTATCTTCACTTTGATTATTGGAAAAAAACGGCTCGGTCAGGAGCTAGTATGAATAAGGAGAACAAATGAAACGTTTAAAAATGTTATGGCATATTATGCAGGTTACGGGTTTTACTCGGTTTGCTCTGAGTTTTGTGACCTTTGTTTTTGGGTCAGGAGGCGTGCTTTTCCTAGTTGAACCTGCTATCACAAATTACGGAGACGGTCTTTGGTATGCTTTTGTGACTTCGACGACTGTCGGCTACGGGGATCTCCTAGCTGTGACCTTGATTGGAAGGATTACCAGTGTCTTCTTGACGATTTATGGGCTCATATTTTTTTGCTGTTTATCAGCTGTTATTTTTAATTATTATACCAATTTAAATAAGGAAAGAGGAGAGGACAAATGACTGCCAATTATTCAACACGGGAATACCGTGAGAAATTATACGATGACCTTCATGTTCGATTGAGAGATACAGCGATTTTGATGTGTGCAATTTTTATTGCCTCTATCGGACTAAATATGAATTCAACAGCTGTCATTATAGGAGCCATGTTGATTTCACCTCTCATGACACCGATTGTTGGACTGGGATTCGGTTTAGCTATTTTTGATACGCGTTTAATCAAGCAATCTCTAGAGGTTTTATTGACTCAAGTGTTGGTCAGTTTGCTTGTCTCGACTCTGTATTTCTGGATTTCTCCCTTGTCTTATGCAAGTAGCGAGTTGATTGCACGAACCTCTCCAACCATTTGGGATGTCCTCATTGCTATTGCTGGTGGGATTGCTGGTGTGATCGGTTCAAGGAAAAAAGAAGCAAACAATATCGTGCCAGGAGTAGCCATTGCTACAGCTCTGATGCCGCCTATCTGTACTGCTGGCTATGGTTTAGCTAATGGGAATGTACGATTTTTATTGGGGGCTCTCTATCTTTTCTTGATCAACTGTGTCTTTATCGTGCTAGCCAACATTGTTGGAACAAGAATTTTGATGAGAAAATCTCCTTTAACTTCATTTAAAGAGCTGAGCATTAAAATGAGAATTGGCTTGATATCTTTGATTGTATTGTTGATTCTTCCAGCTAGCTATTCGGCAGTTACTCTGACAATAGAACAAGCGCGCAAAGAAGGGATCAAACAGTTTGTAGGAAAAGAGTTCGCCAATTATACGGTTATTAATCAAGTCTACAAGTCAAGTAACAATGAATTGGTCTTGACGGTTGTTGGAGATCCGATTTCAGAAGAAGAATTAGAAACACTCCACCAAAAACAAGCCTCTTACGGTATTCAATCTGTTCAATTGAAAGTGAATCAAGTTCAGAACTCGCCAACATTAGATAGTGAAGCGACCAAGGAATTTTATGAAAACATTGACAAGTATATTGATCAAAAACTCTCTGAAAAAGATTCACAAAACGATCTCGTAAAAGAAAATGAAGCAGACAAGGATTGAGGACAATGAACTGAATCGGTTTTTACGCCGTGTTTTTCTTGTATCTTCCTCTTTCTTACTTATAGCAGGTTGTTTTTGCTTGAATAAGAAATAAATTAGAAGTTCTATCATCTAAGAAAAATGATGAACAAAAAATCATTTAACTAATGGTGTGAACGTTTAGTGTTTATCAGCTCCATTCTCTGTAATTTTGGGGGTAAAATCCACACCATTCGGATAAAATTAGTTGAATTTGATTGGAAAAAAGCTTTTATAAAAGCGGAGAAAAGTCTTGATATTACGCTGTTTTTAGTCCAACTGAAATTCATACTTTCCAAACCAGGCTTGAAAAAGGCCCGTAAAGCATCACAATTTAGTAAACGTTAATTCGTTACTGGACAGCAGAATACAAACGAAAACACTTTGCATCTTGCAAGGTGTTTTTTTCTATGAGAACTGGCGGTGCGCAATTAGGATAGCTCTAGCGACTTTAGTCGCATAGAGATATGCTATGCACAGTTGCCTCAAGAAAACAATGCTTCTTGGTCCACCCTGTTAGACAAGCTTCAAAACCAAGGAATCCAACAGATTTCTCTTGTAGTTACAGATGGCTTTAAGGGGCTTGAGCAGATTATCAGTCAGGCTCACCCATTAGCTAAACAACAATGTTGCTTAATTCATATTAGTCGAAATCTAGCTAGTAAAGTGAAACGAGCAGATAGAGCGGTTATTCTGGGGCAATTTATAATGATTTATCGTGCTGAAAATTTAGAAATGGCAGGACAAGCTTTAGAGGACTTTCTCGCCGAATGGAAACCAAAGTATAGGAAAGTCATGGAAAGTCTGGAGAAGACGGATAATCTTTTAACTTTTTATCAGTTTCCCTACCAGATTTGGCACAGCATGTATTCGACAAACCTCATTGAGTCTCTTAACAAAGAAATCAAACATCAAACGAAAAAGAAGGTTCTTTTTCCTAATGAGGAGGCTCTGGAACGTTACTTAGTTACGTTGTTTGAAGATTATAATTTCAAGCAAAGTCAACGAATCCATAAAGGGTTTGGTCAATGTTCTGATACACTTGAAAGCTTATTTAATTAACACTCCGTAACTCTACTTAAGTGTTTACACATAATTATTTACAGTATCAAAAAATAAAGTATATTGTTTTCATCATAATATAATTAAATATCAGTATAGAGAATTTTATCTATATATCAGATATCAGCAATTGCTTTTGCTGTCATTTTTCGCTACAATAGTTACAAGGAGGAAATAAACATGTTAAAAGAAGTATTAAACGTCGCAAAAGTTGCGAAAAAATCATCTCTCTTCTTAGGAGGGGTAGCATTTGGGACGCTTGGCTTGAAAGTCTTAGCAAGTAAAGAAGCTAAGAAAGGCTATTCTAAGGCCTTGGCTAAAGCTTACAAATTGAAAGATGGACTGGATGCATCTGTTTCTGTTGTAAAACAACACGGTGATGATGTTTTACAAGACGCTAAATATTTATACGAACAGGAAAAGAAAGAAGAACAATTAGATAGCCTGACAGGTGAATAATATGTCTTTTAAAGTGCTACACAGAGGATATCAACATATCCGATTATCGTCCTCGTTTTCACTGACCTTGGATATTCAAGATTATCTTCGTTCCTTGGCTAAAGATGAAAAAGGGATCGACTCTATTCAGTTTTATATGGATCAGCAGCACTTTACTCTACGTATGAAAGAAGGCTTCTCTGTATTAGAAAATGCAGAGGCCTTTTTAAAAAAAATTGACAAGGGGAAAGTTTCGGACTTGATGACTCTTCCCATTCGTAGAGAAGAGAGTGCTTATTCAATTGTATCGGGTGCAGCGATTAAGCGTTTGCTGTTTCGAAGTTTTGTACCCTACCCTATTCGTTATATTTGGACTTGTTATCAGGCTTTGGGTTATGTCAAAGAAGCCTATCAAACTTTAGCGCGCAAGGAACTAACCATGGAGGTCTTGGACTGTTCGGCCATTTTGTTGTCCTTGTTTATGAACCAATCCAAGACAGCTAGCAACATCATGTTTATGCTTGATTTGGGTAATCATCTGGATCAGTGGTCTTTAAAAAAAACAGCAACAGATTTGGAACAAAGCCTTCTTGCTAAAGAAAGTGATGTTTTCTTAGTGCGGGGAGACATGGTCATCAGCATCAAGAGTTCTGATGTTCAAGTAGGTGATGTATTAGTTGTCTCCCAAGGTAATGAAATCTTGTTTGACGGCCAAGTGGTTTCAGGATTAGGCATGGTCAATGAGAGTTCCTTGACTGGAGAGAGCTTCCCTGTTGAAAAGAAAGAGGGAGATTCTGTATGTGCGAATACTGTTTTGGAAACAGGAGAGTTAAGAATTCGTGTGACTGATAATCAGATAAACAGTCGTATTTTGCAACTCATCAATCTGATGAAAAAATCTGAAGAGAGTAAGAAGACAAAACAACGTCATTTTATTAGGATGGCAGACAAGGTTGTAAAATATAACTTCTTAGGTGCTGGTTTGACTTATCTGTTAACAGGTTCGTTTTCAAAAGCCATTTCCTTTTTATTGGTGGATTTTTCATGTGCTCTAAAAATATCCACACCTGTAGCCTACCTTACGGCCATAAAGGAAGGTCTAAATCGAGAAATGGTTATTAAAGATGGTGATGTATTAGAAAAATATCTGGAAGTGGATACTTTCTTGTTTGATAAAACGGGTACCATCACGACGAGTTATCCTTTGGTTGAAAAGGTTCTTCCTTTCGGAGATTATACTGAGAAAGATATTTTAAGAATAAGTGCATGTTTGGAGGAACATATCTATCATCCTATTGCCAATGCAATTGTTAAACAAGCTGAAATTGAAGGCATTGAACACGAAGAAATGCATGGCAAGCTTCAGTATGTTGCAAGCAAAGGGATTAAATCGCAAATTGATGGTCAATCGGTTGTCATTGGAAATTATGTACTAATGCAAGACGAACAGGTAAGAATTAGTTCTGAGCAGCTGGCCTTGATTGAGCAATATAAGACTCATTACAATTTATTGTTTTTGGCTTATAAGAAAGAATTAATTGGGATGTTTTGTATCCACACTCCCTTGAGAAGCGAGGCGAAAGTTGCATTGAAAAAGCTAAAGCGCCAAGGGAAAAAACTGATTCTGGCAACTGGTGATACGTTGGCTAGAACAGAAGAGTTGGTTAAAGATCTGACATTTGACAACGTTTATACTGATTTAAAACCAGATGGTAAGTTTCAGTTGGTTCAGGAATTACAGAAAGCTGGCCGAACTATTTTGATGGTTGGAGACGGGTTAAACGACTCTGCTGCCTTGACGCTTGCAGATATTGGGGTTGTGATGAATGAAAGTGCTGATATTTCTAAGCAGATGAGTGATATTTTATTATTAGATAATCGTTTAGATTTCTTCGAGGAATTGAATTCTTTATCTGAATCGTTGCAGAAATTAATTCAAAGAAATATTCAAGAAACAGTTGTAATAAATGGAAGTTTAATTGGATTTGGGTTGTTAAATTGGTTAAGCCCATCTAATCTTTCGATATTGCACAATCTGACTACTTTAAGAATCGTCCTTCGTAGTCTTTCTATTAAAAGTAGGTAAGAGACCGAGAAGCTGAGGTTATAAAAACTAAAAGGAGTTGTCTCATTTGAGAATAACGGTTCTTTGTCAACTGTAGTGGGTTGGTGGAAAATTATACCCTGGAGAGGACCAAATTGGTTCTCTCCTTTTAAATATTGAAAAAACCATTGGCAGTGGACATACTTTAAGACTATATATTTCTGAAACTAGTTTCACAATACAAATATTGACATGCAATTATTAATTGGTGGATTTTAAGTTGACATCTACAAAGGTTAATGTTAGAATACATTCAAAAATATATTTGAATGAGGTGTTTTATGATTCAAAATATTGTTACTTCAATAATCCTGTATTCTGGGACAGCCGTAGACTTACTTATTATCCTAATGTTATTTTTTGCCAAAAGAAAAAGCAGAAAGGACATCATTAACATCTATTTAGGACAATTTCTAGGCTCTGTTAGTCTAATATTCCTAAGTTTGCTTTTTGCATTTGTCTTAAATTATATTCCTAGTAAAGAGATTTTAGGTTTACTCGGTTTGATTCCAATTTTCCTAGGCCTCAAAGTTTTGCTTTTAGGAGATTCTGATGGAGAAGCTATTGCAAAAGATGGTTTGCGAAAAGACAATAAAAACCTGATTTTTCTAGTCGCTATGATTACTTTTGCAAGTTGTGGCGCTGACAATATTGGTGTCTTTGTCCCATATTTTACCACCTTAAATTTAGCGAATTTGATAGTGACTTTACTTACTTTTCTAGTCATGATTTATCTCTTGGTTTTTTCTGCCCAAAAATTAGCACAAGTCCCTTCTGTTGGAGAAACTTTGGAAAAATATAGCAGATGGTTTATTGCCGTTGTCTATTTAGGATTGGGGATGTATATCCTGATTGAAAACAACAGCTTTGACATGCTATGGGCTGTGTTAGGCTAGGAGAAAAAAATATGAAAAAAGATAGTATCTGTCAAGTGGATGTTATAAATCAACAAAATGTTACAACCGCAACGAACTACCTTGAAAAGGAAAAAGTCCAAAAATCACTTCGCATTTTATCAAAATTTACCGATAATAAACAGATAAATATCATCTTTTATCTCCTTGCCGTCGAAGAACTCTGTGTCTGTGATATAGCCTGTTTACTAAATCTCAGTATGGCATCTGCCTCCCACCATCTTCGTAAACTAGCCAATCAAAACATCTTGGACACTAGAAGAGAGGGGAAAATTATATATTATTTTATAAAAGATGAGGAAATCAGAGATTTTTTTAATCAACTAGGATAACAACTATTTTTACTACTTTTCCATGATTATAGGGAGATTATATATGAAATTTTTTGATGAAAATTACTCATAAGAAATACCTACTCGTATCAAATGTTTAAGAAAAAAGTATAATTTAAAGCAAAGCGACCTAGGTAATGCAGGTCAAGTTAGCCAAGTTGAAAAGGGAGGAATTTGAAAGAATTTGTATCTTTTATTTTTTGTTTCATTTATGCCCTATGCTACTGGAATAGTTAGTAGTCATTTCATGAATCATACGGCACAGCTCTTTTATGGACTGATTGTTATTGTTTCAACGGTAGCAAACTGGTTTTTACATAAAGTAATTGATAAACCCAATATAGATCAGAAAGAATTACTTGAAGCTACCGCACAATATAGGAAGTTATTGATACCTGACCTAATAATTAAAGGAGTGGGATTGATTCTATCTTTAATTGTCTATCCTCCGATTATGATGTATAGTGTTTTAATTGCGGCATTTTACATCATAACTTTAAAAACACTATCCGAAAAAAGAGTGAATAACTAAAAAACGGTGACCAAAGTTAGGTGTATTATTTTAATGCTTAGAGACCTAACCTATTCCCCTATTTAAAAAATATTGATTCAAATTTTATGAAATTAATCAGTAGATATTGTTCAGAAAATCCTTGATATTACGCTGTTTTTAGTCCAACTGAAATCCATACTTTCCAAACCAGGTCTTAAGAAAGCTCGTAAAGCATCACAATTCTCAAAACGTTAATCAACACGATTATATCAACGTTTACAGACATTCAAGAATTTTCTCTTGGATGTCTTTTTATTTGAAAAAAAGCAGTAAAAAAGCGCAAAAAATCACTTCCTGTGCTATACTGTAATTGAAAATTTTTTAATTTAAGCGTTAGAACTGTTTCCCCAGTCCTAGCGCCTTTTCTTTTTGATAAGTTTGCTTGGTGGAGAGTAGTTTGTAAATGATTCTAAGAATCTTATGAGCACAAGCAACGACGGCTTTCATCTTGCTTCCTCTTTGGGAAATTCGATTGTAAAAAGAAGAAAAAGCTGGATCCTTAGAATGTGCTGCAATTAATCCCGACATGGTCAAAGCCTGTTTGATATATCGATTTCCTTGCGTGATATGTGAGGATTTTTTAATGCCGGCACTTTCATAAGACCCTGGGCAGAGTCCAGCCCATGATGCTAAATGTGCATCGGATGGAAATGCTGTAATAGTTGGTCCAATCTCAGCTAGAATAGTGGCAGCACAGTTTTCATTCACACCAGGAATGGTTTGAAGTATCCTATTTTCCTCAGGGGAACTCCTTTTCGATGTAGTGTTGAATCTCATCGGTCAGTTTTTCAATGAGTTCCTGATACATCTGATATTCCTCTAAGCTCTGGTCTAATAGGAAGCGGTCTTCTAGTGACAACTTACCTTCCATCGCTTCAACGAGTTTCTCTTGACTTGCTTTCACTCGCTTCTGTATACAGAGGATAACAGATTCTACATCAATTGTTTCTCCGTTAATGAATAATTTTAAAAGTGCATGCCCCGTCTTAGAAAAAATATCAGAAAGACAACTGGTTAGCTTGATATTGGCTCGTTGTAAGAGATTGTGAATTTCATTTTTGACTTGAGTTTGACGTTGTTTATAAGAACGCAAGCGACGAGTTAATAAACGAAGCTGTACCACTTCAGGGGCAGGGATATAGGAAGGTTCAATTAGTCCACAACGGCCGAGTTGAGCAATCCATTCAGCGTCCTTCACGTCTGTCTTACGACCAGGTACATTCTTGATATGTTGAGGATTGGCAAGTACTAAGACGAGATCAGAATCTGAAAATATATTAAAGAGCGGGAGCCAATATTGCCCAGTACTTTCAAAAAAGACATGTGTTACATGGTTTTCTACCATCCAAGCTAAGGCATTTTGAAGAGCTACAGTAGTTGTCCCAAATTTTTTCTGAATTTTCTTTGGCTTATTGGTATCTAGTGGACCATCTAGAATACAACAAACGATAGACTTTTGATGGACATCAATTCCACAACAAGTTTCAATCATGACTTCCATTATAAAAACCTCCTGTTAACTATTTGAACAATAGAACAAGAGGCTACTAGTAATTTTATTTTCATGCTCAAGGCATATTCGAGTTATCTCATGACTCTTGTTCATCCAGTTTTTTGTACAGACTAGGAAAAGCCCTATTAAAGACCACGGATTTGTATTGTTCACCTTCATTATAAGCCGAACTTTCTTTTCTGTCATGAGTTAGCAGGCTAAGCCTGCTTAGAGTTTTTTGTTCAAAAAACTAAAGTTCACCACAAAGTTCACCCTATTGCTTTTTGAGACTTCTAAAGGCTATTTCTCCTGCTGTTTGATTTACTTTTTCCGTAGTATTGACATAAGTCTTCGTTATTTGGATGTCACTATGAGTAAGTGCTTCTGAAATAGCATTTAATGATGTTCCAGCCCGTCTTGCCACCAACTACATCCAAAACTTGGGACATACTACAATTCCAATTTTTATTTGTCAGCATTTTTTTCCTTACAAAAATGTGCCTACTATTCAGGTAGTTTGTAAAGTATTATAATCTATTTATCATTAATTTTAAGGGAGTCGCTTATGTTTATTGTAAATCTTACCTATATCAAACCCCTCGATACAGTTGAAAAATTCTTAGAAAAATAAAAGTAATTACCAGTAGGGGATGGTACCCTGGCTTCGTCTTTCCTTGAGCATAGCTCAACCTCCAAAATATAATCTAAAAAAAAATTTGATTAGCAAACTATCTTTTTTGTATAGTATCGCATAAATGCTTGACAAATAGCAAGAATGTGTTAGAATATGAATGAATATACAGACTTATTCATTCATAAAAGAGGCATAGAAATGGATAAAAAAAATGAGCTGTTGGCTGCGGCTAGGGAAGTATTTGCAGAAAAAGGCTATAAGGCAGCTGGAATTTCTGATATTGCTAAGAAGAGCCGTATGGCTGTCGGATCCTTTTACAAGTATTATGAGTCCAAGGAAGCTATCTTCTTGGAGGTTTATGTAGCTGAAAATAGCCGTATACGTGAGGGAATCATACAACGCGTAGACTGGCAGGGCGAGCCCGAGACAATCGTTGAACAGCTTTTTGCAGTCACTTTTGAATTGATTTCACCCAATAAAATTCTGGCTGAGTGGAACAAGCCAGGCATTTCTCAGATTCTGCACGATTACTATAATCAGGATTCCGGACGAGCATCCAATGCTTTTCATCAGTTTCTGATTCAGACCTTCAGCCAGCGCTTGCAGGAAGAGGGCTTTTCGCAGGAGAAAATAGCTGAGATCATGAAGGTTTATGACTTGATTTATTACATAGACATGCATGTCACAGAGCAGGATTTTTCAGGCTACTTCGATAGTCTTGAGACTTTAGTGAAATATTTTGTTAAGGGAATTTTTTCCAAATAGAGGAAATTCCTTTTCTTAGAAGCAGATATGAATGAATTTATATAACCATTCATTCACGAACAAAGGAGGTGATGGCTTATTTAGTGCGAATAGGAATGGGAAGAAATGTGATTGCATAAGTATAAAGTGAATTATTTTTTAGAAAGATTTGAATGAATATTTGGAAGCGTTCATTCAAAAATAGAAAGTGAGGAAAAGAATGAATAAGCAAGGAGGATTTGCTATGAGTGGAATAGCTATTTTGGGTATCTGTCTGGTCGCAATTGGTCTTTTGACCATTGGCTACGGCGGTGTGACAGTTGGTTTTAGTTTAAGTGTGGATTTTCAGTCATTTTTAGTCGGAGGTCTCATCATTGTCCTAATCGGAGCAGCTTTGATTCCGGGCTTGCCGGCAGTTGCTAAGCTGACAGCACTGGCTTTGACAACTTTGTCATTGCTGATTTACATTCACATAATGCCAGATTTAGAGTTTATGCTTATGCTCATCTCTGATGTTGTGGTTTTAGGCTTTGCGGCTTGGTTTGCTATCCTTTTTTTAAGAAAGTAGGTGATGAAGATGATTGTAGTTTATGATTCAAATACTGGTATTGGAAAACGATTTGCAGAATCACTAGGCTATCCGACCCAGAGTATCAAGGAGAAACTGGAAGAGCCCTGTATTCTCATTACTCGAAATGCTGGTGCTGGGAAAATTCCGTGGTCTACCAAACGCTTTATCAAGAAACATCCTGGGCTGATTAAAGGTTTTGTTAACAATGGTGACTCTGTTAAACACGGCCGGACCTTCTGCGGAGCGACTGCCTTGATTATCGAAAAATATGGGCTCCAGCATATCTGCGATATTGACCAAGGCGGTAGTTCAGAAGATGTCAAGACTGTGCAGGCATTTTTGGCGGAGTGCTAGTCTCATCAAGTTTTGTATAAATGGAGGACTCGTATGTCTAGGTTCAAGAAAATTGGGAGCTTGTTTCTGGCTCTGATTTCTGTCTTTATCCTAACGGCCTGCGGGCATGTACAGAAAGATCCTGACACTTCAGATAAGACGGAAAGAAATTCTTCCAAACAAGAAGAAGTAGATCAGAATCAGGTAGACGCAACTTCCAGTGCGTCACAGAAAGATTGACTTTTTTCTCAAGTAGGATTAAATGATTCGGGGACTCTTATTGTACCAGATAAAGTTATTAAAGAATTGAACGAAGACTTTACAACTTATGTGGTTAAATATAAAGAAAATATTGATAAAAGAAAAATTGAAACATTGTTTGTAAGATTAGGTTATAAGTGTTTATTTCCAACGAAAATGAAGTTTGAATGCTTAATTTAATAGGCTTTTATAGATATTTGATTTTTGTTACCCAAAACTAGGAACTCTGATATAATAAGCTTCGTAGCTGTATTATTTTAATACTAACAAAACTAAACTATTCCCCTATTTAAGACATATTGATTCAAATTTTATGAAATGAATCAGTAGATATCGTTCTGAAAAGACTTGGTATTACGCTATTTTTAGGCCAACTGAAACTCATACTTTCCAAACCAGACTTGAAAAAGGCCCGTAAAGCCTCACAATTTAGTAAACGTTAAAACTTATTTACAGTTATTGAAAGAGAGTGAGACAGAAATCGGTAATTCGTTAGAATTCGATTTCGTCGTCCCACCTCCGCACAGTTGAGTAGG